>JAWOHG010000146.1:0-11336 GCA_046485245.1 bacterium
GGGGCCAAGGAGATCGGGATGCACACGGTGTTCGCGCGCTACGGCGACACGTTCGGCACGGTCAATACCCGGGCGGACTTTGAGATAAGCGACGCGTTGGAACTTATACCGGTCATTGAGAGACTTAACGGGCAGTAGGCCGGACGAATGCAGAACTCAGAAGGCAGAATGGCGAATGCAGAATCCAGAAAGCGACTGGACCTGCCGGAACGCCTGCTGGAGTTCGCCTGCGCGGTCGTCCGGTTCGGGAATCGCGTCAGAGTCGGTGCCGCGGGTCGCTACACCGCCAGCCAGTTGATGCGGGCAGCGGCTTCTGCCGGTGCCAACTACCGCGAGGCATGTGCAGCCGAAAGCCGCGCCGACTTCGTCCACAAATCCCAGGTCGTGCTCAAGGAGCTCAGGGAGGCCGAGTACTGGCTGGAGCTGATGCGACGGACCGCGCTGGTGCCCGCCGCCGCAGTTGCCCCGCTTGCGAAGGAGGCCGACGAGTTGATTCGCATCATGGTGAAGTCGGTGGTCACCGCCAAGTCGAAGCAGTGACGCGCCGCCCAATTCTGCATTCTGCATTCTGTACTCTGCCTTCTGCATTCGCCTGACATGCCCATTTTCGGCATCGGCATCGACCTGGTGAAGGTGGCCCGGATACGGGCCGCGTTCGAGCGCCACCCGGCGCGGTTCCGCGACCGCATCTTCACGCCGGCAGAGTCGGCGTTCTGCGAGACCCTTGCCGACAAGTACCCGTCGTACGCCGGCCGGTTTGCGGCCAAGGAGGCGTTCTCCAAGGCGCTGGGAACCGGGCTGCGCGGCGCCATCGGCTGGACCGAAATCGACGTCCAGGACAACGAACGGTCGCGGCCGACCATCGGACTGACCGGCCGGGCGGCGGAAATCTTGGGGGCGCGGCGCGTCCACGTAAGTATATCACACCTCGACGATTACGCGACAGCAATCGTCGTAATCGAAGACCTATAGCGGTCACCGCGCCTTGACTTGGCGCGGGCCGGTCGCTATTCTTGCCGCCCAATGGCGAAAAAGGCAGCCGCAAAAGTAGAGAAGAAAGCGACCGGCGCAACCCGCCGCCGCGACCTGCTGATAGTCGAGTCGCCGACCAAGGCGCATTCCATATCCAAGATGCTGGGCGGCAAGATGCACGTGCTGTCGTCCAAGGGGCACATCGCCGACCTGCCCAAGTCGCAACTGGGCGTGGACATCGACAAAGGCTTTGAGCCGCGCTATATCCGCATCCGCGGTAAGGCCGGCGTAATCAATGAGTTGAAGAAGGCGGCGAAGGTTGCCCGCACCATCTACATCGGCTGTGACCCGGACCGTGAAGGGGAGGCCATCGCCTATTCGGTCGCCAACGAGGTGAAGGATGGCGCGCCGATAAAGCGGGTGATGTTCTTCGAGATAACGCCCAAGGGGCTGGCCGAGGCGTTCAAGGCGCCGGGCGACATCGACATGAACAAGGTGAACTCGCACCGGGCGCGGCGGGTCATCGACCGGCTGGTCGGGTACCTGGTGTCGCCGATACTCTGGAAGGCGGTGCGGGGCGGGCTGTCCGCGGGCCGGGTGCAGACCGTGGCCCTGCGGATGATTGTCGAGCGCGAGCGGGAAATCCAGAACTTCAAGCCCGAGGAGTACTGGGTCGTGCGGGCGCTGTTTGCCAAGGCGGACGGCGCGACCTTCGAGGCCCAGCTTTCGAAGATAGCGGGCAAGGATTTCAAACTGCGCAGCGCGGCCGAGGTCGAGGGCGTGAAGGCCGGGTGCGCGTCGGCGCAGTTCAGCGTCGCCGGGGTGAAGACGCGCGACCGGGTGCGCCGGCCGTTGCCGCCGTACGTGACCGCGACGATGGTGCAGGATGCGGCCCAGCGGCTCGGGTTCGCCTCGAGGAGAACGACGCGCGCGGCCCAGCAGCTTTTCGAAGGTCTGACCGTGGGCAGCGAGACGGTCGGCCTCATCACCTACCCGCGCACCGATTCGTTCCGCGTGGCGGAGGAGGCCATCGGCCAGGCACGGCAGGCCATCGAGCAGCAGTACGGCAAGGAGTACGTCGCGGCCAAGGCGCGACACTACCCGGACCGCAAGGGCGCGCAGGGCGCGCACGAGGCGATAAGGCCGACCCGGCTCGATTTGACGCCGGCGCGGGTGCGCGAGTCGCTGGCGCCGGACCAGTGGCGGCTTTATGACCTCATCTACCGCCGGTTCCTGGCCAGCCAGATGGCCGAGTCGGTGTACGAAATCACCGAGGTCCAGGTCGCCGGGGGCGAGTACACGTTCTCAGCCGACGCCCTGCGCTGCAAGTTCTGCGGGTTCGAGAAGGCTTACGGCGACCCGGACAAGGAGAAGCTCCTGCCCGGGCTCGAACAGGGTGAGGCGGTGGACCTCAAGGAACTGCGGCCGGAGCAGAAGTTCACCCAGCCGCCGGCGCGCTACACCGAGGCGACGCTCATCAAGCGGCTGGACACCAACGGCATCGGCCGGCCGTCGACCTATTCGGCCACGGTCTCGGTCCTGTTCGACCGCGAGTACGTCGAGCGCAGGGAAGGCAAGCTGCACCCGACCGAGCTGGGTACGGTGGTCCACGACGTCGTCGTGCCCCGGTTCGCCAACGTGTTCGAGATACCGTTCACCAGCGGGATGGAGAGGGAGCTGGACGCGGTGGAGGAGGGCGGCGAGCAGTGGCGCGACGTGGTCGGCCGGTTCTACAAGCCGTTCAAGGAAGACCTGGACAAGATCGACCCGCGCGACATCAGGCAGGACCTGGCACAGGAGCTGGACGAGGAATGCCCGACCTGCGGCGCGAAACTGGCCGAGCGGTGGGGCCGGTACGGCAAGTTCACCGCCTGCAGCCGGTACCCGGAGTGCAAGTACATCAAGAAGGACAAGGGCCGCGAGCTGGAGGAGAAGTGTCCGCAGTGCGGCAAGCCGCTGGTCGAGAGAACGGGCCGGTTCGGGCCGTTCGTGGCCTGCTCGGGCTACCCGGACTGCAAGTACATCAAACGCGAGCCCAAGGCCGAACCCAAACCGGTCGAGGGCAAGTGCCCGACCTGCGGCAAGGGACTGGTCGAGCGGGCGGGCCGGTTCGGGCCGTTCGTGGCCTGCTCGGGCTATCCCAAGTGCCGCTATATCGTGAAGGGCAAGCGCGAGCGGGTCGCGCCCAAGCCGGTAGGCGAGAACTGCCCGGAATGCGGCAAGCCGCTGGTCGAACGGCAGGGCAAGCGCGGGCCGTTTGTCGGCTGCTCGGGCTACCCCAAGTGCCGCTACATCCGCAAGGAGAAGCAGGCGGGGGAGGAAGAGTGACCTGGCGCCGGGCCGGCGGCTTCTTCATTCTGCGCCTTGCGTGCGGCGAGGACATCCCGACCGAGGTCGCGGGGTTCGTGCGCCGGCAGAAGGTGCGCTCGGGCGTCGTGTCGGGCATCGGCGCGGCGTCGGACATCGAGCTGGGCTACTTCCACCTGAAGGAGCGCCGCTACGCGCGCAAGCGCATCAAGGCCGAATGCGAGGTCGCGAGCATCGCCGGCAACATCGCCTGGGCCGGGGCCGACCCGGTCTGCCACCTGCACGCCATCGTGACCGACAGCCGGATGCGGGCGTGGGGCGGGCACCTGTTCGCGGCCCGGGTCGCGGCGACCTGCGAGGTCTGCATCGTTCCCGGCCGAACCAGCCTCAAGCGCGCGGTCGACCCGAGTACCGGGCTCAAACTGCTGGACCTGGCCCCGGCTGCGCCCGCTCGGCGCGGCCGGTCGGCTTGACTAGCACGCGTCTGCAGATAAACTGCTACATTCGGGCAAACCGGTGACCGGCTGCACGGTCGGGGAGCGCCCGGCAAAGCCTAAGGAGGAACTGATGGCGTTGATAGATGACGTCAAGAACATCATTATCGAACAGCTGCACGTGACGCCGGAGAAGGTCACCGACACCGCCCATTTCGTGGACGACCTCGGGGCGGATTCGCTCGACATCGTCGAGCTCGTGATGGCGTTTGAGGAGAAGTTCAGCCTCGAGATCCCGGACGAGGACTCGCAGCAGCTCGTCACCGTCGGCAAGGCGGTCGAGTACCTCGGGAAGCGGCTGGCCGAGAAGAAGTAAGTCCCGCAACCAGGTTCACACAGAACAATGAGTCTCGCTGGGTCTGCCGCAGCGTCGGGTCGGCGGCGCGTCGTCGTCACCGGCCTCGGCGCGGTCACGCCGGTGGGCAACGACGTCCCGACTTTCTGGCAGAGCCTGATGGCAGGCAAGGTCGGCACGGCACGGCTCGAGGGCTTCGACCTGGCCGACCTCGAAGTGACCATCGGGGCCCAGGTCAAGGGCTTCGACCCGACCCAGCGGCTTGACCCCAAGCTGGCCAAGCGGTCGGACCGGTTCGTCCAGTTCGCGCTGTGGGCCGCGGACGAGGCGGTGCGCTCGGCCGGGCTGGACACGACCAAGCTCGACGCCGACCGCGCCGGCGTCATCGTCGGCTCGGGCATGGGCGGGGTCCAGACCTGGGAGTCGCACCACGCCCTGTTCCTGCAGCGCGGGCCCAAGCGGGTGTCGCCGCTCCTCATCCCGATGATGATACCGGACATGGCCGCGGGCCAGATTGCCATCTCTTACGGTCTGCGCGGTCCCAACTACGATACGACCTCGGCCTGCGCCTCGGGCGCGCACGCCACCGGGGCCGCGTTCCGGCACATCGTCGCGGGCGACGCCGACGTGATGATAGCCGGCGGCAGCGAGGCGGCCATCACGCGTTTCACGGTCTCCGGTTTCGCCAACATGGGCGCGCTGTCCAAGCGCAACGACACGCCGGAGACGGCGTCGCGGCCGTTCGACCGCGACCGGGACGGCTTCATCATCGCCGAGGGCTGCGGCATCTACGTGCTTGAGGAACTCGAGTATGCGCGGCGCCGGGGCGCGCCGATCATCTGCGAGATGGCCGGGTTCGGCGCGACCGCGGACGGCCACCACATCACCGCGCCCGACCCCGAGGGCCGGGGCGCGATCAACGCGATGCGGATGGCGATCGCCGACGCCGGCCTCGCCGTATCCGACATCGACTACATCAACGCCCACGGCACGTCGACGCCCTTAAACGACGCGACCGAGGTCAAGGCAATCGGCGACCTGTTCGGCCAGTACGCGCGCCAGCTCGCAGTCAACTCGACCAAGTCGATGATCGGCCACGGCCTGGGCTCGGCCGGCGCGATGGAGTTCGTCGCGATGGCCCTGCAGATCAAGCACGGCCGGGTGCACGCGACCGTGAACTTCGAGAACCCGGACGGCGGCGTGAACCTGGACTTCGTCAAGGGCGGACCGCGCGACCTGAAAATCCGCGCGGCGCTGTCGAACTCGTTCGGGTTCGGCGGCCACAACTGCTGCCTCTGCGTGAAGGCGTTCGCGGGATGAACATAGCAGTCTGCATCAAGCAGGTGCCGTCGACCGAGACGCGCATCCGGGTCAGCACCCAGACCGGGTTCGTCGACACGTCCGACGCCGAGTGGGTCATCAACCCCTACGACGAGTACGCGCTGGAGACCGCGCTGCGGCTGAAAGAACAGCTCGGCGCGGCGACCATCACGGCGGTGTCGCTCGGGCCGGACCGGGCCAAGGCGGCGCTGAAGACGGCGCTGGCGACCGGCGCGGACAGCGCGGTCCACCTCTGGGACGCCGCGTTCGAGGGGCTGGACGCGCTGGGCACGGGCCGGGCCCTGGCCGTAGCGGTGAAGCGCGCGCCGTTCGACCTCGTGCTCTGCGGCAAGCAGGCAATCGACGACGACATGGCGGCGGTGCCGCAGGCGGTGGCGCATTTCCTCGGCATACCGCACGTCGCGGTGGTGGCCGAGGCGCACTTCGAGGGGACGAACGTCACGGCGCACCGCGAGGTCGAGGGCGCGACCGAGGTGGTCGAACTCGGCCTGCCGTGCCTGCTGACCATCCAGAAGGGCAAGTTCGAGCCGCGCCTGCCCACTCTCAAGGGCATGATGGCGGCGAAGAAGAAGGAAATCCCGACGCTCGGCGCGGCCGACCTCGGCCTCGACGCGTCGGCGCTGACCCGGGGACTTTTGCCGGTCGGTGACCGGCTGCCGCCGGGCCGCAAACCGGGCCGCGTCATCGAGGGCGACCCGGGCGCGGCCGTGAACGAACTCGTCCGCGTGCTGCGCGAAGAGGCAAAGGTCGTCTAGGCGAGGTGAACGATGGTGTTTGACCGCAAGCTCGGCCGCGACCGGCTGCTGGTAGGCATCGGCGGCCAGATGGGCGCCGGCAAGACGACGGTGATCGGCGAGCTCAAGCGCTACGGCGCCAAGGTTATCGACGCGGACCAGCTCGGCTGGACACTGCTGTCGAAGAACACCCCGCAGTACACGGCGCTGGTCAAGGCGTTCGGCAAGGACATCCTCGACAAGGCCGGCCGCATCGACCGCCGCGCCCTGGGCGCGAAGGCCTTCGCGGGCAAGGCGGCGCTGGCCAGGTTGAACAAGATCACCCACCCGGCGCTGGTCGACCGGGTGCGCGCGGAGATCGACCGGCACAAGAAGGGCCTGGTCATCGTCGACGCCGCGCTGCTGTTCTTCTGGGGCCTGGACAAGGACATGGACGTCGCCATCCTCATCACCGCGCCGGAGCGCATCAAGGTCAAGCGGATGGCCGACGCCGGGATGACGCCGGAGCAGGCCAAGGCCCGGCTGAAGCTCCAGCCGCCGGACGCGAAGGTCTGGCGCCGCGCCGACTTCGTGCTCGAGAACTCGGGGTCCCTGCCCGAGCTCAAGCGCAAGGCCCGCGCGCTCTGGAACTTCTTCTACAGCGCCCGGTTCCAGAACATCAAGCCCACCGACCCGGCGGCCTAGCGGGCCCGGGCCGGTTCCCGTGAAGCTCAACCAGGTGCCGCTTTCCGAACTGGACTGCTCGGGCGGCGTCGTGCGGGCGAGCACGCCCTACATCCTCGAGTACAGCGAAGTCGCGAGCCTGGCCGAGGGTCTGTTCGGGGTCTACCGGGAGCTGGTCAACCGCTCGGCGACGCGGCTGGGGCCGCGCCTGCGCGAGTCCAACGCCGAGAGTTACGAGCTGCTGGCGGGCGAGCGCGCAGTCGGCCGCCTGCACGTGGTATACGACGTCGAGGAGACGCGGCTGGCGCTGGAGCTGACCGACGAGGAGGCGTGGAAGTGCTACCGGCTGCTGCGCGAGCAGCGGCTGGTGCGGCCCGACCTCGAGCTCATCCGCCGGGTGATGTCGGGCAACCTCGCCGAGACGGTCGCGGCCGTGCTGTGGCAGATCGGCGCCATCAAGGTGAGCCTCGGTGACCTGCGGCCGCTGTACAAGGTCGACGAGGGCCGCAACTTCTCGCCCATCTACATCGACGTCAAGGGCCTGACCGCTTACCCGGCGGTCAACGACTTCGTGCTGTCGTCGGCGGCGCTCTTGGTGCAGAACATCGAGTTCGACGCGGTCTGCGGCATCGAGGCGGGCAGCATCTCGATCGCGGCCGACCTCGCCCAGAAGCTGACCAAGCCGATGTTCTACGCCCGCCGGGCGCGCCGGTTCCCGGAGGCGAGCCCGTTCGAGGGCATCAAGAGCCACGAGCTGTTCCGCAAGCGGGTACTACTGGTCGACGACACGCTGGTCCACGGCTGGACCAAGGCGCGGGTCATCAGCGAAATCCGCGAGTGGGGCGGCCGGGTCGACACCTGCTTTGTCATCTTCGACCGGCAGCAGCAGGGTTCGATGGACCTTGAGTCGGCCGGCGTGCGCCTGCTGTCGCTCACCGACCGGGCGGCGGGCCTGTCGGAGAAGATACCGCGCGAGATATCGTTTTTGACCGACGAGGAGTATTCCGAGGTCACCGACTACTTCCGCGACCCGGCCGCGTGGCACGTTCGCCGCGGCCTCACCTTCCACGAACTGAGCGCGCAGCAGCAGGCCTGACCCAGTCGACAACCGCTGACCGCCGCCGCCCGACGGGGCTTGACAGCCGCGCGCCGCCGCCCCATCATCTCCGCGACTGCCCGCCCCGATGGGCGCAGGAGGTGTGAATGTACTGGCACTACGACTGCCCGGACTGCGGGTCGCCGACGTACGTCGACTGGGAGAAGCTGCCGCACGAGGCCAAGTGCCAGCGCTGCGGCGAGCACCACTACCCGCCCACCCCGGCTGAGGACCACTACGCCTACGTCGACGAGAAGCAGTACCCGCAGGACATCCACGACGTCGTGCTGTCGCTGCGCGGCGCGACCTGCATCGTGCCCGGCTGCTATGACGAGGCCGCTTCCCTGGCGCACAAGAAGCCGTTCCGCAACGGCGGCCGCACCTCGGTCGACAACCTCGTGCCGATGTGCGCCAGGCACGCCCAGTCCAAGGGCGAGCACGAGTACGACGAGTGGCTGGCCAAGCTGAAGGAAGAGACTGCCGCCGCCAAGCCGGTCTTTGAAGTCATCATCACCACCAAGGAACCCAAGCCCGAAGCGCCGAAGCCGGAGGTCCCGAGACCGAGCGCCGCGCACGCGGCCACGGTCCAGCCGATAGCGGCCGGACGGGGGCTGGAGGTCGAGACCGGCGAGGTGCCGGAGCCGGGAGCGACGCTGTGGCTGGCGATGCCGTTCTGGCGCGGGGCGCTGGCGCGGCTGGTGCTGGACTACGACTGGCAGACGCGGGGCAGCGGGACGTGCCGGGTGTGGTTGGCGGCCTGGCCGGCCGGGCCGGAGCCGGACTACGACGCCATCGGCACCGAGTCGTTCCGCGGGCACGCGGCCAAGGTCGAGCACTCCGGCGGCGGCAACAGCAGTTCGAGCGTCAGACTGGATTTGCCGGCCGGGCCGGCCGGGCGCTGGACCGCGGCCATCGTGGTCGACGACGAGGGCGGCGGACTGGTGCTGGGGGAGTACGTCATAGCCGGCTTCGCCGGCTAGCCTGACGCCTCACGCAGCACGTATCACGCCGAACAGCTGGCGCTTGCCGCGCCCGGCGTACTGCGTACAGCGTTGTGCGTGATGCCTCGGTCGGCTAGTCGCGGAACACCGCGCGGACTTCTTCGACCGCGCAGTTGGCGGCGACCTCGAGCTGGGTGCCGGCGCCGAGGTCCTTGAGCGTGTAGACTCCCCGGGCCAATTCGTTCGGCCCGACGACCAGGCAGCACGCGGCGTTGGCCGCGTCGGCCGAGCGGAACTGGCGCTTGATGCCCGTGGCGTCGAAGTCGAGCTGGGCCGGGACGCCGGCGGCGCGCAGCCGGTCGGCGAGTTCGATTGCGTGGTCGCGCTCCGCGGAGGAGAACCACGCGACCCAGCAGAGCCGGCGCCGGCCGACGTGCAGAGGCGGCTGGGACGCGAGCATTGTCCGCTCCAGCCCGATGGCCAGCCCGATGGCGGGCGTGTCCGGCCCGCCCATCTCCCGGACGAGGTAATCGTAGCGTCCGCCGCCGCCGAGGCTGTCCTGGGCGCCGAGCGCGGCCGAGGTGTACTCGAAGGTCGTGCGGTTGTAGTAGTCCAGCCCGCGCACGAGCCGGTCGTCGACCTCGAACCGCATGTTGCGCTTCACCAGCGTGTCGAGCACGGCGTCGAAGTGCGCGTTGCACTCGGGGCAGAGGTGGGCGCGCGGCGCGGGCGCCTCGCGGACTGCGGCGTGGCACGACTCGACCTTGCAGTCCAGCACGCGCAGGGGATTGGTCGACACGCGCTGGCGGCAGTCGTCGCAGAGCGAGTCGAGCCGGGCCGACAGGAACTCGACGAGTTTCGCCCGGTGGTCGGGCCGGCAGGCGACGCAGCCGATGGAGTTGACCTTGACCGCGCAGTCGCTGATGCCGACCAGGGCGAAGAACTCGGCGCCGAACAGGATGATCTCGGCGTCGACCGGGGGCGCGGCCTCGCCCAGCGCCTCGGCGCCGAGCTGGTGGAACTGGCGGTAGCGGCCTTTCTGGGGCCGGCTGTAGCGGAAGTACGGACCGGTGTAGTAGAGCCGGGCGGGCAGGCGCAGGTTCGCCTCGAGCGCGGCGCGGACCACGCCGGGCGTGCCCTCGGGCCGCAGAGTCAGGCTGCGGCCGGCCTTGTCGGCGAAGGAGTACATCTCCTTGGTGACGATGTCGGAGCCCTCGCCCGATGTCTTGACGAATACCTCGGTGTGCTCGAACAGCGGCGTTTCGGCCGGCCGGAACCCGTAGACGTTGGCTAGGTGTCCGAACGCCTCCTCGACCCAGCGCTTGTGCTCGGACTCCGGCGGCAGGAAGTCGTTCGTGCCCTTGGGCCGGGCGCGTTTCTCGTCGCTCATTTCACCAGCCGCCGGGACAGCTCGAAGCAGGTCAGCCCGAGCAGGGCGCCGCAGAGGTTGGCCAGCATGTCGATTTCGCTGTAGACGCGCCACTTCATCAGCCGCTGGGCCTGCTCGAGGCCGACGCCGACCGGCAGGGTGACCAAGAGCGACGTCCAGGGCGCGGCGGCCTGGGCCAGCGTGCCCATCACGGTGAACAGCGCGACGTGGACGACCTTGTCGCCGCCGCGCTCGAATAAGGCCGGCTTGCGGTCGATTTTCACCGAGAGCGTGACGCCGGTGAGCGCGATCCAGAGGACCAAAAACAGCCAGGCGCGGCCGCGGCGGATCGTCCCTCCCCGAGCCACCTCAGTTCTCCTTGCGGATTATCTCTTTCACCCGCATCAGCCGGGTCAGGTCACCCCGCTCGGCCTCGGACAGCTTGAGGTTGATGAACTTCACCGTCTCCTCGATGGACGGGATGAGGACGTACTCGAGCGCGTTCACGCGGCGCCGGGTTTTCTCCATCTCGTCGGCCAGCAACTCCAGCGCCTTCTCCTTCTCGGCGAGGATGAGCAGCGAGTCCAGCAGGCCGTCGAGCGCGGCCAGGGCGGCGTCGAGCTCGACCGACGTGCGGGCAAAGCCGTAGCAGCGGGTCTTGCCCGAAATCTCCTTGGTGAACACCGGCACCTTGACGTTCATCACCGGGGCGGTGCGCACCGTGACCGTGACCTTCTTGGCCGGCAGCATCACGGCGGTGTCCAGCGCGGCGGGCCCGAAAGCGGCCCGGGCAACGGCAAACCGGCCGAGGATGCGGGCCATCTCGTCCTCGACCCGGCCCCGGTGGGTGCGAATCTCGGCCACCAGCGCGAGCACCCGGCGCATCAGCTCTTCCTGCTTGTCTTTCAGCAGCTTGTGGCCGCGGCGGGCAATCGCCAGCCGCTTCTTCAAGCGCATCAGCTGCATCCGGGTCGCACCGACAGCAAGTCGCATCGTGCCGATTCTACCGGGAGGGGTGAGGCAGTCAAGGCGACCGCGGAACGCGGTCGTCCTGAGCGAGCGAAGCGAGTCGAAGGATCTCCGCGGGAGAGAACGGATGGAATGATGAATGCAGAATGCAGAAT
>JAWOHG010000188.1:0-12405 GCA_046485245.1 bacterium
CAGGCCGCGCGGTTGAACGGCACGCCCGCTTCCCAGATGGTGACGTCGGTGCGGCCGGCATAGGACGAAACCGCGATGATGTCGAGCGAGTCGTCGCCGTCCACGTCGGCCACATTGGGCCCGCTCAGGTAGGTGAAGCCCCACGGCCGCAAGGGGAAACCGCTCACCAGCGTGCCGTCGTCGTGCAGGGCGTAGACGTAGCCGAGCGAGTCGGCGCTGGTGATGCGGTTTGAGGTGAAGATGATTTCCATATCCGCGTCGCCGTCGATGTCGGCCACCGTGATGTTGGGCTCGTTGGACCCGGTCTCGGAGACGTACGGGAATCCCGCAAGCGGCGTGCCGTCGCCGTCGTGGGCGTGCTGGACCGGCGTGAAGCCCATGACGCCGGCCGACGTGCCGCAGAGAATCTTGAGGTCGCCGTCGCGGTACAGGTCGCAGACCGTGGGCGGGCAGTAGGTCCAGTAACCATACACCTGGGGCCAGCCGGGCTGGACCGTGCCGTCGTGGCGGAACACGATGCTCGCCCCGCCTTCCTTGTGCATCGCGGTGATGATTTCGAGCGTGTCGTCGCCGTCGATGTCGGCCAGGACCGGCGACTGGTAGCTCCAGTTGCGGCCGCCCGGCATCGTCACGGGCCAGCCCGTGCGCACCGTGCCGTTGCCCGACACGACGTACATCGAGTTGTACGAGGCCTGGACGATTTCGACGGTGCCGTCGCCATCGAGGTCGCCGGCCGCCGCGCCGGTCGCGGGCACGTGGTCGAGCGTGACCGGCCAAGCGCCGGGCTGGGTCGAGCCGTCGTGGCGCGCGACGTAGAGGTAGCCGAGGTTGCCGCGCCGCTCGCACGCGATGACCTCGAGAGTGTCGTCGCCGTCCACGTCCGCGAGTGTCGGGGCCTCGTTGAAGTAGCCGCCCCCGCCCCGGAACGGCCAGCCGGGCTTGGTCCGGCCGCCCGCGTCGAAGAGGTAAACCGGGCCGCTACCGCTGACAAACGACCGCGTGCCGACCGCGATATCGAGCTGGCCATCGCGGTCCACGTCCGCGACCGCGGCCGCGTACTGGCAGGAGTCGACCGACAGGTTCACGGGCCATCCGGGGTAAGCGGTGCCGTCGTAGCGCCAGACGTAGACGTAGCCGTCGCCGCTCGGGAAGATAACCTCGAGCCGGCCGTCCCCGTCGAGGTCGGCGGTCGCGACGCCGCGCGACGGGCTGTACCAGCCGGCACCGACGGTCTTGGGCCAGCCCGGCATCAGCGGCAGGTCGGTCGGCGCGTATGCCGGCGCCTTCTCGCCGGTCGCGCGCACGGTGGCGATACCGCTCGCCGCGGCCTCCGGCCCGGTCACGGTCATCTCGAGCAACTCGGCGCTCGCGGCGCCGAACACGCACAGCAGCACACAAAGCGTTCTCACGTTACCTCCTATGGCGTTTTCCAGCCTGCCAGCATTGTACGCTGCCGCCGCGATTGTGCAACCGTCGGTGCACGCACCCACCTCGGTTGACTTCCCAGGCCCGGTTTCTATAATCCCTCGCCGCCCTGACCGTCCGACACTTTGCCGGGGTGGTGGAATTGGCAGACACGCTTGGTTGAGGGCCAAGTGCCTTTAAAGCATGCAGGTTCAAATCCTGTCCCCGGCACTCCGGTTGCTATGTCCCGCGCAGTCATAGTCGTGCTCGATGGCGTCGGCGTCGGCGAACTGCCCGACGCCGAGGCCTACGGCGACGCGGGTTCGAACACACTCGGCAATCTCGCCCGAGTGGTCGGCGGTCTTCATCTCCCCAACCTCCAGCGTTTCGGCCTCGGCAACATCACTCCCATCGCCGGGGTCCCGCCCTGCCGCGACCCGCTCGGCGCGTACGGCAGGATGGCCGAGCGGTCCGCGGGCAAGGACTCGACCACCGGCCACTGGGAGCTCGCCGGCGTGGTCACGGCTGAGCCGTTCCCGCTGTTCCCGCGCGGCTTTCCGCCCGAGCTGATTGCCCGCGTCGAGGAACTGCTCGGCCGCAGGACAATCGGCAACTGCACCGCATCCGGCACCGAGATAATCGAGCGCCTCGGCGAGAAGCACCTTACGAGCGGCTGCCCGATTGTCTACACGTCGGCCGACAGCGTCCTGCAGGTCGCCTGCCACGAGTCGGTGCTGCCCGCCGCCGAGCTGCACCGCGCCTGCGCCCGCATCCGGGAAGTCCTGCAAGGCCCGTGGCGGGTCGGCCGCGTCATCGCCCGGCCGTTCGCCGGCGAGCCCGGCTCGTTCCGCCGCACCTCGGCCCGGCGCGACTTCTCCTGCCCGCCGCCCCAGGGCACGCTGCTGGACAACTGCATCGCGGCCGGGCTGGAAGTCACCGGCATCGGCAAGGTCGACGACCTGTTCGCCCGGCGTGGCTTCACGCGGATGCGCCACTCGATCGACAACCGCGAGTGCATCGGGTTCATCCTCGAAACGCTGGCCGCACAGCCGGGCGGCCTGGTCTTTGCCAACCTCGTGCAGTTCGACATGGAGTGGGGCCACCGTAACGACTGCCGCGGGTTCGCGCGCGGCCTGGCCGACTTCGACTCGCGCCTGCCGGTCCTGCTCGACTCGCTCGGGCCGCTCGACTGGCTGTTCCTCACCGCCGACCACGGCAACGACCCGACCACATCCTCGACCGACCATTCCCGCGAGCACGTGCCCCTGCTCGCGTGCGGACCGCAGTGCCGGCCCGGGACTAACCTCGGCCGGCGCTCGAGTTTCGCCGACCTCGGCCAGACCTGCGCGGCCATCCTCGGCACGCAGCCGACCCCGGACGGCCGCAGCTTCCTGCCCGAGATTTCCATTGGAGGCGATAGTGAACAAGAACCTGCGTGACCGGCTGCTGCGCTCGGCCCGCGCCGCGGCGCGCAACGCCTACGCGCCCTTCTCCGGGTTTCGGGTCGGCGCGGCCGTGCTCGCCGGCTCGGGCCGCATCTACTCCGGCGCCAACGTCGAGAACAGCTCGTTCGGCCTGACGGTCTGCGCCGAGCGGGTGGCCGTGTTCAAGGCAGTCAGCGCGGGCGAAGGCACGGTCAAGGCCGTGCTCGTCTACACCGACACCGACGAACTGACCCCGCCCTGCGGGGCCTGCCGCCAGGTTGTCTTTGAGTTCGGGCCTGGTGCCGAGGTCGTTGTCACCAACGGCCGGCGCTTCGAGACGCGCCGCCTGTCCGATTTGCTGCCGTCCGGGTTCCGGTTCGAGAAGAGAAGCGACAGGTAACGCTGCCGAGGAGTGGCTCGACGCACTCCCCGGCCTCGGCGAACGCAACTCCCGAGGTCATTCCGAGCGAAGTCGAGGAATCTCTCGCCGACCGCTGTCTAGGCGATCCGGTCCAGCCCGCCCATGTAGGGCCGCAAAACCTCGGGCACGACAACCGACCCGTCGGCCTGCTGGTAATTCTCGATGACGCTGATGAAGACCCGCGGCAATGCCAGGGCCGAGCCGTTGAGCGCGTGCGGAAAGAACATCTTGCCGTCCGCGCCGCGCGCCCGGATTCCGCCGCGCCGGGTCTGGTAGTCCTCGCAATCGGATATGGACGACACCTCGAGCCAGCGGTCCACGCCCGGTGACCACGCCTCGAGGTCATAGGTCTTGGCCGACTGGAACGCGATGTCCCACGCGGCCAGCCGCTTGACCCGGTAGGGGATCCCGAGGTCGCGCAGCAGGCTCTCGGACTCCCCGCGCATCTCCTCCAGCGCCGCGTAGGACTCCTCGGGCCGCACCAACCGGACACACTCGACCTTGTCGAACTGGTGAATCCGCACCATCCCGCGCACGTCCTTGCCGTACGACCCGGACTCGCGCCGGAAACAGGGCGTGTACGCGACGTACTTCACCGGCAGCCTCGCCGCATCCAGGGTCTCGCCGCGGTGATACCCGACCAGCATCGGCTCCGAAGTCGGGGCGAGGTAGAACTCGTCGTCGCGCATCCGGTACATGTCGCCCTCGAGGTGCGGCAACTGGCCGGTTGCCTCGAGCGTGGCCGCGTTGGCCAGCACCGGCGGCGAAATCTCGGTGTAGCCGTGGCGCCGGGTGTTGGTGTCGAGGAAGTAGTTGATGAGCGCTCGTTCGAGCAGGGCGCCCTGCCCTCGGAACAGGGTGAACCGCGACCCGGCCAGCCGCGCCCCGGCCTCGAGGTCGATGATGCCCAGCGCCGCGCCGAGGTCCCAGTGCGCCAGCGGCTGGAAATCGAACGAGCGGGGCTCGCCCCATTGCGCGGCCGTCTCCTCCTCGTCGGTGACGCTGGGGTGGACGACGTTGGGCAGGGCCCGGGCCAGCTCGGCCTGCTTCGCTTCGACCGCGGCAAGGTCGGCATCGAGCTTCTTGACCAGGTCCGAAAGCTCGCGCGCCTGCGCGACCTCGTCGTCGCACGGCCGCTTCTCTTTCTTGGCGCGGCCGACCGCTTCGGAAACCTGCCGCTGGCGGAACCGGGCGTCGTCGCGCTCGCGCACGACCTTCTTGCGCTCATCGTCGATGGCGATGATGGCGTCGATGTCGCCCGGCTTGCGCCGGAGCGCGAGAATGCGCCGCGCTTCCTCGGGATTCTCACGGATGAGCCTGATGTCCATTGCCGGATTCTAAGGCGTCAGCCGCCCGCGGTCAAACCGGGTTGGTCGAACCGCGCGCGGCCTTGACCAGCAGGTCGTACTCGATGTTCACGCTTTCGCGCACGCGGCGCAGGTGAAACGTAGTGTTGGCCCAGGTATGCGGGATGATGTTGACCGTGAACTCGCCGGCCTTGACCGCAGCTGCGGTCAGGCTGACCCCGTCCACGCAGACCGAACCGCGCTCGACGAGCAGGCCGGCCTGCCTGCGGTCGGTCCCGACCGCGACCGTCCAGTAGTCGCCGCCGCGCGTGATGCGCCGAATCGCGCCGACCTCGTCGACGTGGCCCTGCACGAAGTGACCGCCCAGCCGGTCCCCGGCGCGCAGCGCCCGCTCGAGGTTCACGACCGAGCCGGAACGCAGGTTACCCAGGGTCGTTGCCTTCACCGTCGCGGCAACCGCCTCGGCCGTGAAGGTGCGCGCATCCAGCGCCGTGACGGTCAGGCAGACGCCGCTGACCGCGACGCTGTCCCCGACCTTGAGTTCGGGCGCGAATGAGGCCTCAACCACGAGCAGCCGTCCGCCGCCGCGGTTTGTGGCCGACCTGACCTTGCCGACCGCCTCAACCAGCCCGGTGAACATAGCCCTCGATAAGCGAGTCGTCAGCCAGTCGTGTCACGGTTGCCCGCTCCAACCTTATGGCGTCGGCCAGCCGGCGCGGCCGCATCTGCCCGCTGAATGAACGCCCCGGCCCGAGTATCGCCGGCGCGACGAACGCGAACACCTTGTCCACTACCCCGGCCTGGAGCGCCGACGACGCCGTATGCGCGCCGCCCTCGATGAGCAGGGTCGACACCTGCCTGCGGTACAACTCGGCCAGCACCGCCTGCCATTTGAGCATCCTGCCGCGCCCGACCTTCAAGACCACGACCTCTGCCCCGGCCCGCTCGAGTGCTCGCGCCCGCGCCGGTCGATCCGCGCCGGTGAGTACCAGGCTCGCTCCCGCTTCTCGCAACAGCCCCGAGCGGACCGGGGTATCCAGAGAAGCATCGAGCACGACCCGCAGCAGCCGCTTGCCGCGCATCACGCGGCAGGTCAGCCGCGGGTCGTCTGCTCTGACCGTGCCGACCCCGACGAGTATCGCGTCCGCGGCCTTGCGCAGTTGCTGACCATAGGCCCGCGCCCGCGGCCCGGTAACCCACTGCGACCGGCCGGCGCGGTCGGCCATCATCCCGTCCAGCGTTATGGCCAGCTTGAGCACCACGAACGGCCGGTGCTGAGTCGTGTAGCAGAAGTACGTCTCGTTCAGTTCTTCGGCCGCCTCCCGCATCAGTCCAAGTTCGACTTTGACCCCGCGCCCGCGCAGGCAGCGTACCCCGCCGCCGTTCACGGCCGGGTTGGGGTCGAGCCCCGCGGCCACGACCCGGCTGATGCCGGCCGCGGTCACCGCGTCGGTGCACGCCGGCGTCTTGGCGCAGATGCAGCACGGCTCCATTGTCACGTAGAGTGTCGAACCCCGGGCCTTGGTCCCGGCGTCACGGATGGCCTCGACCTCGGCGTGGGGACCGCCGAACCGCTGATGCCAGCCCCGGCCGACTATGCGGCCACCCTTGACCAGCACTGCGCCGACCATCGGGTTTGGCGCGACCGCGCCCAGGCCCCGTGCGGCCAGTTCCAGCGCCTCGGCCATGAAACGGGATTCCACCGGCCATCCTATGAGGACAGGCCCTACAAGTCAAGCCGCCGGCGCGAGCTCAGTCGTAGGCGATGCTGAAGTCGTCGTGGTCGTGGCTGTAGTCCAGCCACTCGGTCTCGACGCCGCTCACTGCGGCGCCGCGCGGTCCGTCTTTGAGTCTGCCCAGGAGTTGCTCGAGTTTGACCCGCTCGCCCTCTGCCCGCACCTGGACCCGGCTGTCGGGCAGGTTGCGTACTTCGCCGTGCACGCCCAGCGCCTTTGCCTCGCGGTACACGAACATCCGGTAGAACACGCCCTGCACCCGTCCCGAGACCAGCGCGTGCAGCGACGCCTTCTGTGCGGTTTCTGCCATGCCCCAGCATAGAATCGCGGCCGCGCCTGTCAACCGCCCGCATTGACCCGCCGCGCCGCCGCTCTTAGACTGGCTCGATGATCCGCTGGCTCTGCCTGCTCACGCTTGTCACGCTCGCGCCGGCCCAACTCGTCAGGGTCGACACCATCGGCTGGACCACGCGCGACCGCCAGGCCTACGGCCCGGCCCTGCGGCTCATCGCGTACGACTCGCTCTCCGGCATCCACGCCTGCTGGAAAGACGGCGTCGGCGACATCCGCTACAACTACCGGCCCCGCCGCGGCGCGTGGCGCTGGGCGCAGGGCGTGCTGGTCAACCCCGAACCGCGCAGCCTCGGCTGTCTCGATTACGACGAGATCCGCGGCCGAGCCTACATATCGGCCGACTACCTCTACCGCACCCGGCCCGCCGCCTCGGTCTTCACCGACACCGGCCGCGGCACCGGCGTGTTCGTCGAGGCGAGCCTCGGCACCGGGTACCGCCCCGCGCTCGTCGGCGCGGCCAACTTCGGCTACACCAAGTTCGCCGCCGTACGCAACGACACGCTCTACTACCGGTCGGCGCTGTCCGGCTACCGCGTCGGCCACATCGGCTCATTCCCGGCCTTCAGCCTCGGCGTGTCCAAGCAGTCGGGCCGCTACGGCTGCATCTGGACCGTGACCGAGGGCGACAGCGCGGGCCGGCTCCATCTCAAGCAGACCCCCAACAACGGCGCCAACTGGTACGCGACCGTGCCGCTCTCCGACTCGGTACCCTCCGTGCTGAACAAGTCCCTGCTCTCGGGCAGCGCCGCCTACGACAGCATCCGCATCCACCTTGTCGCCGAGTTCTACGACGGCGGCGACGTCAACAACGTAGAGATCTGGCACTACTGCCCCTACAACGCCCCGGCCTGGAGCCTGGTCCACGCCTGGCGCCTGCCCGAATTCGCCCGCGTCGGCGACGCCGCGCTGGCCGCCTGCCGCCCGAGCATCGGCATCAACCACCGCACCGGCGAGCGCTACGCTGTCTGGGAGCAGTTCGACCCCGACAACCTCGACCCGCTCACCGGCCTGGCCCGCGCCGATATCTGGGCCGCCCGCTCGACCGACCGCGGCCTGACCTGGGGCCCACCGGCCCGCCTGACCCAGCCCGACAACTCGTCCAAGCGCTTCCCCTATTTGGCCGAGAACGTCGCCGACACGCTCTCTGTCATCTGCTTTGCCGACAGCGTGGCCGGCTTCTCCGAGCAGGGCCAGGGCCCGCCAAGCACCAACCCGGTCCTCTGCCTGCGCGTGAGCGCCGCGGCCCTGCCGGTCGCGGTGGCCGAGCCCTCTCCGCCCTCTCTTCGGCACATCGCCGGCGCGACAATCCTCCCCGCCGCCGCCCTCGACGGCCGGCAACTCTACGACGCCCTCGGCCGGCGGGTCAACCGTCCCGTTTCCGGCGTCTACTTCACCCGCTCTGCCGGCGGCCTGCGCCGGGTCGTCGTGCTGTTCCCGAACCGGCGTTAGCAGACCTGCCCCGGGCCTCCGACCCGGGTCTCTCTTCTCTCGCGCGTTGGCCCAGGCACGGTCTCGGCCCTCAATCCACTCGGGTTGACACTGCCCTTCTCCCCGCTATCCTCTCACCGGAAATAAACTGCACTGGAGGAACGTTGGCCAAACATTGCGAGATTTGCGGCAAGGTCGGCGTGGTCGGAATGAACGTCAGCCACGCCAACAACCGGACCAAGCGGACCTGGGAACCCAACCTGCAGCGGGTCAAGGCCAAGGAAGGCACGACCACCCGCCGCATCTGGGTCTGCACGCGCTGCCTGCGCTCGGGCAAGGTCGCGAAAGCCTGAGCCCGCGTGGCGGCTCATCCCCGTTCTCGGAGGTAGCATGAAGTGTCTCATCACCGGCATAACCGGCTTTGCCGGCAGCCATCTCGCCGAGTACCTGCTCGGCCGCGGCGACTGTGAAGTCCACGGCATCCTGCGCTGGCGCGCCCGTACAGAGCACATCGAGGCCATCCGCGACCGGATCCACCTGCATGCCTGCGACATCCGCGACCAGACCGCGATGCACGACGTCATCCGCGACGTCCGGCCCGACCGCGTATACCACCTCGCGGCGCAGAGCTACGTGCCGATGTCCTGGGTCGCCCCGGCCGAGACCCTGACCACCAACATCCTCGGCCAGTCCAACCTGTTCGAAGCGGTGCGCGCGGTCGGCTGCGACACGCGCATCCAGCTCGCCGGTTCCAGCGAGGAATACGGCATGGTCCTGCCCGAAGAGGCGCCCATCAAGGAGACCAACCCGCTCCGGCCGCTCTCCCCTTACGGCGTGTCCAAGGTCGCCCAGGACCTGATGGGCTACCAGTACCACCAGAGCTACGGTATGTTCATCGTCCGCACGCGGGCGTTCAACCACACCGGCCCGCGCCGCGGCGAGGTCTTCGTCACCTCCAACTTCGCCCGCCAGATAGCCGAAATCGAGAAGGGCAAGCGGCCGCCGGTCATCCACGTCGGCAACCTCGAAGCCATCCGCGACTTCACCGACGTCCGCGACACCGTCGTCGCCTACTACCTCGCGCTCGAGAAGGGGATGCCGGGCGAGGTCTACAACATCGCCACGGGCAAGGGCTACCGCATCCGCGAGATGCTCGACATCCTCCTCAGCATCGCCCGGGTCAAGGTCAAGGTCGAACCCGACCCCAAGCGCATGCGCCCCTCCGACGTCGAACTGCTCATCGGCAACCCGACCCGGCTTGAGAAAGCCACCGGCTGGCAGCGCCGCTACTCCTTCGAGCAGACGATGAACGACCTGCTCGAGTACTGGCGCGCTCGCGTGTGAGCCGAGTCCTAGTAACCGGCATCGAGGGCTTTGTCGGCGGGCACCTCGCCCGCCGGCTGCGCGATTCCGGCCACGACGTCGTCGGCATCCACTATGCCGAGCCGCCCGCCGGCCTGCCCGCCCGCCTGATGCACGGCGACGTCCGGGTCTTCCCGCTCCTGCGTCTGTTGGTCCGCGCTTCCGAGCCCGACTGGGTAGTCCACCTCGCCGGCCTGTCCTCGGTCGCCACGTCCGAGACGCGCGGCTCCGAAACCTGGACCATCAACGCCACCGGTACGCTCAACCTGCTCGAATCGGTCCGCCAGCTCGAACTCGACTGCCGCGTGCTCGTCATCTCCTCGGCCGACGTCTACGGCCGGTCCAACATCGGCAAGCCGCTCGAGGAAGACGCGCCCGAACTACCGCTTTCCCCCTATGCCCTGAGCAAGCAGGCCGCCGAGGACATCGCCCGGTTCTACCACCGCGCCTACGGCACCCAGTGCATCATCCTGCGTCCGTTCAGCCACACCGGCCCGGGCCAGGCCCCCAACTTCGTGTTCCCCAAGGTCGCCCACGCCATAGCGCAGGTCGAGGCCGGCCGCCGCGACCCGGTCATCGAGATGGGCAACCTCGAAGTCAGGCGCGACTACACCGACGTCCGCGACATCGTTCGGGCGTACGAACTTGCACTCCAGCACTGCACACCGGGTGAGACCTACAACGTCACCTCGGGCAAGCCGGCGCTCATCGGGGACGGCGTTGAACTGCTCCGCTCCAAGGCCAAGGTGCCGGTTGAGGTCCGCACCGCCGCCGCGATGCTGCGCGGCCGCGACATCCCGGTGCTCACCGGCAACCCGGACAAGTTCCGCGCCGCGACCGGCTGGATGCCCGAGATACCATTTGACCAGACCCTCTCTGACCTGCTCGACTACTACCGCGCCCAGGCCGAGTAGGGCGAGGCCCGCAATGGGCAACGCAATCTCCAATCTCCGATCTCCGATTCCCGATCTGTCCTCGCTGCCCGCGGCCTTGCCTTTTGGCTTTTGGCTTTTGGCTTCTGGCTTTCCTCCGCTCCATTTCGTCATTCTTCGTTCGTCATTCGGACTTTCCTCGTGAAGCTCTCCGTCGTCATCGTCACCTGGAACAGCGCCGAGGACATCGAAGCCTGCCTGTCCACGCTCAACTACGGCGCCGACTTCGAGGTGCTTGTCGTCGACAACGCCTCGAAGGACAACACCGCCGACACGGTCGCCGCCTGGCACAACGTCCGCCTGCTCAGAAACAACGTCAACTACGGCTACGCCCGCGCCAACAACCAGGGCATCGCGGCTACGACCGGCGACTACGTCCTCCTGCTCAACCCCGACACCCGGCTCGAACTCGGCACCATCGACAAGCTCACCGACTGCCTCGACGAGCGGCCCGACATCGCCGCGGTCGCGCCCCGGCTCGTCAACGACGACGGCTCGACCCAGGACTCCGTCCGCTCCTTCCCCACGCCCTCAAGCGTGCTCTGGGAAGTCACCGGCCTCGCCCGCCTGTTCCCGCGCAGCCGTGCGCTCAATCGCTGGTTCCTGCGCGGGTTCGACTACGAACACGACGCCGTGGTCGACCAGCCGATGGCCTCCTGCCTGCTCGTCCGCCGCGCCGTGCTCGAGCAACTCGGCGGGTTCGACGAGCGGTTCCCGATCTTCTACAACGACGTCGACCTCTCGCGCCGGATGCTCGACGCCGGCCACAAGACCCTGTACCTGGGTTCGGTCCGCGTGTTCCACAAGCGCGGGGCCAGCACGGGCAAGGCCCGGGCCCGGATGATTCGCGCTTCTCACCGCTCGCTGTTCGCCTACCTGCGCAAGCACGACCGTTCCGGCCTGTTCTGGCTCAAGGCAATCTGGCTCCTGCCACTGCTCCAACTCACCGCCGAACTCCGCGTCCTCGCCTGGCGCGTGTCGGCCCGGCCCCGCTCCTAGCTGTTCACCTCTCACCATACAGACCACGACCGCTGACCCACCGGCGAGACCCCTCCGGCCAATTCTGTGTTTGGAAATCTGCAATCTGCCTTCTGCATTCATCATCTCCTCTTGCCTGCTTGATTCTCCCGTCACCCTGCCTAGGATGATGGCGTGAACAGGCGGACCCCGGCTGTCTTCTGCCTCCTGCTGGCACTCTCGGCGCTGGCTGCGGCCGTGCCGCAGGACTGGCGGCTGGACCGGATGGCGCTGCAGGAGAGCCTAGCGTCTATGCCCAGATGGCAACGGGCGCGCTGGCTGCAGGACCGCAACCTACCTGTGCCTTGGCAGCAGAGCGTGAGCGACTGCCCGGACTCCGGCCTCCGAGTTGTTGGTCGCTGGAGCTACGGACCGGCAGTATCCGTCGACGTCAAGGCGACCGCAACCGACACATTCCTGTTCCTGGCCCGCGGCTCGGGTGTCAGCATCATCCGATTCGGCAGTCAAGACTCGCTGACGTTCGACCTGCTGGCCGACATCAACTCGCGGGCGCTGACCGGCCACGTGATAGCCCGCGACACCCTCTTATACGTCAACTGCGCCGGGGTCGAAGTCTACGGCATCAGCAACCCGGCAGAACCCAGACTGCTCGGGCACCTCAGCGCCACAATCACCGATTTCTCAGTCACCGACACGTTCCTGTACACCATCAGCGGCGACTCGTTCCGTGCATACTCGGTCGCGGACCCGTCTCACGTCCGGCGCATCGGCGGCTGCCGCGACTCCGGCGCGGTGATGACCGTGCTAGACGGCTACGCCTACCTCGGGCATCGGTATGGCCTCCACATCCTCGACGTCAGGGACCCGGCGCAACCGCGCAGGATTGCCGCTATCGCAGCCGATGTTATCTCGGTGACGCTCAGGGACACAATACTCGTGTTCGGCCGCTACGAGCAAGGCATCTCCGTGTACAGCGTTGCTGACCCTGCAAGCCCGAGGCTGCTCGGGTCAATTCCCGGCGTGGTCGCGTCGGGCCTGTTCATACCACCGACCTGTGAC
>JAWOHG010000237.1:0-3771 GCA_046485245.1 bacterium
CACTACAAACCCGTAGCCCGATGACGTTGTCAAAGTTCACTGCCCGGTTGCCGGGTGTGCCCACCGCCATAGCGTGGAACAGCGCCCGATGCTATAATCCTGTCGTGGGCTCTGTGCGGCGTTGGGTCGACCGCCGGCTGGGCCAACACCCTTATACCACAGGAGCCCGCATTGGTGAAGGCGTCGCGGGACCCGAGCTCCGAGCACAGGATTCCTGGAGAGGTCGAGATGACGAGACGTTGCCCCAAGTGTGGTGTTGAGTTGCGCGTTAACTCGCGCTTCTGTCCGGCGTGCGGACAGGCGATTGACCCGAACACCTTCCGTCAGATTGGCCGGTCGCGCAACCGCAGGCGTGACAAGCGGTTCCGAACGGAGGCAGGCCCGAGCCGTGCCGGACTCCCCCGTTCCCTAGGCGGTTTGGACGGTTACTTGCAGGGCCCTCACCCAAGCCCTCCTGAAAGCCGATCACAAGACCCTCTCACCCGCGGCTTGTGTTATCGCTCCTCGATACGCCTGTCTAGCCGTTTCCGCCGCTACCTCTCCCGCCATTCTACGTACCGCCTCTGAGGTCCTGAGTCCGGCCGCTTCGCGCCCCGCCGGAGTGGCCGCTCTCAGGCTCACTCGACCGGCCGCTTGTTGAGCGGTTCACAGGGCCGCCTGCCAGACTGTTTGGCAATCCGCTTGGCAATCTGCTTGGCCTCTTGCCGGTACGACCATCGCTTGGACCCGCGCGCGTCACGCGCGCTTGTCTGCCACTGTCACCCTGAACGTAGCGAAGGGTCTGGTGCGATGCGAGGCGGCGAAGCGTGAGATCCTTCGGCTTCGCCTCAGGATGACAAGGGAGCCATCGTCGAGGGTCTAGGAGGTCATACTCGCCCGCTAGCGCGTGCAACAACAATGGAGCGGCCCCGGTTCGCAGGGCCGCTCGCTTGAGTCTCCGGCCGGCCTAGCCGCTGGCGCGGACGTGGAAGATGTCGCCGTCGTTGACGACTTCGTCGGCGCCGGCGAGCCGGACAAGGTTGCGCGCCTTGGCAATCTTCAGGCAGCGCACGGTCATGAACGAGTCGTAGTGGATCACCTCGGCCCGTACAAAGGTCTGGGCCAGCCGGGTGTGAATCGCGCCGGCGGCCTCGCGCGCCCGCGTGTCGCGCCGCACGGTCCAGGCCCGCACCTCGTCCTCGCCCACGGTCAGGAACGATATCAGGCCGACGTGCCCGTACACTACCCGCGACAGCCGCTCGATGCCGGTCTCCGCAAAGCCGTAGGCGTCGAGGAACGTCTGTCTCTCGGCCGGCTCGAGCTGGCTGATTTCGGTCTCGAGCAGGGCCGACAGCTCGATGTCGGCAAACCCGTTCCGCGCGCACTGCTCTTTGACGTAGTCGCGGTCCGGGTACTTCCCGCCCGCCTGCTGTTCGCCGGTGTTGGCCGCGACGATGACGGGCTTGGCGGTGAACAGGCCGAGCGTGCCGACAATCTTGAGATCCTCGGGCGAGAGTTCCTGCCGGCTGACGAGCTTCTCGTCTTCGAGTCCCTGCCGCACCCGCTCGATGATGGCCCGTTCGCGGATGACCTCCTCGTCGAGCCGGTGCCGCTTGCGCTCGGTCTCCGCAATGCGCTCCAGCCGGCCCTCGACCACGGCCAGGTCGCGCAGGAGCAGTTCGGTGCGGATGGTGTCGAGTTGGCGCGCGGGCGTGTCGGCGCCCTCGGGCCAGGCCACGGCCGGGTTGTCGAAGGCGCGCACGACCGCGAGAATGGCGTCGGAGTTCTGGATGAACTGCATCACGCGGGACTTCTCGGCCCTGCTCGCCCCCATATCGAAGCCCGGCATGTCGGTGAACGTCAGGCTGGCGCGGGTGACCTTCTTGGGATTGAACACCTCGGCGAGTTCGTCGACCCGCGAGTCGTGCACGAGCGCGGTGGCCGACGCACCCTCGGTGCGCCGTCCGCCCGGTTCGGGCGCGACACCGGTGAGCAGGGAGTACACGGTCGACTTCCCGCTCGCCGACAGGCCAAATACGCCGATTACCATCCGGTCAGTCCTCACTTTCGCTTTTGGTTCTGGGCCGCCGCGGCCAGCTCGCCGGTCCGCGGCGCGACTGGACGTACGCTTACCGGCGCGATTCCGCACCGCGGGGTACAGAGTCGACGCCTGAACCAGTATAGCAGGCTGGGCGGAGCCGTCAACGGCCGCGACCGGCCAAACGAAGCCCAGGCCCGCCGGCTTGCCGGCGGGCCTGGGTACATCGAACTTCCTAGCCTTGCCTCACTAGATTTGGTGTCGGGAGCGGGGAAACAAGGGGGTTATTTTTGGTGGGTTGGGAAGGAGGGATACCCGCTCCCGACAATGTTAATCTCCAGATTGTACGCCGCTGGGCGAAAGAACGATGCGTCCGTCACTTACTTTGACCCGAACGGCTGGCGGACGCTGCGCGAGAATCAGCTCTGCGAGCGGGTTCTCAATCAGCCGTTGGATTGTACGTTTAAGAGGTCGCGCGCCATAGTCGGGATCGAAACCTTCCATCGCTATCACGTCCTCTACACCTGCATCGATTATAAGGCTGGTGTTTTCGTCTGTCAATGCCTGCTTGAGGTTGTCCAACTGAATATCGACAATCTTGCGGATATCGTCCATCGACAGCGGGTTGAACACCACGATTTCGTCGACCCGGTTGAGGAACTCCGGCCGGAAGCTCTGCTTGAGCAGCCCCATCAGCTCGGAGCGGTCAAACCGGCCCTGGCGTGCCAGCTCGGTGCCCAAGTTAGAGGTCATTATGACCACCGTGTTCTTGAAGTTCACCGTCCGGCCGTGCCCGTCGGTAAGTCTGCCGTCGTCAAGGATTTGCAGCAGCAGGTTGAACACGTCCGGGTGCGCCTTCTCAATCTCGTCCAGGAGGATTACCCGGTACGGCCGGCGCCGGACCGCCTCGGTGAGCTGACCGCCCTCCTCGAACCCGACATACCCGGGCGGCGCCCCGACCAGGCGCGACACCGTGTGCCGCTCGCCGTACTCCGACATGTCGATGCGGACGATGGACTCCTCGGTGTCGAACAGCACCCCGGCCAGGGTCTTGGCCAGTTCGGTCTTGCCCACGCCGGTCGGGCCGAGGAAAATGAAACTGCCGATGGGCCGCTTGCGGTCACCGATGCCGGCCCGGGCCCGCCTGATCGCGTTGGCCACGGCCGCCACCGCCTCGTCCTGCCCGACCACGCGCTTGTGGATTTCGGCCTCCAGCCGCACCAGCTTCTCCCGCTCCGACTCCATCAGGTTCTTCAGTGGGATGCCGGTCCACTTCGCCACGATTTCGGCGATGTCCTCGTCGGTCACCATCTCGCGCACCAGGCGCGGTCGGCCCTCGTCCCGGCCCGACAGGTCGGCCAGCCGCTTCTTCAGGCCCGCAAGCTTGCCGTACTCCAGCTCGGCCGCGCGGTTCAGGTCGTAGCGGCGCTTGGCCTCGTCCACCTCGCGCGCGACCGCCTCGATTTCCTGCTTCACCTGGGCCCGCCGCTCGATTTCCTTGCGCTCGGCCTCCCACTCGGCCGCGAGCCGCTTCTGCTCCTCCTTCAAGTTCGCTATCTCGCGCTCGATGTCGGCTCGGCGCTTCGCCGCCGCCTCGTCCGTATCGCGCTTCAGCGACAGCTTCTCCATCTCGATGAAATTGGTGTGTTGGCTCCTCTTACCGAGATTGGCCAGATTGCCCGTGAGCATGACGTCTTTTTTCATACCGATGCGACGCAGGCAGTGGGCCATATTTCCATTGATGTGCAGGCGAT
>JAWOHG010000285.1:0-2727 GCA_046485245.1 bacterium
TAGCCCTCGGGCACGAGGCAGGTGCCGTTGCCCGCGATGCGGATGGTCACCTTGGTCCCGGCCTCGATGCGCACGTCCGAGCCGATGCGCACCTGCGGCGCCGAACCGGGTTCGGCCCTGGGGCGAGCCGCGCGTGGACCGCTCCGGCGCGATCAGGGCCGAACCCGGTTCGGCGCCGCAGGTGCGCATCGGCTCGGACGTGCGCATCGAAGCCGGGACAAAGGTGAGCATCCGCATCGCGGGCAACGGCACCTGCCTCGTGCCCGAGGGCTACGTGTTCCAGCGCGATGCGGACATCAAGGTCGCGCCGGGCGCCCGCGCCGACATCACGCGTTAGCCCCCGGCCCGGGTTCTCTAACACAAAGTCTCAGAAACACGAAGACGGCGAAGGCCACAAAGGTCGGAGGCTGCTAGTTCCAGCGGGGCCAAGAGGACTTCTGTCCGACGCCGTCCGCGACAGCTTCGTGTTCTTGGTGTCTTTTTGGTGAACTGTCCGGACGGGCCTAGCGGGTGATGACGACCTTGGCGGTCTCGCGCTCGCCTTCGCGGCGGATGAAGTAGATACCGGCGGGCAGGCGAGAGAGGTCGTTGCGGCCGGGTGAGAAGTCGGCCACCCGGCGGCCGGTGATGTCGTGGACGGTCGCGGCCTTGGTGCCGAGCAGGGTCAGTTCGGACCGGAGGTGCGTCGGGCCGGTCGGGCTGCTGAGGGCGTTGGCCAGCACGGGCTTGTCGAGGACGAAGAGGCGGCTGGCAGAGGAGACAACGTATAGCTGGTCAAAGCTCTCGCCGCTGGCGATGGAGTACGGGTAGTAGAGCGTGTCCCAAGAGCGGACCTCCTCGCCGGTCGCCGCGTCGAGCGCGACGACCCGGCGCGGGTCGGACTCGATGACGAAGAGGCTGGTGCGCGCGCGGTCCAGCGCGACCGACCCGATGCCGCCGAATGGGATGCGCTGGACGAGGCTGTCGCCGGTGCAGTCGATGACATCGATTGAGGCGGACGTCTTGCAGTACAGCCGGCCGAGCGCCGGGTCAAGCACGGCCACGGCCAGTGAGCGGCCGAGACCACCCACAGTGCCGACGACGCGGAGTTCGACCGCGTCAACAATGGTAACGCTGTTGCCGGAGTAGTTGGCGCAGTACACACGACGCCGGGCGGGGTCGAAACAGAGAGTGCTCGGCCTGTCGCCGACCGTGAGGCGCGTGATGATGGTGTCGGCGCGGGTGTCGATGACCAGGATTTCGTCGGTCTGGGCGAGGCAGCAGAACAACCGGCCGGCGATAGTATCAACGCACATTGCCCGCGGGCTCTCGGCCGCCGGCAGCACGGCGACGGTCTCGTACGTGGCGCCGTCGATGACGTGAATGACGTCGTCGCCCTCACAGGCGACGTACAGCTTGTCCGTGGTCGGGTCGTAGCACAGGTTGTCGGGGTCGTCGTCAACCGACAACACGGTGTCTAGGGTCATCGAGTCGAGGTCGACGACCGCTATCTTGTCGTTGTACCGCGCGCAGTAGAGCCTGGGAGCGCGGGGGTTGACGCAGAAGACGTCGGGCCTGCCGCCGACCGGGACCGCAGCCAACTGCTCGGCGGTCGCGGCGTCAAAGACCAGCACGTTGTCCTGCGAGCGGTCGGCGAGGTACACCAACCCGCGCGCATCGTCGAACAGCGCCGCGCCGATGTCGGACGCAGTCCAGATGTCCCGCACCACCTGGCCCGCGGTGTCGACCACCCGAACCCGTTCGTTGCCGTAGTCGGCGCAGTAGGCAAGGCCGGTCGACGGGTGCACCAGCATCCGGGCCAGCACACCGCCGCGCACGTCGGCCGTGACTTCGCGGGTCTCGCAGTCCGCCACGCTGACAGCGTACTCGTCAAGACAGAACAGGTGGCGGTTGTCCGGGTGCAGCTTGAACTGCAGGGCGCCCTCGCTTGGCAGGTCGATGTAGTCCTCAGGCCCGCCGCTGTCGGGATTGACGATAACGACCGCGCCGACATCGTCGAGCAGGTAGAACCGGTTGTCGGCCGGGTTGTGGCAGGCGTCAACGAAGTATCCGAAGTCCCAGTCGTCCAGCGGCACCCTGCCGACAACCGAGCAGGTTGCGGCGTCAATCGCCACGACCTCGAAGCCCGAGTCGTTCTCGGCAACGCACAGCAACCGGCCGCGTGCGCTGTCCAGCGCCATCCGTAGAAAGAAGCAGCCGGCCAACAGGACCGAGTCCACCAGGCTGTCGCCCCTGCCGTCGATTGCGTCGATGCGGAACTCACCGCTGTAATCGTCGTCACCCGGGCAGAACAGCCGGTCGGTCACCGGGTCGTAGACGAGGCAAGGCGATTCCTCGGCGTCTTCGGTCGGTGTCGCGACGTCGAGCCGAGCCAGCAGGCTGTCGGTCGCGCCATCGAGGATGAGAAGTGCGCCGACCGCGTCTCCTTCGCCGTAGCAGTACACGCGGTGGCCGGAGGGCGTGCACAGCGGCAGGTAGAGGTTGTCTTCAGAGACTCGGATGTTCGTCACCGAGTCGCGCGAGCAGTCAACCGTGAACAGCACGCTTTCGTCGGTGTTGACGCCGTAGAGCCGGTTCGTCGCCGGGTTGCAGGCCAGCCGCCAAGCGGTGAGACCGGCCGGCAGGCGGATGATGCCGATGCGTTCGAACGTGCCGGCATCGACGACCACGATGCGGTCGGCCAGCTCGCCGGCAACATACAGCCGGTTTGTGACGGGGTTCAGCGCT
>JAWOHG010000304.1:0-3411 GCA_046485245.1 bacterium
TGTACTTGGCCAGCTTCTATATGAGTGATGGCACAACAGTGTGGTCGCAGGCCTACTCGCGTGTCTTAAACGAATCTAGGCCTGACCAAGCCTACGCCGTAGTCTATGGGAATGACACTCGCGTGTACATGGCCGGGCGCTCGACCGACGGTACAACAGCGTATGACATAACTGTGACTGCGCATGACGCGCAGAGCGGCGTGCACCTTTGGACACTCGTTTATGATGGGCCAGACCACGACGCGGATGAGGCTAGCGCGATGGTGCATGGTCAGGATGGGAACTTGTATGTCGCGGGTCGGGCGCAAGACGTGGCGACAACCTACAACTTCACCGTCCTGAGTCTTGGGGCATACATGGCGGTGAACGAGGCTGGGTTGGTCGTGGTCGGCCCGCAACGCGCTGCTTTCAGCGCCAGGTTCGATGCAGGTGGGCAACTCCTCTACACACTCACACTGCCCAAGCGTGCCGTTGTTCGGATGTCACTGTGCAGCCCAGAAGGTGCCGTGCTGCGCACCTGGTGGACGGACGTCGGTCCAGGTGGAGTGCGCGGGCGCAAGCCTCTCCCGGCCTTGGCGAGCGGTACCTACTTCTGCCGAGTTGAAGCCGGCTACTTCGCGGCTTCCAGCAAGGCTGTGAAGTTCTAACCGGGTGGCGCAGGTCAGTTCGGCAGGTCAAGGTTGGGTTGACAGCAGTTCCGATGGTGTTTCGCGCTGTGTCGGGCACCCAGACAATTCACACAGCGCTCCTGCAGGTCGGGTGCGACTGACCGCTTAGACAGCTGGGTCCTGCCAGGGCGGCGGGTTGTCCCGCCGCCCGCTGCTGTTCGATGCGGTTACACTCACCCAACCTCTCTCATCAAGCGAGAGGGGAAGGACTTGGACGACCACTACATATAGTGGTGCCGCGCGCGTCGGTATACCATATGTTGTGGAGGGGGTCAATCCTCCATTGGCTTGGAGGCTCAATCTGCGGCCGAAAACTGGTCCGAGAAGCCTTCTGACGTCAGGCGCGAGCGTGCCTCTCAGCTAACCGCTTACGCAGACAGCGTTTAGGCTGTTCAGGAGCGGGCCGAGGACGCTGTCGAGCGCGGTTCTCAGGCGACTGACTAAGACCGGGTCCAAATCAGCATTGAATCGCGCCGCGAGGCTGCATTTCAGGTCCGGTTTCAGGCCAACCGTCAGCGTCGGGCAGAGAGTTTGGGTCGAGACTGGGCAGGCAGCCGTGGTCGTAGGCTGGTGTGTGCTGAGGGAGCGGGTCAGTTGCGCTCGCGTAACGCGAGGCAGGCGAGGATGTCTTCACGCTCGAGCCAGGGGTAGCCTTCGAGGATGGTCTCGACCGTGTCGCCGGCCGCCAGCATCCCGAGAACGTGTTCGACGGCCAGTCGCCGGCCGCGGATGATGGGCTTGCCCGCGAAGATGCGCGGGTTCACGGTGATGCGGTCCTGCAGGGCTTTGTCATCCATGGGCAGATTATCGCCCGGCCAGGACGGCAGGTCAAGGTGCAGTCCGCAATGCGCCGACATCGTCGCCAATCACGCCTCAACCGGAGTCAACTTGACTGCCGGACTCGGGTGGATTATCATCCTCTCTTCCCATGTCGACCCCGTCAGACCCGGTCCTGAGGCAAATCGAAGAGCTGAGCGGTCAGACGATATCTGACTGCTACCAGTGCGGCTGCTGCACCGCGGGATGCCCGATTGGCGAGGCGATGGACCCGCCGCCGTCAAAGGCGATTCGGCTGCTGCAAATCGGCCGGGCCGACGAACTACTGAAGTCAGCCGGCATCTGGCTGTGCGCGTCGTGCCTGGTGTGCGGCACGCGCTGCCCGCGCGCCGTGGACTACGCGCGCATCGCCGAGGCGTGCCGGGCGATGATTCTGCGCACGCGCGACAGCCGCGTTGACCCGGACACGGTCGACGACCCGTCGCTGGACGACATTCCCCAACAGGCTTTCATCGCGGCGTTCCGCAAGTTCTCCGTCTAAATGGAATACGTCTACTACCCGGGCTGCACACTCTACACCAAGGCGAAGAACCTCGACGACTGCGCCCGCGCCGCGGCCGAGCGGGTCGGGTTCACGCTGAGGGAGATGCCGTCGTGGAACTGCTGCGGCGCCATCTACAACACCGCGAGCGACGACCTCGCGGCGATGGTCGGGCCGGTGCGCAACCTCGCGAAGGCTAGCCAGCTCGGGGATAAGCTGGTGACGCTATGTGCGGCGTGCTACAACGTGCTGAAGCGCACGCAGGATTACCTCGACACGCAGGGCAACGAGAGCGTGCGCGAGCGGCTGCTGGCGTTCGTGGACGAGCCGTTCGAGCATCGCGTCGAGGTGGTGCATTACCTCGATGTGCTCAAGCGCGACATCGGGCACGAGGCGCTGAGGGCGAAGGTGACCAAGCCGCTTTCGGGACTGAAGGTCGCGTCGTACTACGGCTGCCTGATGGTGCGGCCAAAGGAAGTGCTGAGCTTCGACGACCCGGAGAACCCGGTCGTGATGGACGACCTGATGGGGATACTCGGCGCCGAGCCGGTGCGGTTCGACTTCAAGGCCGAGTGCTGCGGCGGCTACCTCGTGGTGAACCGGCGGGACGTGGCGGCCGCGGCGTCGAAGAAGATTGTCGACAACGCCCGGGCGTACGGCGCCGAGGCGATTGTCACGACCTGCCCGCTGTGCCAGTACAACCTGGACAAGCCGGCACGCGAGGTCACGGTCGGCCTGCCGGTCTTCTACTTCACGCAACTGCTCGGGCTCGCGGTCGGGCTGGACTCAAGTCAGCTTGGCTTGGACTACAACGGGCCGGGGGCGGAGAAGTTCCTGAAGGATAAAGGGCTTATATAGGTGCCGGACCAAGTCAAAAGCCAAAGGCCAAAAGCCAAATGTCAAAACCGCAGGGCGGGCAGGCAGGCGATGGCGGGCAAAGTCAAAGGCCAAAAGCCAAAAGCCAAATGCCAAAACCGCAGGGCGGGCAGTTAGGCGATGACTGAGGAAACGCCCAAAGGTCAAAGCGACCGCGGAAGCGGTCGTCCTGAGCGAAGCGAAGGACCTCACGCGGACCAGCCGATTGAGGTTGGGAAGCAATCGACAATCGGCAGTCGGAAATCGACAACTCCTCGTGTCGGCGTTTTCGTGTGCCACTGCGGCATCAACATTGCCGGCACGGTGAGGATTCCCGAGGTCATCGAGAAGCTGAAGACCGAGCCGGGCGTGGTGTCGGCCAAGGATTACATCTACTGCTGTTCGGACCCGGGCCAGACGCTCATCAAGGACACGATTGCCGAACAGAAGCTGGATCGCGTGGTCGTGGCCTGCTGTTCGCCCAACCTGCACGAGAACACTTTCCGCAAGGCGGTGGCAAGCGCCGGCTTGAACCCGTACCTGTGCGAAATCGCCAACATCCGCGAGCAG
>JAWOHG010000318.1:0-11913 GCA_046485245.1 bacterium
AGTGGCCGCGCCGAGTCTCGCCTGGCGGTTCGAGTTCGCGCCGACGTACGTCGACAACGTCTTTGAATACTCGCCGGCCGACCTGGACAGCTTCCTCTACGGCGTGAACCCGGAGCGGTTCGCGGCGCGTTCGAGCGACGACCTCGACTTGAACGTCGGTTTGGGCTGCGCCATACGCTGGCGACTGGGCGGCCGGCCGGGCACGGTCGGGCTGCGCACCCGGTTCCACGGCTTCGTCTCGAACTGGGAGAAGAGCTATTCGCTGGCCGCGCTCGAACTCGAGCAGGCAGCCTGGCGCGGGGGCGAGGTGCGGCTGTCGTACCTGTTCATGCCCGACTACCTGATTCGCCCGTACCGCGTCGCGGGCGGCGGCGGGGACTACGTGCCCTGCCGGTTCGCCGAGCACCTCGTGTCGGCACGCGTGGAGCAGCGGCTGGGTAAGTTCAGCGCGGCCGCGCTGGTGCGCCGCGAGAGCGACGACTACACCGCGGCGTTCGACTACTACGACACGCGGGCGTGGCGGCTCGGCCCGGAACTGGGCTGGCGGCTGCGCGAGAACTTCAGGGTGAGTGCGTCGTACGAGTACAAGCTTGCCGCGGCGCGCGGCCCGGCCCCGGACATTTCCTATGCCCAGCACGGCATCGGCGTGCGGGTCGACACCCGGCCGATGAGCTTCGACCGGTTCGGGGTCGGGGCGCGGTACGATTACGCGCGGCGCGAGTTCACGACCGCCAACCCGGTCAGCGTCGACCCGGCGCACGCGGGTCGCGTCGACGACATCAGTCGGGCCGGGGTGGAACTGCGCTGGCGGCAGGGCGGCGTGACCTTCTCGCTCGGCTACGAGGCCGAGTGGCGTTCGGTGATGGCGGCGAGCAGTTATGAGGTTGACGAGGTCAAGGAGTACCGCAAGAACAGCGTCGGCCTGGGCGTGGCGTTGTCGTCGCGGTCGGCGAGGTGAGGTGAGATGAGAAACCTGTTGCTCTTACTTGGCTGCGCGGCCATCCTGGGCTGCAACCGGCCGCTCGAGGGGCCGGACGCGCCCTGGCCGCTGGCGCCGGCGGACGGCACCGGCTCGCACGCCTCGCCGCTGTTGGTCTGGACCGAGCCGGGCGGCGCCGAGACTTACCAGGTGCAGGTCGCCCTGGGCGCGAGCTTCACCGAGACGGTGCTGGACACGACGGTCGCGGACACGTCGGTGCAGACCGCCCTGTCCGCCGACGGCAGCTACTACTGGCGCGTCCGCGCGGTCGGGGCCGACGCGGTGTGGGGCGCGTGGTCGGCCGTGTGGCGGTTCAGCCGCGAGCGGTTCCGCGTCGCCGGCTACGCGGCGCTGACCGGCTACGCCCAGGACATCGCGGTGCAGGGCGACGTCGTGTTCGTGGCCGAGGGCCAGGCCGGCCTGTCGGCATACAGCCTGGCCAGCCCGGCCGAGCCGGTGATGCTCGGCCGTATCACCGATTCCCAGAACGAGGCTTACGGCGTCTGCCCGGCCGACACGCTGGTGCACGTCGCTTACGGCTACAAGGAGCTGGCCACCTACAACGCGGCCCGGCCGGAGAGTCTAGTCGTGCTCGGCGAGCTGGAATACCCCCAGCCCGGCTACGGCTACGACGTGGCGGTGGCGGACAGCTTCGTCTACATTGCCGCCGACGCCCAGTTCATCGTCGTCAAGGTCGCGCGGCCGCAGTATCCCGAACTCGTGTTCCAGTACCGCTACCCGCGCGGCTGTCGCGGGGTCGCGGTCTCGCAGGGTATCTGTTACCTCGCGCTGGAGCAGATGGGTATCGAGCTGTGGGACGTGCGCACCCTGCCGCCGACACGCCTGGGCTGGCTGGATACCCCTTCGAACGCGCGCGGCATTGACGTGCGGGGCACGACCGCTTTCGTGGCCGACGGCCGCGACGGCCTGCTGGTGGTCGACGCCGCCGACCCGGCGCAGCCGCGCACGATTGCGGCGTTGGACCTGCCCGGCTATGCCGCGCGGGTCACCATCGCGGACACGCTGGCGCTGGTGGCCTGCGGCGACGCCGGGGTGTGCGTCGTGAACGTGGCATTGCCGCAAATGCCCGTGCTGGCGGCGCGTATACCGGGCGGCAACACGCGCGGCGTCGCCGCGTCGGGCCGCTACATCTACGGCGCGGACCGTGACCTCGGTATCATCGTCATAGAGAGAGAGGACTAGGAGAATGTCGATTTCCGATTTCCGATTTCCGATTGCGTTGGCTGCGGAGGAGAGAGAATAGTGACATTTGTCGCATTGTGGTTCGTGCTCGCGCAGGCCGCTGCCGGCGTGCCGGCGGACATCGACGTTGTTCAGGTGAACCCGCGCACGCTGGCCGTGCGCTTCACGTCGACCGATGGCGAGGCACCGCTGGCCGTGGCCCGGCTCGTGCCGGCGCCGGACGGCGCGCTGCCCGCGGTCGAGGCCTCGTATGCCTCCGTGACCTGGGGTGAGCCCGTGGTCGCGGCGGGCGTCAGGCTTGCACGGCTGGTCGTGGCGCCGCAACAGGGCGCGGGCGCGACCGAGGTGCGGCTCACCTACTCGACGCCGCCCCGCAACACCGGCAAGGGCGCGATGGGGCGGCTGATGGCGCGGCTGTCCGGTCTGCCCGAGATGGCCGCGAGCCCGGACGGCTACCTCGTGATCGTGCCGGACGACTTCTACACGAACATCCTGCCCCTGGCGGCGTGGAAGACCCGGCTAGGGTTCGCCGTAACCATCAAGAAGACGTCCGAGACCGGGTCGACGCGGGAACAGATCCGGCAGGCTATCCAGGACGCATACCACACCTGGCCGGTGCCGCCGAGCTACGTACTGCTGGTCGGCGCGGTGAGCAAGATACCGGCGTTCACGACCGGCGGCACTCCGTCGGTGACCGACCACCCGTTCGCCTGCGTGGACGGCGACGATTACCTTGCCGACCTGTTTGTCGGCCGGTTGCCCGCGGCCAACGCGTCGGAACTGGACGTGATGGTCGCCAAGATTGTCAGCTACGAGTCGTCGCCCGAGACGAGCGACCCGAGCTGGTTCCGGCGCGCGCTGATGGTCGGCACCAGTTACCAGGAGGGTGGTACGCCGGCCGTCACCGCAATCCTGACCAAGCGGCTCATCCGCGAGCGCCTGCTCGGGCGCGGGTTTGAGCAGATCGATACGATATTCTACCCGCCGACCGCGAGCGGCCGCGGGCCGGTCGACACGGCCGTGAACCGCGGCGTGCTCTACCTCAACGGCCGCGGCTGGGGCAACTACGACGGCTGGGGTTACCCCCAGTTCTTGACCAATGACGTCTACGGGCTCAACAACGGCTGGCGGCTGCCGGTCGTCACGAGCATATACTGCGGCACTGGCAACTATGCCCGGAACCCGTGTTTCGGCGAGGCCTGGCTGCGCGCCGGCGTGCCGACCAACCCGAAGGGCGCGGTGGCGTTCTGGGGCAGTTCGTGGACCGGCACGTCGACCCGCTGGAACAACTGCATGGACTACGGCATCTACAGCGCCATCTTTGACCGGGGCGAGAATACCTGCGCCGCGGCGATGTACGCCGGCAAGCTGGCCCAGCTTGAGAATTTCCCGTTGCCTGACGACTCGTTCGACCTGCGCGTGTACTTCCACGTGTACAACCTGTTGGGTGACCCGGCGCTGGGGATGTGGACCGGCGTACCGCAGCCGATTGTCGTCACCCACCCGCAGACGTTTCCGCCCGGGACCAGCTCGTTCGAGGTTTCGGCGAGCGTCCCCGGGGCGCGGGTCTGCCTGCACCAGTCCAGCGGCACGCACCTGGTCGCGCTGACCGGCGCCGACGGGCGCGCCCGGTTTACCATTGCGGCGGCGGGCAGCGATACGATGCTGGTGACCGTGACCGGCCGCGACCTGGCGCCGTACCTGGGCCGGAGCGTGCCGACGCCGGTTGGCGTGTTTGTCGGGCGCGCGTCGCACAGCCCTGAGACTGTCGTGCCGGGCGCGGCCGTGGCGCTCTCGGTCGGGCTGCGCAACTTCGGCACGGGCCAGACCGCGGGCGGGGTGACCGCGACCCTGCGTTCGCTCTCCGGCGCGGCGGCAGTCACCGACTCGGTGCGCAGTTATGGCGACATCGCGCCGGGCGGTACCGGCAGCGCCGCACCCTACGCGGTAAGCGTGGCGCCGTCCTGCACCAGCGGCCGGCGTCTCGGGTTCGAGATGGCGATTCGGTCCGGCGACAGCGCCTGGACCGCGGCGTTCGAACTCGCGGTCAACGGCCCGACCCTCGTGCCGGCGCGCTACACGGTCCACGACGCCAACGGCACGCTCGACCCGGGTGAGACCGCCGAGCTGTCGGTGCTGGTGCGCAACACCGGCGCCCTGCCGGCCGCGGTCGGTACGGCGCGGCTGCGGGCTGTGGCGACGACCGGGCTGGTTGTGACCGATTCGGTCGGCACGTTCGGTACCATTGCACCGGGCGACTCGGCGGCCAACACCGCTGACCGGTTTGCCGTCCGGGCAAGCGACCAGGTCGCGGTCGGCCGGCGGTTCACGCTCAGGCTCGTGCTGTCGGGCACGGACGGTTTCGAGCAGTGGCTCGAGTTTCCCGTCACCATCGGGTCGGCAGCGGCCGACGCGCCGACCGGGCCGGACCGCCACGGCTACTACGCCTACGACGACACCGACACGCGCTACGCCGAGCGGCCGGCCTTCGACTGGCTCGAGCTCGACCCGGCCCACGGCGGCAACGGCACGCGCGTGGCGATGCGCAACGACACCGCGATACCGCTGGCCCTGCCGTTCACGTTCCGGTTCTACGGCCGCGACTACAACTCGGTGTCGGTCTGCGACAACGGCTACCTGGCGATGGGCGACGCCTGGTTCGGGGAGATATACAACTGGCATATCCCGTCGGCCAACGGGCCGGACGGTTTCCTCGCCGCGTACTGGGACGACTTCCGTGCCGACACGCTCGACGCCGGCGTGTTCTGGCGCTATGACGCCGGTGAGCACCGGTTCGTCGTCCAGTGGAGCCGGTGCTACCACGTCCACGGTTACCGGCCGCCGAGCCTGGCCGAGCAGCAGACCTTCCAGGCGATACTCTACGACCCGGCCCATCATCCCACGCGCACCGGCGATGGGCCGATGACTGTCCAGATGCTGTTTGTCCAGAACGACGACAGCGCGCCGGGCAACTCGCACAACTTCGCCACGGTCGGGGTGCAGAGCCCGGACCACACCGACGGGTTGGAGTACACCTTCGCCGGCGCGCATGCGCCGGGCGCGGCCGTGGTCGGGCCGGGCCGCGCGATTCGCTTCACGACCAACCCGCCGGACAGCTTCATCGCGGTGCGCGAACGGCGCACGGAGGCCGTGCCGCAGGCGGTGGCGCTCGGGCCGAACCCGGTGCGCGGTCGGGTCCGGTGTGCCTTCGACCTCGCGCACGCGGCCGAGCTGCGGGTCCACGATGCGGCCGGCAGGTTGGTGCTTTCCGCGGTGGTTTCTGCCGGCAGGCAGGCCTGGACCTGGGACCTGCGCGACGGGGCGGGCCGGAGGCTGCCAGCCGGCGTCTACCGGCTGGCTTTGACATCCCGGCTTGACGGGTCTACGATTTACTCAGGCAGAATCCTGGCGGTCAAATAGCCGATAAGAGGAGAAGTCACGATATGAGAGCAGCAGCAGTATTTGTCCTGCTTTGCGGGCTGGCAGGCCTGGCGCCGGCCGAGACGTACCACGGTGTGGCGGTCGCGCCGGACGGGCAGCGCGCCTGGGTCGCGACCATCGAAACCACGGCGGTGTACCACACGACGGACTTCGGCGTCACCTGGGCGCCGCAGAACATCCCGACCGTCCGCGACTTCTTCGACATCGAGTTCATCGACGCGCAGACCGGCTGGACCTGCGGCCGGATCGCCGACATCTGGCACACCTCGGACGGCGGCGAGAACTGGATTCGGCAGAACCTGGGTGGTCCGAAGTTCGCCACGCGCATCCGGTTCATTGACGCCAACTACGGCTGGGCCGCCGGCGGCGAGGCAATCCTCGTGCGCACGGCGGACGGAGGCGGCGAGTGGCAGATGGACTTCTTCCCCAACCCGCCGTTTCCCGGCGACACGGTCGACTTCCAGGGACTGGCGCTGGTCGACAGCATCACCGGCTACCTCGTGGCCGGTCGCTTTCCCGAAGGCGACACGTTCGCCCGCGGCCAGGGATTCATCTGTCGTCACACGGCCGGCGGTTCGACCGAGCTGCTCCGGCGGGACACCGAGTACGATTTCTACGACGTGGCCATCGCCGGCGCGCAGAACATCTGGGTAGTCGGCGGCAACGACCAGACGATGCGCGGCGTTGTGCTGCATTCGACCGACGCGGGCGCGACCTGGGCCGAGCAGCCCCTGCCCGTGACCGCGCGCTTCCTGCGCGGTGTCGCTTTCGCCGGCCCGAGCAAGGGCTGGGCCTGCGGCCGCAACGGCACGATCGTCCACACGTCGGACGGCGGGCAGACCTGGGTCCAGCAGGCGACGGGTGTGGACACGACGCTGTTCGACATCGAGTTCGCGGACGAGTTGCGCGGGATGGTCGCGGGCAACTCGGTCGTGCTGTACACGACCGACGGCGGCGCGACCTGGCTGCGCGGGTTCGGCGGCGTGCAGGAGATGCCGGCCGCCGCGCCGCGCGCCGCACTCAAGGTCGAGCGCAACCCGGCCGCGGGCAGTGTGCGATTCCTTTCGGACGGCGGCGCGCCGCGCGAGGAAGTCAGAATCTTTGATGCCACGGGCAACGCGGTGGCCGTCGTCTCCGGCGGTGCCGGCGTCTGGGACGGGCGGATGACGTCGGGCCGGAGGGCGGCAACCGGGCTGTACTTCGCCGAGTCCGGCCGGGGCGCAGCCGTCCAGGCCGTGCGGTTCGTGCTGGTCGCGCAGTAGAGGAACATAGATGCAAAAGAAACTGGTCCTGTTGACTCTGGCGCTGGCGGCCGCGGCCGGCTTCGCCCAGAAGTACCTGGTCATCTCGGGCGACCAGTTCGTGCCCGTGGTACAGCAACTGGCCGACTGGAAAACGCAGAAGGGCGTTTTGGCCAAGGTCGTGCCGGTGTCCTCCATCGGCAACAGCGCCTCGGCCATCCAGTCATACATCCGCAATGCCTGGAGCAACTGGCCGGTGCGGCCCGAGTTCGTTCTGCTGATGGGCGCGCCCGACATAGTCGTGCCGTATTCCTACTCCACGGACTGCAACTACGGCGACATGACCGGCGACTTCAAGATGGAGATAGCGGTCGGCCGCCTGCCCGCCAGGACGATGAGCGAGTGCTCTACGATGGTGAACAAGATGCTGGCCTACGAGCGGCCGCAGTTCGGGGCGGGGGACACGTCGTGGTACATCAAGGCCACGACGGTCGTGCGCGAGGACAACCCGCCGGACCAGTACTACCAGCCTGACGCCCGCGAGGTGCGGGGCTACTGGACCGCGTCGGGGTACGCGCTGTCCGAGAGCCTGATGAACTCGTGGGGTCACAACAGCGCATCGGTCAACACGTCGGCCAGCGACGGCCGCAGCTTCATCACTTACCGGGGACAGGGAGTGTCGAGCTGGTGGAGCCCGTTCAACACCGTTTCGCCGTCGTCGTGGAACAACGGGCACAAGATGCCGGTGGTCGTGGGCGCGACCTGCGCGACGTTGACACTGTCGCCGGGCGAGTCGATGTACGCCGACCAGTTCGTGCGCGCCGGGACACCTTCGGGCCTGGGCGGCGCGGTGTGCTACTTCGGCACGACCAGTTCGGGTTCGCGCATATCGGGCCAGCGCAGCGCGGTGTACCGCGGTTTCTTCGCCGCGCTTTACGTCGACAAGATTGTCGAACTGGGCAACGCGACCGTGCAGGGCCGGCGCTGGGTTGACTCGCTCTATCCCGGGCAGACGACGCGTTACCTCGAGTGGAACCTGATGGGCGACCCGGAGCTGAACGTCTGGACCGGGATGCCGCGGCGGAGCGACGTCACTTATGACTCAATCATCCCGCTCGCGCCGCAGGCGTTCCCGGTGACCGTGCGCACCGGCGTGACGCCGGTCGCCGGCGCCCGCGTCTGCGCGTGGATGGACTCGGTCGTCTACGTCGTGGGCGTGACCGACGGGGCGGGCCAAGCGCGGCTGGACATCAACCCGACGCACGTCGGCGAGATGCGCGTGACGGTCACGGGCCGCAACCTGGTGCCGTTTGAGGGCACGGTGCGGGTGATGGTCAGCGGTGCGCCCTACCTCGTGGCGGCTGCCGTGAACCTCGACGACATCGTCGGGAACCACGACCGGCTGCTCAACCCGGGCGAGCGGGTGCGGCTTTCAGTCAGCCTGCGCAACCTCGGCGGCGCCGCCGCGAACGGTGTCCAGGCGGTGTACCGCTGCCAGAGCCCCGGCGTCACGGTTTTCGACAGCCTGAGCGCCTACGGCACCATCCTGCCGGACAGCACGGGTATCGGCGACCCGGTGGAACTGGCCGTCGACTCGTCATACCGTGAGGGCGAACTGGTCGAGGGAACGCTGCACGTGCGGACTTCGAGCGGCGACTCCTGGCGCGTGCCGGTTTCGGTTCCGGTCTACTCGGGCATCCTGCGGTTCCACGCCGCGGTGCTGGTCGATTCGGCGCCGGGCGGCAACGGCAACGGCCGGCTGGGCGCAAGCGAGAGCGGTCGGCTGCGCATATCAATTCGCAACGCAGGCGGCGGGCCGCTGGAAGGCGTGACGCTGGTCCTGCGCAGCCTCGACTCGACCGTCGTCGTGGACGATTCTCTCGGGTTCTACGGCCGGGCGTTCGCGCGCGAGACGCTCAGCGGCACGGTGGATGCGTTCGGCGTGACATCCGGGCCTGCCCACCCGCCGACCGTGCCGACGCGGTTCGCGGTCAGCATCCGGGCGGGCGGCGGCACTTACTCCTACTCCGACACGTTCACGTTCGCGGTCGCGGGCGAGCAGTCGGTGTCGGGCCAGCCGACCGGGCCGGACGCCTACGGTTACTGGTGCTACGACGACACCGACACCGAATCGGGCCGGGCGCCGGTCTACTCGTGGTTCGAGCTGGCGTCGCCCGGGCCGGGTGTGTTCGTGCCGGTCGTGTCCGACTCCGACGCAGGCACGACGACGCTGCAGCTGCCGTTCACGTTCCGCTACTACGGCAGTGCCGACAACTTCATCTCGGTCTGCTCGAACGGGTTCCTCGCCCTCGGCTACACGACGTACCGGCTCGGCTCGAACAAGCCGATACCGGATACGGCCGGGCCGTCCTCGATGATTGCGCCGTTCTGGGACGACCTGAACCCGGACGAGAACCGTAACGGCTATGGCACGGCCTACCAGTACTACGACACGACCGGGCACCGCTGGATTCTGCAATACACCGACTTCGCGCACTACAACCAGCCCAGCATCCGCGAGAAGTTCCAGGTCGTCCTCTACGACCCGGCCCACTACCCGACGCCGACCGGCGACGGCGAGATAGTGATGCTGTACAACCGGGTCGCGCTCGGGTCGGGCTGCACGGTCGGCATCGAGGACCAGACCGAGACGCGGGGCATCCAGTACCTGTACAACAACTCTTACGACCCGGGCGCCGCCTGGCTGCAGGCCGGCCGCGCGCTGCGGTTCACGACCCACCCGCCGGTGGCGACCCTGCGGCCATGGCTGGTAATCGCGTCGGCGCGGGTCAGCGACAGCCTGCACGGCAACCGCAACGGCGTGTTCGAGGCGGGCGAGACCCTCAACGTCGTGCTGACCGTGCGCAACCGCGGCACCGACGAGGCAGCGAACTCGGCGGTCCTGCTGCGCAGCCTCGAGCCGGACTGCGGGGTGGTCGACTCGATTGCCGTGCTCGGCACCATACCGGCGGGCGGGCAGGCGTCCAACACCGGCGACGAACTCGTCTGCCGCGTGAGCCCGCTGCCGGGTGATTCGATCATCGAGCTGGGCGTGGTGATGACCGCGAACGGTTACACGACCACGGGCCACCTGTCGTTCGGGCTCACCGGGGTCACGGGCGTGGCCGGGCCGGTGCAGGTCACGCCGCGGCAGACCGTGCTGGGCCTGGTCCGGCCGCTGCCGATGGTCAATTCCGCAGCCGTGCAGTACTCGCTGGCCCGCGCGGGCCGGGTCGACTTGGCCCTGTTCGACGCGGCGGGGCGGCGGGTGCAGACCCTGGCGCAGGGCAGCTTCGGGCCGGGCCTGTACGGCGCGCAGATTGCCGGTGCGGGCCTTGCCGACGGCGTGTACTTCTGCCGGCTGGCCGTGGACGACGCGGCCGGGGTCAAGGTGTTCACGCGCAAGGTGCAGGTGGCCCGGTAAGTACGCCCGACGCTTGACGCGCCACGCCTGGCGTCGAGCCGGAAGCGCGAGGGTCGGTTTGACAGGCGCGGGGTAAGGGCTAGTCTTTCGACCGTTTCAGGGCACGGAGGCGGATGGGTGCTGGTGTGCCTGGCGGACTTCAAATCCGTATGGTCTGCGTAAAGTGGACCGGTAGGTTCGATTCCTACACGCCTCCGCCATATTGAACTGCGCGCCGCGCAAGCGGCGCGCAGCCTGTCCTGACGAAATCCTAGGCGGGGTGCTGCCGTTCCCGTGCCAGTTCGGCGTCGGTGCGGCGCAGGTAGCGGGGCGCAAGGTCGGCCAGGCTGTCGGCGCGGCCCGCGGCGATGTCGGCTGCGGCCAGCCGCGCCACGACTCGCGCCGCCGGCGCGCGGACACCCGTGTCGGCGCAGTCGCGGCCGGCAGAGACCAGGTTACCGATGCACAACTCGGTCCCGCTGCCCGCGAGCCGCAGGGCCGGCCCGGCGGGCGGCTTCCCCTCCAGCCAGTCGACAACGCGGTCGGGGTCGACCACGGCCGGTTCGAGCCGGGCCTCGCCGTCGTCCCAGAGCGCGGCGTAGACCTGGCCCCTGTGGGCGTCGATCAGCGCCAGGACCGCCCCGCCCGGGCCGGCGGTCGCGGCCAGCGCGGCCAGCGTGTCGACTCCGCGCAGCGCGCAGCCGGCCGCCATCGCCAGCGCCTTGGCCGCGGCCAGGCCGACGCGCAGGGAGGTGAACATCCCGGGACCGGCAGTCACGCCGATTCCCGCGAGTGCGGCCGGGCCGATGCCGGAGGAGCGGAACGCGCGGTCCAGCAGGCCGACAATTACCTCGTTGTGGCCGGTGCCCGGCCCGACCGACTCCTCGAACAGGACGCGCTCGCCCGAGACCAGGGCCGCGCCGGTCCACAGGCCGCTGGTCTCGATGCCGAGGACGAGCGGTTCAGGCATCGGTGCCTTCGAGCAGGTTCGAGCGCATCACTTCGGCAAGGCCGCGACAGACGAGGTCCGGGTCAAGAGTCACCGGGCGCGGCAGGAGAGGCAGGGCCGTTCGCGCTGCGCCGCCGGTCACCACCAGCTTGAGCTTGCGGCCCACCGCCTTCTCGCAGGCGGCCAGCGTCGCGCCGATGCCGCCAGAGAGCAGGTGCCACAGGCCCGAGTCGAGCGCGGCTTGCGTGCCGCAGCCGAGGCCGCGCGCAGGTCGGCGCAGCCGGGCATTGGGCAGCAGCGCGGTCGTGCGTGCCGGCAGGGACTCAAGCGCCGCGACGCCGGGCAGGATGAACCCGCCGCGGAACGTGCCAATTCCTTCTGAACCCGATCGTCAACTCCTTACGCCGCTGGGGGCGGCTGCCACACGGCGTCGCCGTTCTGGTCGCCTACGTATTCTTTGTCCTCGTGATCGGCGTGCTGGCGCTCATCGTCGGTGCGTCGATGCAAAACCAAGTCGGCGGCCTGGCAGCTAACATCCTGGAGACAGTGCGCGGGCTGACGACTCTCGCAACACGACTACTTTCGTCGCTGACTGGCACCTCGATTCAGATTGGTGGGATTCGTCTACAGTTGCCGTCCACCCAGATCAACGATGTGATGCCGCAATTTTACGAATCGCTGGTCGGACAGATGAGCG
>JAWOHG010000032.1:0-3156 GCA_046485245.1 bacterium
CTACAGCGGTTCGACGCCGTACCGCGCCTACTACCGGATGCGCTCATCGGCCGGGGTTTGGAGCAACGTCGACACGGTATCGACCGACGGCACGCAGTGGCAGTACTACCCGACGCTCGCGGTGCGCGCCGACACCGTCTACTACATCTGGTCCGGCGCCACCACGACCCCGTACGCTTACCGCGAGCTGATGTGCCGCACAAAGCGCGGGACCTGGGGCCCGCTGGAGCAGATGACCGCGCGCGGCAGCGTGACCTTCTACCCCTCGGCCGTGGCCGACAACAACGGCGAGTGCCACGTCGCGTGGTACGACGCCTACAACGGCAACAACGACATCTGGTACCTGCGCCGGATGCCCGACGTGCCCAACGACGTCGGCGTCAAGTCCATCACGGTGCCGGGCAACGTCAACGGCCGCACCACGAGCTCGGTCCAGGCCTCGGCGGTCGTGAAGAACTACGGCCTCAACCCGCAGTCGAACTTCGGCGTGGTCTGCACGCTGTACGGCGCGGGCGGCGTGTCCCGTTCGGCTTCGGCCCGCACCATCGGTGCGCTGGCCGTCGGCGCCGAGACGACGCTGACCTTCGACACCTACAACTTCACCATCTTCGAGACGCTGGACGTCGTGGTCCGCACGACCCTGTCCGGCGACCAGCAGCCGGCGAACGACCGCGCCAACACCCCGTCCATCCTCTGGCGGCCGCAGTACACCGGCGGCCCGGACGCGGGGATGATGAAGGGGATTGACTCCGACACCACCGGCGGCCCGACCTACGCGTGGCGGAGCATCCGCGGCACCGGCACCCCCGTGCCGTTCCCGAGCTACGACGACGCCTACGCCACGATTCCCGTCGGCTTCACCTTCAACCACTACGGCACCCCCTACACCAGCGTCAACGTCTACACCAACGGCTACCTCAACTTCGGCTCAATCTACAACACGCTCTCCAACAACCGCATCCCGAGCACGAGTTCACCCAACAACCTCATCGCCCCGCTGTTCGATGACCTGCATTGCTGGGCATCAGGGCGCGTCAACTACCAGGTGTTCGGCACCACGCCGAACTGCACGCTGCTGGTTTCGTACGAGAAGGTCCGTTACTACGGCGCCTTCGGTGATTCCTCGCTCTCGTTCCAGGTCCTGCTGTGCGAGAACTCGGGCGACATCATCTTCCAGTACGACAGCGTGTACGTGAACTACCTGAACTACGCCAACGGCAACTCGGCCACGGTCGGCATCGAGAACTCGACCGGCACCGCCGGCCTCGAGTACCTCTACGGCAACGGCGCGTACCTCAACGGCTACACCGCGATGCCGCTGGGCAACCTGCTCTCAAGCGACCGGGCCATCCGGTTCTACAAGTGGACCCCGTCGTATGACGTGTCGGTGAACGCCATCGGCCAGCCGACCTACCCGATCGTGTTCGGCGCGGCCGAGACCCTGACCGCCCTGGTCAAGAACAACGGCATCGCCGCGGTCGGGGCGTTCGACGTACGGTTCTCGCAGGACGGCACCCTGCTCGGCACGGCCAACGTGACCGGGCTGGGCATCGGCGAGTCTGCCTTCGTGAGCGTGGGCTTCACGCCTGCCGCCGCAGAAGTGCGCGGCTACTTCGGCGTGGCCGCCGCGCTCGCCGGCGACGAACTGCCCGGCAACGACAGCCTCACCATCAACGACTGGGTGTTCCCGGCCGGCACCTACCAGGCAATGGGCTTCGAAGACACTCACACGGCGGTGTTCCCGCCCACCGGCTGGGCCGCGGTCAACGCCGACCTCGGCACCCAGAACTGGCTCTGGTACACCGGCGCCGGCATCGAGCACACCGGCATCAACTTCACCGGCGTGCGCTACGAGTCGAGCCTCCTGCGCAACGACGACTGGCTCATCACCAGCGCCGTCACGCCCAGCGCGCTCACGGCCGACACGTTCGGCTTCTTCTGGCGCTCCTACCTCTCCAGCTTCCCCGAGTCGCTGGAAGTCTGGGTGATGAGCGGCCAGACCGGCATCGCCGACACCATCGCCCTGCTCTACGCGGCCAACGACACCGCGACGACCCACCAGGCCGTGCGGCTCAGCCTCGACGCCTACGACGGCACCGCCATCTACCTCGGCTTCCGCTACGTGTCGCTCGACATGTACTACGCCTTTGTCGACGACATCTGGTGGCAGGCTGTCTATCCCGCGGTGGCGGCCCCGAACCTCATCTCGCCGGCCAACGGCGCGACCGGCGTGCTGGTTGACGGCGACCTGACCTGGGAAGCCGCGGCCAACGCAACCGCCTACGACGTCTATCTCGGCACCACCAACCCGCCGACCATCCTGGTTGGCGACGACGTGACCGGGCTGACCCTGGCCTACTCCGGGCTGACCGCGAACACGACGTACTACTGGTACGTCGAGGCCCACAACCCGGGCAGCTCCGCCCAGTCCACGGTCTGGGCGTTCACGACCGAGACCGGCGGGCCGCCGCCTCCGGGCGGCTGGTCCGAGTACGCCCAGGTGCCTGTCACGCCTTCCGGCAAGCTCGTGAAGGACGGCGGCTGGATTGCCTGGGACGACCTGACGCAGCAGTACTACGTGTCCAAGGGCTACAAGACCGGCGACTTCTACTCGTTCGAGCCGGTGACCAAGACCTGGACCACGCTGCCGACAATGCCGCTCGGCGTCGAAGCCAAGCCGCCCTACAAGGGCTCGGTCGGCGCCAGCGACGGCAACGGCACCATCTACGCCACCAAGGGCAACAACAAGTCCGGGTTCTGGAAGTACACCGTCGCCGACTCCGTCTGGACCCAGCTTACCGACGTGCCGCTCGGGCTGTCGAACAAGAAGGTCAAGGGCGGCACGGATATGGTCTACATCCAGCACGACACGGTCGGTTACGTGTACCTGCTCAAGGGCTACAAGTGCGAGTTCTACCGCTACAACGTGGCCGCCATGACCTGGGAGACCCTGGCCGAGGCGCCCATCGGCGTGAAGAACAAGTACGACAAGGGTTCCTGGCTGGCGCACGACGCAGACCGTAACCTGATCTACGCCCACAAGGCGAAGTACATGGAAATGTACGCCTACGACCTCGACTCGATGGCCTGGAGCGCGATGATGCCGGGCATGCCGCTGGCCAACGGCCAGACCGGCAAGAGCAAGAAGGCCAAGGA
>JAWOHG010000034.1:0-23574 GCA_046485245.1 bacterium
CAGAGGCCCAAGCGTTTATCCGGGCGAAAAAGGGTCTCATCTTGCCACGCGCGCCGGTTCGTGGTATCACCACCTCGTTTCCCGTTTCCGAAAGCGTTTGGGCGGGCCCGGCCGGTGCAGCCACTCCCATAACACGATGCACCGGCCGGGCTCCAGACCGCCGGTTGCCTGCTGACCCGAGCCTCGCTAGAATCCGGGCAGCCTAGGTCGACAGCCGAGAGCCGATGATCCAGAAACTCGATTACATCCTCAAACGCCTGGTCATGTCCGCCTTTGTGCTGCTCGGGCTCTCCATGATCACCTTTACCCTCGCGCGGGTGGTGCCGTCCAATCCGGCCGCGCTCTATATCGGGCCGCGCGCCAAACCGGAGCAGATCGTGCGCATCACCGAAAAGCTTGGCCTCGATCGGCCGCTCACGGTGCAGTATCTCTACTATCTGCGCGACGCGCTGCGCGGCGACTTGCAGGAATCGATCGCCACCAAGCGGCCGGTGACTCAAGAGATCACCGACCGCCTGCCCAACACCCTCGAGCTTATCTTGGCCGGCATGACGCTGGCAACCGTCGTCGGGGTCGTCCTCGGCGTGCTCTCGGCGCGCCTCCATGGAAGCGCGGTGGATGTAGCGGTCCGCATCTTGTCGCTGGTCGGCGTCTCCTTGCCTGCCTTTTGGCTCGCGCTCCTCCTCCAGATCATCTTTTACCGCCAACTCGGGCTCTTTCCCATCACCGGCCGGATGGACATGACCCTCCGCTTTACCCATCCCGTCGAGCAGGTGACCCGCTTTTACATTCTCGATACGCTGCTGACCGGGAACTGGATCGCGCTCAAGGATGCCCTCTGGCACCTGGTCCTCCCCGCCTTGACCCTGGCTGCTTATCCGGCCGGCCTTGTGGCGCGGATGACCAGGGCCACCATGCTCGAGGTGTTGAGCCAGGACCACATCCGCACCGCCCACGCCTATGGCGTCCGCGACCTCTTTGTCACCGGCCGGGTTCAGCCCGAGCCGGCTCGCGAAGAAATCGAAGCTCTCGGTCACGGTGAGCGTGGCCGAGGTCAACACGGTGGCGGTGACGCGGCTGTACACCGCCTCGCGCATCCGTTCGGCAATCGACAGCGGTGCGCTCTGCAGGGTGACGCGGCCCGGGTCGGGCCGCTCGAGCCAGCGGACGCTGTCGGGCGAGGGCGCCGCGGCGAAGACGCGCAGGGCGTCGGCGGCGAGGCGCAGGCGACGGCCGCCGGCGTCGAGTTCGGCGGCCAGCATCTCGTCGTCCAACTCGCCGGTCGCCTCCTCTACTTCCTCGGCGAGATTCTCGACCGCCTGGGCGCAGGCGGTGGTGTCGACCGAATCGCGCAGCCGCGAGCGCGTCGCGCCGTTCTCGCCCAGCGGCTCGATTGCCGCGGCAAGGGCCTCGGTGGCGGTGCGGGCTGCGGCGGCGGCGGTCTGCACGGCGCGCCGGGCCGGGCTGCGCGGCGCGAGGCTGCCGGCAAGGCTGTCGCGGGGACCGGCCAGCCGGTCAATGGACTGCAGCAGGCCGGGCAGTGAAGCCTGCGCGCCGAAGTGCCGGGCCGCGACTTCCTCGACCCGGTGCGCCTCGTCGAGGATGAGCGCGCCGAATTCGGGCAGGAGCCCGGCCTCGCCGGTGATGGCGGAGAAGAGCAGGGCGTGGTTCACGACCAGGACCTGCGACTGTTCCCAGGACCGCCGGGCGGTGACGTAGTGGCAGGCGCGGCGGTGCGGGCAGTCGTCGCGGCGGCAGGCGGCCGAGTCGCGACCGATGCGGCCGGCGAGCGATGCAGGTAACTGGCCCGGGTAGGCAAGAAGCAGGCCGTCCTCGCTGTGCTCGGCCCACTGAAATAGCCGCTCGGCGGCGTGCGCCTCGTCGAGCGTGTCGAACAGGCTTCGGTCGACGCTCGCGGCGAGCCGGAACCGGCAGACGTAGTTCTCTTGGCCGTAGGCGGCGGCGATGCGGACCGCGCCGCCCAGCAGCGCCGCGACGAGGGGGGCGTCCTTCTCGACGAGCTGGGACTGCAGGATGCGGGTGTGGGTCGAGACGACGACCCGCTGTTCGTGGTGCGCAGCCCAGAGCGCGGCGGGCAGGAGGTAGGCCAGGCTCTTGCCGACGCCGGTCCCGGCCTCGACCGCCAGCCCGCCGCCGTGCTCGAGCGTCGAGTGGACTTCGGCGCACATCCGGACCTGCTGGGGTCGGTGCTCATACCCGGACAGGAGCCGGCTCAAGGGGCCGGCCTGGTCGAGCAGCGCGGCGGGGTCGGTGATGCGGGGAACCATCGCGCGTCGATGATACGGCGGCGCGGGGGCGGTTCAAGCCCGGACAGCGGTCGCTTGACTTGGCAGGGTCGAGTCCTAATATGGCAGTCCCTGATGACTAAAGAGAACCGGACCGAAGTTCGCTGCTCGCTGCCGCCGGGTACGGCGACCGTGGTCTGGCGCGCAGACCGCATCGTCGCGGTGCGGCTCGGCCGACGTGCGCTCGCCGGTCCGAGCGACAACGGGGCGTGTCACGCGCTGCTTTCGGCGCTGGACCGCGGCGCGGCCGCGGCCGGCCTGCAGTACGACCTGGGCAGCCTGCCCGAGTTTACGCGCAAGGTGCTGCGGCTGTGTAGCCGGATTCCGTCCGGCTCGGTCCGGACGTACGGCCAGCTCGCGGTCGCGGCGGGACGGCCCGGCGCGGCGCGCTCGGTCGGGCAGGCGATGGCCGCGAACCCGCTGCCGCTGGTGATTCCCTGCCACCGCGTGGTCCGCTCGGGCGGGTTCATCGGCGGCTATACCGGCGGGACGGCGTGGAAGGAGTTTCTGCTCGGCCGCGAGGGCTGGACCCTGACGGGCAAGGGCCGAACGCGCCGGCTGGCGGCCTGGCCCGGGGAGCCGGCGGGCTCGGCGGAGAAACCCGAAACCCGAATGACGAATGAGAAATGACGAAGCGGGGACGGGGGCATCGGGAATCGGCAATCGTCAAAGCGTGGTCACGCGGCTCGTCGTCGGGCCGCTGGGCACCAACTGCTACATCCTGAAGTCGGGCTCGACACTGGCCGTTGTCGACCCGGGCGGCGAAGGCGCGCGTATCCTTGCCGCTTGCGAAGAGGCCGGCGGCGAGGTGAAGCTGGTCATCAACACCCACGGGCACATCGATCACGTCGCGGAGGACAGCGCCTTGGTCGAGGCGACCGGCGCCGAACTGCTGGTCCACCGGTCCGACGCGGCGATGCTGGAGCACCCCGAGTCCGGGCTGGCCGCTCTGATGGGACTGGTCGCCCGGCCGGTCAAGCCGACGCGTCTGCTTTCGGACGGCGACGAGGTTGCGGTCGGTGAAGAAACCCTGCGGGTGCTGCACACGCCCGGGCACACGCCGGGCGGGATATGCCTGCTCGGGGCCGGGTTCGCGTTCACCGGCGACACGCTGTTCGTCGACTCGATCGGGCGGACCGACTTCCCGGGCGGGTCGAACGCGAAGATGCGCGGTTCCCTGGCACTGCTGCAGGCAAAGCTCTCGGGCGAGACGATGCTGTACCCGGGGCACGGTGAGCCGGGCAGTTTTGCCCGCGCCCTGCTGACAAACCCGTTCCTGGGCGCGGTGTGGCCGCTTGACTAGCCGGGCAGATGGTCTATTCTCGCGGTGGTCTTGGGATTGATTCTATTGAACAAGACGGGAACCCGCTTTGTGTCTTTCGGTTCTTTGTGGTGCCCGTGACTTGGTGTTGATTTCTCGCTCGGGCCGGCGGCACGGGACTTACCACAAAGACACGGAAGGCACGAAGGTCGAACTCGGAATTAGGAGGACAGATGTCGAAAGTTAGAGTTGGTATCATCGGTGTCGGCAATTGCGCGAGCAGCCTCGTGCAGGGCGTGCATTTCTACCGCGACGCGAAGGTCGGCGAGCAGGTGCCGGGCATAATGCACGTCGACCTGGGCGGCTACCATATCCGGGACATCGAGTTCACGGTCGCCATCGACATCGACAAGCGCAAGGTCGGCAAGGACCTCGCGCAGGCGATATACACTTACCCGAACAACACGTTCCGGTTCGCCGACGTGCCCAAGTCGGGCATCAAGGTCGTGCGCGGGATGACGCACGACGGGCTCGGTTACTACCTGTCGCAGATCATCGAGAAGGCACCCGGGCCGACCGCCGACATCGTGCGCATCCTCAAGGAAACCAAGACCGACGTCGTGGTGAACTACCTGCCGGTGGGCAGCGAAGAGGCGACGAAGTGGTACATCGAGCAGGTGCTCAAGGCGGGCTGCGCGTTCGTCAACTGCATCCCGGTGTTCATCGCCTCGCAGAAGTACTGGCACCGCCGGTTCAAGACCGCCGGCCTGCCGGTCATCGGCGACGACATCAAGTCGCAGGTCGGCGCGACCATCCTGCACCGCGTGCTCGTGTCGCTGTTCAACGACCGCGGGGTCAAGTTGCTGCGCACGTCGCAGCTCAACGTCGGCGGCAACACCGACTTTATGAACATGCTTGAGCGCAGCCGCCTCGTTTCGAAGAAGATCTCCAAGACCGGCGCCGTGACCTCGCTGCTCAAGCACGACATCGGCGCGGAGAACATCTACATCGGTCCGTCGGACTACGTCGCGTGGCTGAAAGACCGCAAGTGGGCCCACATCCGGCTCGAGGGCCAGACGTTCGGCGACGTGCCGCTCAACCTGGAATTGAAGCTCGAAGTCTGGGACTCGCCCAACTCTGCCGGCGTGGTCATCGACGCGGTCCGCTGCGCGAAGCTGGCGCTGGACCGCGGCCTGTCCGGCAGCATCGTCGAACCGTCGAGCTACTTCATGAAGACGCCGCCGGTGCAGTTCCCGGACGTGGTCTGCCGCGACAAGACCGAGGCCTTTATTCGCAAGGGCGCGCGCTCGAAGCGGTAGGCGCGGTCGAGCACCACGCTGCAAGCTTGAAGCGCAAAGCGTCAGGCGTCCGCATTCGAGCGTGATGCGCCCCGGGCCCGGCCTGCTCATCACTTTCGAGGGCGTCGAGGGCTCGGGCAAGTCCACCCAGGCCAAGCGGCTGTGTGACTGGCTGCGCGCGAAGGGCTTCGACTGCGTCCTGTCGCGCGAACCCGGCGGCACGGCAATCGGCGAGGCGGTGCGCGCCATCCTGCTCGACCCGGCCAACACGGCGATGCACGGCCTGACCGAGCTGTTTCTCTACCTTGCCAGCCGCAACCAGCACGTTCGCGAGAGGGTGCTGCCTGACCTGGAGTCGGGCCGGTTCGTCGTGCTCGACCGTTATGCCGATTCGTCGGTCGCGTACCAGGGCGGCGGCCGGGAACTGGGCGCGCGGTTGGTGGGCCGCTTGAACAAGCTGGCGACCGCGGCGCGCAGGCCGGACCTGACCGTGCTGGTCGACGTGCCGGTGAAGGTAGGCCAGGAGCGCAAGGGGGCGATGGCGCTTGACAGGCTGGAGCGCGAGCGGGTAGAATTTCACCAGCGGGTTCGCGATGCTTACCTGCAGCTCGGGCGCCGCGCGCCGGGCCGCGTGAGAATCGTTGACGGCACCAAACCTGCCGACGAACTCGCCTCGGAAATCCAGGGACTGGTGAGTGAACTGCTTAAGCGAAAGGGCCGCCTGAAAGATGAATGAAGACCGGCGGCAGGTGAACTTGAAAAGAAAGCGAATTGCAGTTGTCTTGGCCGTCGCCATCGCCGCGCTGGCGGTCGGCGGCCTGTTCGGCCGGCTATGGGCGCAGCGTACGTCTTCGTTGATGCAGAACCTGCAGCTCTTCGGCCGCGTGGTCGAGCTGGTCATCACCAACTACGTCGAGCGGGTCGACAACGACAAGCTGATCCGTGCGGCGGTCCGCGGGATGCTCGAATCGCTCGACCCGTACACCGAGTTCCTCGACGAGACCGACTTCAAGGAGCTGCGCGTGCGCACCGAGGGCCAGTTCGGCGGCATCGGCATCCACATCGGGCTGGTCGACGCGACCTTGACTGTCATCGCGCCCATCGAAGGCACGCCGGCCGAACGAGCCGGGCTGCGCGGCGGCGACCGGATAGTCGAAATCGAAGGCAAGCCGACCGACGGTTTCACCACCGAGGACGCGGTGAAGCTTCTGCGCGGCGAGCCCGGGACCAAGGTGAACCTCGGCATCGGCCGGCCCGGCGTCGAACAGAAGATGCCGTTCGCGCTCACCCGCGAGATCATCAACATCAAGGCGGTGCCCTATGCCGCGATCGTCGAGCCGGGGGTCGGGTACGTGCGCCTGGCCGATTTCTCGCGCGTCGCAACCCGTGAGTTGAGTCGCGCCGTGGATTCGCTGTTCGGGGCCGGCGCCCGCAAGCTGATATTCGACCTGCGCCAGAACGGCGGCGGTCTGCTTGGTGAGGGCAAGGAGGTGTCCGACCTGTTCCTGCCGCCCGGGCGCGTCATCGTGCGCACCAAGGGCCGCGTGCCGGAAAGCCAGCGTGAGTACACCGCGGAGACCGACGACCAGCTGGGCGAGTTCCCGCTGGTCGTGCTGGTCGACCGGGGCAGCGCGTCCGCGGCCGAGATCGTGGCCGGTGCCCTGCAGGACTGGGAGCGCGGCCTCATCCTCGGCGACACGACCTTCGGCAAGGGTTCGGTCCAGACGATTCACCAGATCGGCCCGGTGGAGGCGGTGAAGGTGACCACTGCGTACTGGTACACCCCGAGCGGCCGGTGCATCAACCGGGCGCGCGACCGTAACGGCGAGGTGGTGAGCGACTCGGCCGACGACGGCTCGGAGAGTTCGATCATCCGCGAGGCCGCGCCGGACAAGCCCGCGGAGTATCACACGCTGGGCAAGCTGCGCCGGCCGGTGCATGGCGGCGGCGCCATCGTGCCGGACGTCGTGATGCCCTACGACCGCATCGAGGGTCTGGGCCTGCGTCTTACCCGCGACGCTTTCTTCGACTTCGCCGTCGACTACACGCAGAAGAACCCGGGGCTTTCGATGGCGTTCCGGGCCGACGCGGCCGTGCTCGAGCAGTTCGCCGGTTTCCTGCGCGGTGAGAAGAAGGTCGAGTTCACCCCGGCGGCGTTCGACTCCTCGGCCGAGTTCTTCGCCGCGCAGATCGAGCGCGAGGTCGCCGGCAAGCTGTTCGGGATGCGCGGCGAGTACGAGATGCGCCTGCGCCACGACCCGCACGTGTCTTGGGCCGAGTCGCTGCTGGTGCGGGCCGGCACGAACGAGCAACTGCTCAAGCTGGCGAAGTAGCCGCAGGCGGCTGGCGGCGACTTGCCGGAACTACCCGAAGTTGAGACGATGCGGCGGCGCTTGGCGCCGCTGCTCGTCGGAAAGACCATCATCGGCGCGAGCGTCAAGCGAGCCGATATCATCGGGCACCCGTCGGCAGCGCAGTTTTGCAGGGGCGTGCGCGGCCGGCGCATCGGCGCGCTCTCCCGGCGGGGCAAATACCTCATAATCGGGCTTGGCGACGGCCGCGAGTTGGTGCTGCACATGCGCCTGAGCGGGCACCTGGAGATAGTCGGCCGCGGCGAGCACCCCGACTACGAGCGGCTGCGGCTGGAACTGGACGGCGGGTCGGCCCTGTCGTTTGCCGAGCCGCGCGTGCTGGGCCGGGCGTACCTCGTGTCTGCCGGACGGTACCCGCCGGCACTGGCCGGGATGCTTGCGATGGGTCCCGAGCCGGTCGGGGACGGCTGGTCTGCCGACTACCTCGCGCGGCGGCTTTTCGGCCGCAAGGCGAGCGTCAAGAGCCTGCTGCTGGACCAGCGGGTCTGCTGCGGCGTGGGCAACATCTACTCCGACGAGGCGTTGTTCCGCGCCCGGGTCCGGCCCCTGCGACCGGCAGGCCGGCTGAAGCGTGACGAGGTCCGGCGGCTGGCCGACGGCCTGCGCGACGTCATCGCCGAGGGTATCAACTGGTGCGGCACGACGCTCGTCGACCGCCGATACGTACAGCCCGACGGGGCGGCGGGCGGTTTCCAGGAGCACCTCGCCGTGTTCGGCCGCGAGGGCGAGGCCTGCCGCAGGTGCGGGTCACGGATTCGCCGGGCGCGCGTGGGCAACCGCAGCACGCACTACTGCCCGGCCTGCCAGAAGTAGGAGCACAATTGCAGACACCGATGGGACTCATTTGCCACGGCGGTGCCGGGATAATCGAAGACAAGCAGGTCGCCGCGGACGGGCTGCGCGCCGCCATCGAGGAGGGCTACCGCCTTCTGCGGGCGAGCGCGAACGCGCTCGAGACGGTGACGGCCGCGGTGCAGGTGATGGAGGACTCGGGCCTCTTCAATTGCGGCGCCGGGTCGGACCTGACCTGCGACGGGCAGGTCGAGATGGATGCTGCCGTGATGACGCAGGACGGCCGCTTCGGCGCCGTGTGCTCGGTCGCCGGGTTGAGAAACCCGGTCCTGCTCGCGCTCGCGGTGATGGAGCAGACCGACCACCTGCTGCTCTCGGGCGAGGGCGCGGCCAAGCTGGGGCGTGAACTGGGCCTCGTCGAGCACGCGGGACCGAGCGACCGCGCGCGGCGCCGGCTCGAGTCGGTGCTCGCCAGCGGGTCGAAGTACTTTCCCAAACTCAACCGCCGGCTCGGCATCGGAGCGGAGAAACCCGAAACCCGAAACCCGAATGACGAAACGGGGACGGGACCATCGGGAATCGGCAGTCGTCAACCTGAGATTCCTCCCGGCGGCACTGTCGGCGCGGTGGCCATCGACAAGCACGGCAACCTCGCGGCCGCGACCTCGAGCGGCGGCGTTGCCGGCCGGATGGGCGGCCGGGTCGGCGACACCGCCGTCATCGGCGCCGGGACGTTCGCGGCGCCGGCGGGCGCGGCGTCGTTCACCGGCCACGGCGAGGAGATCATGCGCCGGATGATGGCCAAGGACCTGGTCGACCGGATGGCCACCCTGCCCGGTTCGGTGGCGATGACGCTGGTCATCGCCGAGGCGCGGCGCAAGAAGGTCGCCTGCGGCGCGGTCGGAATGGACGCACGCGGCGGGTTCTGCTACGGCCACACGACGCCGGACATGGCGTGGGGCTACAAGGTCGCGGACCGACTCTTCCTGTTCACCGAGGAGAAGAAGAAGCGGTGAGGGGACGAGAGGAGAAACTCAAGACTCGAAACCCGAATGACGAATGAGGAATGACGGACGGGCGACAGGAACGGGCCGCTCGGCGGTGTCTAACCATCAAGCCAGCATGAGAATACCACGCACAACCGTACTGGCAGTATTGCTCGCGTTGCTTGCCGGCCTGGCGCAGGCGCAGTTCGACTACTTCGGCAAGAACAAGGTGCAGACGCGCGACTACCGCTTCCAGAGCTACGAGACCGAGCATTTCCGTGTGCTCTTCTACCCGGGCGGCGAGGCCATCGCCGAGTTCGGCGCGCGCTCGGCCGAGGAGTATTACCGCCAGTTCGCGGCCGACCTCGGCTTCGAGCTGGAATCGAAGACGCCGTTGCTCCTTTACCTCGCGCCCGGCCAGTTCGGCGAGACCAACGTCATCACCGATATCATCGAGGAAGGCGTCGGCGGGTTCTCCGAGCTGCTGCGCAACCGCATCGTCGTTCCGTTCAACGGCTCCTACGACGACCTGCACCACGTCATCGGCCACGAGCTGGCCCACATCTTCGAGTTCCGGATGTTCTTCCGTTCCAGGCTGTCGTCGCTTTTGGGCGCGGTCGACGAGTTCAGCATCCCGCTGTGGGTGCTGGAGGGCTTCGCCGAGTACCAGTCGGGCTGGGTCAACGTCGAATCCGAGCTGTTCATGCGCGACCTGGTGACGGCGGGCAAGCTCGTGTCGCTGCCCGATCTGCATGACGGGATGGGCTACCTCGTGTACCGTGAGGGCGAGTCGTTCTTTCGCTGGGTCGACGAGCGCTACGGCCGCAGGAAGGTGCACGAGTTCATGTCCACGCTCGCGTCCAAGCGCAACGTCGACGCCGCTTTCCAGGCCGCGTTCGGCTCCAGCGTCGAGAAGGTCAGCGAGCGCTGGGAGCGCAGCCTGAAGCTGAAGTACTGGCCGCAGGCCGCGCGCGCCGGCTCGCTCGACTGGGATGTCGACCGGCTCACCGACCACGTCCGCGACGGCTCGGTCTACAACACCGCGCCCGCCCTGTCACCGAGCGGGATGCGCATCGCTTTCGTGTCGGACCGCGCCGAGTACGCCGACGTCTACGTGATGTCGGCGATGGACGGCAAGGGCGCGCGCCGAGTCGTGCGCGGCGGGCGCTCGGGCGGGTTCGAGAACATGCACCTGTTGCGGCCGGGCGTGGCCTGGTCGCCGGACGAAAAGACGCTCGCGGTCGTGGCGACCGCGGCCGGCCGCGACAACATCGCGCTCGTCGATGCGCGAACAGGCCGGGTCGTGCGCAGGCTGGGCGGCGGGCTTGACGGCATTTACTCGCCCGCCTTCGCCCGCGATGGCGAGTCGCTCGCGTTCGTCGGCCTGAAGAATGGCTTCAGCGACATCTACCTCACGAGCCGACGCGGCGGCGCGCCGCGCCGCGTCACCTACGACATGTACGAGGACCGCGACCCGGTCTTCTCGTCGGGCGGAGACTCGCTCTTCTTCGTGTCGGACCGGCCGGACCCGGGCGGCGAATGGGCCCCGGGCGAGTACGCAATCTGGTGCCGCTCCGCGTCGGGCGAAATCGCGCGGCTGACCGAGCGCAGTCCCGGCCTGTCGCACCCGACCGTGGCCGGCGAGTGGCTGGCGTGGGCGGTGGCCGATTCGTTCTCCAATATCGAGATCTACTCGCTGACCGAGGGCCGCGTGGTCAGGCGGGCGTCGCTGTTGGGCGAGGTCTCATACCTGAGCCTCTCGCACGACGCGGCGAACCTGGCCTTCTCTCTTTTCAGCAACGTCGGCTGGGATATCGCGGTCATCCGCAACCCGCTCGAAGCCCTGCCCGCGGTGGACAGCGTCGGGGCACTAGCCGGCGAACGGGCCGGCCGCGAGTTCGTCAAGGCCGGGATCGACTTCGGACGGGTCAAGCCCGTGCGCTTCAGTCTCGCCCTCGACTACGCCATCGGCGCCGCGTCCTGGAGCCCGGGTTCCACGTCGGGCTTCACCGGTATACTGAACCTTGCGTTCAGCGACCTGCTGGGAAACCACCGTTTCGAGCTCTACACCGACCTGTACGGCGACATCATCAACTCGAATCTCTTCCTAGCCTACTGGCTCCTGCCCGGTCGGGTCGACTACAGCGCGGTCGGGTTCCAGTACACCGAGATACCCTATGTCAGCTACGACTCCGTCGGCCTGGTCAAGTACGTCGAGAGCATCAACCGTGGCCTCAGCCTCGGGGCCCAGTACCCGTTCAACCGTTTCAGTCGGGCAGAGCTGGGGCTGACCGGGTACGTGGCCGACACCGCGAGCGTCGTGCGCCGGGGCCCCTATTTCGAGAACGGACCGTACGAGTACGTGCTTGACGCCGCCGGCCTGGCTTTCGTGTCCTACGCCTCGCCCGCGCTGGTGTTCGACAACACCTGGTGGACCTACGAAGGTCCGGCCCGGGGCACGCGCGCCCGGCTCTACTCGGATTTCACCCTGACCTCGGGTCGCCGGTTCGCGAACATCGTGCTTGACGGGCGCAACTACCAGCGCCTCGGCAAGCGGTTCGTGTTTGCCTCGCGCTTCCTTTACGCCTGGGACCTGACGCGCGACGGCGCGGCGTACTCGCTGGGGCAGCAGAACGTGCGCGGCTACGACTGGTACGAGTTCTACTCCGACAGCGCGAGCGGCGTGGCCCTGGCCGGGCTCGAACTGCGCTTCCCGTTCTTGGACCGGGTCAAGATCGCCTTCCCGCTGCCCATCGAGTTCGGCGGCATCCGCGGGGTCGGCTTTGTCGACGGCGGGATGGTTGTCCGCGACAACCTGCGCCTGTGGGATGCTTCTGCCGGCAAGTTCGACGACGTGAAGCTGGGCGTCGGGGCGGGCATCAGGGTGCAAATCTCCTATTTCCTGCTCAAATTCGACTGGGCGAAGCCGCTCTCGGTCACGGACAACGCCGGCTGGAAGTTCATCTTTGGCATCGGCACGGATTTCTAGGGCGGCGCTGTTCGGTCTCGCGCTGCTCGTCGGGCCCGGCTGCGTCCACAGCGTGCGCCGCGGTTCGGTGATGCCACCTGATAGCGCCTGGGCAGACTGCTGGCGACGACTCGGAGACCACAACTCGTTCCGTTTCCGGCTCGAATACTACACCGACTCGCCGCTGCCCGTGTCGGCCCGGTACTCAGGTACCTGGCTCAAGCCGGACCGGGAGGCGTGGGACGGCGACTGGACGCGCGGCGGCGAGCGCCGGGCCGTGCGTCTGCGCGCCGCCGGGGAGCGGCAGTACGAGTTCGCGGACGGCTCGTGGGTGCCGACGCTGCGCGGTGTCGAAACCCGCATCATCGAGCAGCTGCGGCAGGTCGTGCGCGACCCCAGGCCGAAGCTGGAGAGCAGCACCGGCGCCGCCTACACCTTCACGTTCAACCCGGGCATGCGGTTTCTCGACCCGGCCGGGGCCAAGCGCTTCAGCGGCCGTGCAGAGGTCGACACGAGGCTGGGCGTGCCGCTTCGGGTCACCGGGGAGGACTCGGCGGGCACCGCGGCCTGCACGTTCGAGTTCTTTGACTTCGACCGGCCCGGCCGCATCGAGCTGCCGTTCGTCGCCGGCCAGACGGTCGAGCTCAAGCCGGTCCGTCGGATGCCGTTGTTCTCGCGCGGCCGGACGCGGCGGGCAATCACGGCCAGGCTTGACCGGATGGGCTGGGTTTCGCGCGCGGCCTGGCGCGGCCGGGTCCTGCGTTTGCAGCTCGATGAGGCCAAGCCCGGCCACGTGGTCAGCCTGCTCGCAACGCGCGGGCTCGTCGAGGTCTGGCAGTGCCGGCGGGCCGGCGGTGACAGCCCGGAGCGGCCGGGAACAGTCCTGGCAGTGGGCGGCGACGCCAGCCAGAGGATCGTGCTCGAGCAGCGCGTCGGGTCGAACACCGAACTACTTGCCGAGGTGCTCGCGCCGCTGCCGGTTGCGCCGGTGCTGCGCGTGCGGTCGGCCGGGGCCGTGCCCGGCCAACTGGCGGCGCTGGTTGTCGACGGCCAGGCGCTGGCATTGGCCACGATTGCCGAGTCGGGGGCGATTGACTTCGGCGACATCGGCAGCATCGAGACCGTGCGGGCGCTGGCCGCGCTGGCCGCGACCCGGCCCTTGCCGGTCGGGCTCGGCACGGCAGTGCGGCCCTGAGGCCGCGGCGGCCGCGCGATTGACACCCCGGCTGAGTGTCCTAGACTTACTTCCCCTTGGTTGCCGTACCGTTTCTACTCATCGGCGCGATTGCGTCCGGGCTCATCACGAGCCCGGCCGGGCAGGTGGTCGAGCCGGCCGGAAGGTCTTTGGCGATAGCCGTGAGCCAGTCGTCCGAGCAGGGCATTCGATTCACCTACAACGCGGGCGCGATGACGCTGACCGATGCCGGCGACGGCACAACCCTGGTCACATTCGAGCACGCCGACAACACGGCAGAGCCGGGCCATTTCGACCTGCCATCGCGGACCGTGCGCATCGGCATGCCGCAGACCGGGCAGGTGAGGATGCGGCAAACGGCCGGGAAGGTCACGCGGCTCAACGGAACCGTGTCCGCACTGGTTCCCGTCGTTTCCTACGAGCGGGGCAGGCTGGAGCCTCCTGACTCGCTGGCGCGCGCGACGCCGTCCGATTGGGCCGAGGTCACGGGCAGGGGAGAGGTGCGCGGTGTGCGCTACATCGAGCTGACCTTGCGTCCGGTTCGGTTCACCCGCGACGGTGGGCTCGAGGCGACCGACCGCATCGAAGTTGCGGTTGAGTTTCCCGACCCGCCGCGGGATTCGAGGAACGGCGACCGGCTGGCGGCAGCCGTACTGCTCAACGGCGTCCAGGCACAGTCGTGGTCGCTCGACCCGGGTGCCGTGGCCACGGCGTCGTTCTTCGGTCGCAGCCCGAACTGGCTGCGCATAGCGCTTGACTCCACCGGTATCTACGTATTGACCCGGGACGACCTTGCGCGGGCCGGCGTGCCCGTGGCCGGGCTCGACCCGAGGACTCTGTCGCTCTACGCGATGCCCGGGCACGTGCCCAACACGGCCGAACCCGACACGATGCCTGAGTTGCCCATCATCGTGATCGGGGAAGAGGACGGCCGGTTCGACCGGGACGACCGCGTCGTTTTCTATGCACAGGGCGCGGACTACTGGCAGCCGGGCTGCTCGCTCTACACCAAGAACCTGTACACGCAGCGCAGTTGTTGCTGGCTGAGCTGGGGCGGCCGGCCCGGCCGGCGGATGCAGCGCGGGTTGGCGCCGGACACGGCCGGGACAGCATTCGTGCAGCAGGCGCGCTGGGTCGTGCGCCGCGAGCGCGACACCGACTGCCCGGCGCGGTCCGGGCTGTTGTGGATCTGGACCTACCTGTACAAACCGCCGGGCCAGGCCGAGGCAGCGTTCGAGACCGATCTGGACCTGCCGAGCCCGGTCCGGGTGCTGGGCATCAGGGGGCGGCTGATGTCGTTGACCAGCGACAACCGGCTCAGCGTCCGGTTCAACCGGCGGGAGGTCGCGACGTTCGGGTTCGGCGTGAGCCCGGCCAGTTCGCCGTTCGACTTCCGGGTCGACAGTGCCCTGGTCTGCGGGTCGCGTCGCAACACGCTCGCGCTGGGACTGCTCGGCGACGGCGCGCGCAGCGCCTACGTCGACTACTTCGACATCGAGTACGAGCGGCGGCTGTCGCTCGATGGCGGCCGGCTCGACTTCCTGCAGGACGACACGGGCCGGTTCCGGTTTGTCGTCGCCGACGCACCGGCCGAGGCGTGGATACTTGACGTGACCCGGCCCGGGGAGCCGAGGCTGGTCGAGGACTTCTCTGCCGACGGCGCGCAGGTCAGCTTCTGCTGGCGGGTGCCGCGTCCCGCGCGCTTCGCGGCCTGCACGGAGCGCGGGCTGCGCCGGCCCGCCGAACTCAAGCTCAGGCGGCCGGGCCGTCTGGCTGCGTCGCTCGCGCAGGCCGACTACTGGATAATCACGCCCGAGGAGTTTGCCGGTGCGGCCCAGAGACTGGCAGAGTACCGCACCGGGCGCATCGCCGGCGTGCGCAACGCGCGCGCCGCTGTGGCGCTGCTCGAGGACGTGTACGACGACTACGCGTTCGGGATGAGCGAGCCGGTCGCGGTGAAGCGGTTCCTGGCCGACAAGCGGCCGCAGTACGCGCTGCTGGTGGGTGATGCGACCTGCGACTACCGGGGTCTTCTGTCCTCGCCGCGGACGCCCGGCGTGCCGCCTTACGAGACCGGTTACGGGCTGGATGCGGAGACCTACGACCGGTCCGCTCTTGCCTACGACGCGTGGTACGCCGACTTCGAGGGCGATGGCGGCAGCCCGGACGTGATTCTCGGGCGAGTGACCGCGCGCAGCGGGGAAGAGCTCCGCCGCTTCGTGGACAAAGTCATCGCCTACGAGAACGAGCCGACCGGGCAATGGGCCAACCGGTACCTGCTTTTTGCCGACGACGAGTTCTTCGGCGTGGCCGACCCGGACAACCAGCGTTCGTGGGACCCGATTCGGTTCGGGCACATCGGGACGTGCGAGTACCTCGCGGCCCTGCCCGACAACCTGCTCCAGCCGGTCAAGGTGTACCTGACCGAGTACCCGTTTGCCGGCGTGAAGAACAAGCCCGGGGCGCACGCGGCCGTGATGCGCGAACTGGACAGCGGCGGGCTGGTGCTGGTGTTCATCGGTCACGGGTCGGGGTTCGACCTGACCCACGAGAGCGTGCTGAACATCTCCAACGTGCCGGCGCTCGCCAACGCCGGCCGCAACCCGTTCTGCTACTTCGGCTCGTGCTCGGTGGGCCGGTTCGACGACACGCAGTTCGAGTGCATCGCCGAGGAGTTGGTGCGAATACCGGCGGGCGCGATAGCCACCGTCGCCGCGACCAAGGCGACGACCTCGGGTTCGAACCAGGTGTTCGCCCGCAACCTGCTGACCCCGCTGTTCACGCTGCCCGAGTCGACGATGGGCTACGCGTTCTTCCAGGCCTGGCCGACCGACCGCATCTACCATTTTTTCGGCGACCCGGCGACGGTGCTGCGCCTGCCTGCCCGCTCGGGCCAGGGGCTCGCGTTCGAACCGGACACGACGCGGCCCGGCCGCGGCTTCGCGGCCCGCGGCATCGTCGAGGCTACATCCGGCCGGTTCGAGTGGACCCTGTTCGGGCCGCGGCGGTTGCGCACGTACCGGTCGTTCCTGGGCGAGGCCAGTTACGAACTGCCCGGGCTGGAACTGGTACGGGGCGGCGGGCGCGTGGACAACGGACAGGTGCAGATGGCGGGCACGTTCCCGGCCGGGGCGGCGTTGGACACGCAGTTCGTGGCCAACGGCTGGTACGCGCCGGTGACGCGCTCCGTGCGCCTGCGCGCACAGGTGTCGGGCAGCGGCGCGGACCTGGCCGTGATGCGCGACACCATCGCCTACAGTGCCGAGCCGTGGCCGTCCTCCGACAGCGCCGGGCCGCAAGTCACGTTCTGGCTGGACGGACGGCAGCTCCGGGACGGCGACGTGGTGCCGGAGGAGTTTGAGCTTGAAGTGCGTTGTGCGGACAGTTCCGGGGTCGCGGTCCTGCCGGTGGCCGGCATCGCGCCCGAGGCCTGGGTGGACGACCGGCGTGGGGCCGTGGACGTTTCGCGGCGGTTCGTGTTCGACGACGGGACCACGAACCGCGCGCAGTTCGCATTCCCGGTGCGGCTGGGCGGGCCGCTCGACTCGGTGTTTGCGGCGGTGTCGGACAACCTGCAGAACCGCACCGTGGCTTCGGTGCGGCTCGAGCCGCAGTTGTCCGGGGTCCTGCGCATCGAGTCGGCGCTGGTTTACCCCAACCCGGTCAGGGGGCCGACCACCTTCACCTTCACGCTGACCCGTGCGGCCGCGGTGCGGGTGCGGGTCTACACACTTGCCGGCCGGCTCGTGCGTGACCTCGGCACGCGGTTCGCGGGATTCGGGTACAACGAAGTCGGCTGGGACGGTCGCGACGGCGAGGGCCGGGCCCCGGCCAACGGCGTGTACCTGTACACCCTGACCGCCGAACTCGACGAGGGCGGAGGGAAGCGGCAGCGCGTTGTCGTGCGTGACCGGCTGATAGTGCACCGGTGAGCGGGCAGTGAACAGCGAACAGGGAACAGCCGGAAGGCCGGAAGCGTAGCGGACAAATCGGAAATCGGCAATCGGAAATCGAAGATAGGTGATGCTGTCAGCCGCGAGCCGTCTGTCGTGCCGGCTTGACCGTTCCAAGTGCCGGTCTATAATCTGCTTGTAACCAGAAAGGAGGCTTCGTAATGAAGCGAAAAACCCTCTGGCTGGTGTTGCTGCTCGTCACCAGCGCGGCATTTGCCAGCCAGAACCCGGGCGCGGTCTTCCTGATGATCTGGCCCGGTGCCCGTCAGACCGCGATGGCCGGGGCTTTCACCGCCATCGCCAATGACCCGCTGTGCATGTACTACAACCCGGGCGGGCTGGCCTTCCTGGAGCGCACCAACGTGTCGCTGCAGCACGCCAACTGGCTGCCCGGCCTGTACGAGGGGATGTACTTCGAGAATCTCGCGCTCAGCCACCAACTCAAGTCGAGCGGCACGGTCGGCGTCCACGCGACCTACCTGACCACCGGCGAGACCGACGTGGTGAACGAGCGCGGTGAGTTCCTGGGCCGCTACACGACGTTCGACCTGGCGATGCCCGGCGTCTACTACGGGTACCCGGTACTCAAGAACCTGGGCGTCGGTATCGGCGTGAAGCCCATCTACTCGTTCCTCGTGCCGGACTGGGTCTGGGAGGTGATGCCCGAGCTCGGCATCGAGCAGGGCGGCACCGGCCTGACCTGGGCGGTCGACGCCGGGGTGCTGTACAAGCCGTTCAGCTTCCTGAACGTCGGCGCCTCGGTGGCCAACCTCGGGCCGAACATCTCCTACACGTCGTCGGGTGAGTCCGACCCGCTGCCGCGGATGCTGCGCATCGGGGCCGCGTACTACCCGGTGCGGTCGCAGGTCGTGACGGTCTGCGTCGCGCCCGAGCTCACCAAGATCCTCGTCGGGATGTTCTACAACCCGGACGGTACGAAGACCTTCTCGCGGATGATGCAGGAGGAGTGGCGCGGCGCCTGGAAGCACATCGGCATCGAGGCCGGCTTCGCCAACCTGCTGTTCGCGCGGGTCGGGTACTTCGAGGACCTCGACGGGCAGCGCGGCGGCATCGTGCTCGAGAAGGACGGCACATCGCGCCACTACGGGCTCGGCGACCTCATCATGCGCAAGAACCTCGGCGACTTCAAGTCGATCGGGATGACCTTCGGCGGCGGCGTCGAATACGCCCGGTTCAAGTTCGACGTCAGCGTCGACCAGCTCATCTACGACTTCCCGACCTCCAACTACAAGTTCTCTCTCGCATACCAATTCTAGGAATCTACGATTTGCGATTTGCGATCTCCGATTTGCAGTCCGGAATCGCCAGTCGCGAAGTGACGGAGGTGGTGTCTGCCTAACCTCGCGGTCGTCGGCGTCCAGTGGGGCGACGAGGGCAAGGGCAAGGTGGTCGATTATCTCTCCGGCACGGCCGATACGGTAGTCCGCTACCAGGGAGGTCCTAACGCAGGACACACTGTTCGCTTCGGCACCCGCCAGCTCACGCTGCACCAGGTGCCTTCGGGGATGATTCATCCCCAGACTTACAACGTCATCGGGCCGGGTTGCGTTGTCGACCCGGCGACCGTGCGCGACGACCTGAAGGCATTGCACCGGGTCGGGGTCAAGACCGGGCACCGGCTCCTCGTCGACGCGCGCGCACACCTCATCCTGCCGTACCACCGGGAACTCGACCGGCGGCGCGAAGAGCACGGCGCACGGCAGAAGATCGGCACGACCGGCCGCGGCATCGGCCCGGCCTACATGGATAAGGTTGCCCGGACCGGCATCAGGGCGGCAGACCTCCTGGACGAAGAAGCGTTCAGGGAGAAGCTGAAGCGCAACACGAGCGCGGCCAACTTCCTCTTGATGGAGCTGTACGAGGCCGAGCCGCTCTCGGTCAAGGAGATGGCCCGGGTCTGGTGGCAGAACTCGCGCTTCCTGGCCGGGATGGTCGGCGACGCCAGCGCCGCGGTCGAATCGGCGCTGCGGGCCGGCAAGCGGGTGCTTTTCGAGGGCGCCCAGGGCACTCACCTCGATTTGGATTTCGGCACCTACCCGTATGTGACATCGTCTTCCGCCAGCGCGGCCGGCATCGCGCCCGGCACGGGCATCAGCCCGTTGTGGCTGGAAGCGGTGGTGGGTATTGCCAAGGCTTACACGACTCGAGTCGGCGAAGGCCCGTTCCCGACCGAGATGGCGCCGGCCGAGGCCGAGCGCCTGCGCGCGCTGGGCCAGGAGTTCGGCGCGACCACGGGTCGGCCGCGGCGCTGCGGCTGGTTCGACGCGCCGCTGGTGCGCTCGTCGGTGCGCTACAACGGCTGCCGCGCGATGGTCATCACCAAGCTCGACATCCTCGACACTCTGTCCTCGATCAAGGTCTGCACCGGTTACCGGCTGGACGGCCGGCTGGCGCGGGAATACGACAGCCTGCACGCGGCCGCGCTCGAACCGTTGTACGAGACCCTGCCCGGCTGGCTCGAACCGACCACCGGCTGCCGGACCTGGAAGGAACTGCCCTTGCGGGCGCGGCGCTACCTCGCGCGCCTGGCCGACCTCATCGAATGCCCGGTCGCGCTCGTCTCGGTCGGGAGCGAGCGCCGGCAGACCGTGCCGGTCAAGCCGGGACTCCTCAAGTGGCTCAAGTCAAGCTGATGCAGAGCGTGCTGGCGAGCAACGACGCGCTCGCCGCCGCGCAGCTCGCCGAACTGGACCGCCACGGTGTGCTCGGCATCAACATCATGGCCGGGCCCGGCGCGGGCAAGACCGCGCTGGTCGAGCGCACCGCCGAGGCGCTGGCCCAGAAGTACCGCATCCACGTGGTCGAGGGCGACCTTTACGGCGACATCGACGCGAAGCGGGTGGCGGCCAAGGGCGTGCTTTGCACGCAGGTGAACACCGAGGGCGGCTGCCACCTCGACAGCATGATGATGGCCGCGGTTTGGCCCGGGCTGGACCTCGCCCACCTCGACCTCGTCATCATCGAGAACGTCGGCAACCTCGTCTGCCCGGCCTCGTTCCGGATGCCGGTGCACCACGACGTGACATTGCTCTCGACGCCCGAGGGCTCGGACAAGCCGGCCAAGTACCCGCTGGCATTTTCCCGCTCGGACGTCGTCATAGTGAACAAGATTGACCTGCTGCCATACGTCGACTTCGACGTGGCCGAGGTGCGCCGCGCCGTGGCGAAGCTCAAGCCGGACGTCCCGGTATTCGAGCTGTCGGCCCGGACCGGCGCGGGGCTCGACGCGTGGCTGGGCTGGCTCGAGGGCCGGCTGGTCGAGAAACGCCGTACGCGCGGCGCCTGACCTCTCCGCACCGGGCGGATCAGGCGTCGAGGCCGGGGGACGGGCGTAGGGCGTGAAGCGTGAGGCGTGGAGCGATATGGGCTACCGAAAGGCGGCGCGATGAAGGAAATCTGTGATATCGACATCGGGTTCGTGAGCGAGGTCAACGGCGAGCGGGCCCTGGTCGAGCTGACCGTCGACACCACCGAGCCGATCGAAGGCGAATACTACCCGGGTCAGCCCGGGTCCCACGTGAAAATCCCGGTCCAGGATAAGAGCATCGTCGGCATCGTCTCCAGCGTCAGCATGCACGACCCGAAGCAGGTCGAGTCGGGCGGCGGCTGCGCGCCGACCGTGACCGGCCGGCGGGTGGCGGACGTGCTGCTGGTCGGGACCGTCGACGAGCGGGGTTTCGCTCGCGGCGTGGCGGTCTACCCCGTCGCGGGCCAGCGCGTCAAGGTGCTGCGGCACGACGAACTGGGCAGCGTGTTCTCGACCTTCGAGCAGTCCGGCTATTCTTTCGGCCGGCCGGCGGCGCTGCCGAGCCACCGCGCCCACGTCCAGGTCGACCGGCTGTTCGGCCAGCACCTCGCGGTGGTCGGCACGACCGGCTGCGGCAAGTCCTGCACCGTCGTCTCGATGCTCCAGCAGGCGGTCCGCAAGTACGAAGACTCGCACATCATCGTGCTCGACCTGCACGGCGAGTACGCGGCGGCGTTCGGCGACGAGACGATGGTCATCGAGGCGGACAAGGTCGAGCTGCCCTACTGGCTGCTGTCGTTCGACGAGTTCGTGGACCTGACCGTGGACCCGGGCGAGTCGACCGCGCGCAACCAGGTCACGGTGCTGCGCGACGCCATCGTCCGCGCCCGGCAGAACACGGTCATCACCGAGAAGATGGACCCGACGATGCAGGTGACGGTCGACTCGCCGGTGTACTACAGCCTCGAGGAGATGATCGCCCAGTTGCGCAACTGGAACATCCAGATGGTCTACGACAACAACGGCCAGCTCATCCAGGGGCCGCTGTACGGTACGTTCGACCGGTTCCTCATCCGGTTCGACACGCGGATGGTCGACCCGCGCTACAAGTTCATGTTCAACCCGAGCGTTTACACCGACAATGCGTCCCTGCCCCAGCTTCTGCGCGACTTCCTGTCGGTGGGCACGGGCAAGCGGATGACCATCATCGACCTGTCCGGCATCCCGTCGGAGACGGTCGGCATCGTGGTCGCGGTCGTGTCGCGCATCGTCTTCGAGTTCAACCTGTGGAACCCGGAGCACGACCGGTTCCCGCTGCTGATGGTCTACGAGGAAGCGCACAACTACGTGCCCAACCGCAGCGAGCAGCGGTTCAACTCGGCGCGCAACGCGGTCGAGCGGATAATGAAGGAAGGCCGCAAGTACGGTGTCGGCGCGGTCGTGGTCTCGCAGCGGCCCAAGGAGCTTTCCGAGACCATCCTCGCCCAGTGCAACAACTTCATCGTGATGCGGTTGACCAACCCCGACGACCAGGCCTACGTCCGCAGGCTGGTGCCCGATTCCTCGGCCGGCCTGCTGTCGATGCTGCCCGCCCTGCGCACGGGCGAGGCGCTAATCCTCGGCGACGCGGTGGTGATGCCGACGCGGGTGCTGGTGGACCTGCCCGACCCGCGGCCGCGCTCCGACGACGTCCAGTACGCCAAGTGGTGGAGTTCGGGCATCAAGGACCTGGACGTGGAGCGGGTGATAAAGCGCTGGCGGGGCCGCCGCCGCGACTACTAGTCCGCGAGGGCGAACGATTCGGCCGGCCGCGTCCTGCGGCCGGCTACTCTTTCAAGCCCGAGCGGGCCTGGGACTGGATTATCTGGCGCTGGGCCACGAAGAACAGCGCGACGAGCGGGATGATGGCCATCGTGGTCGCGGCCATCAGCAGGGTGTAGTTGGTGCTCTGCTCGCGCGAGAAGTAGGCCAGCCCGACCTGCAGGGGCCGGATGCGGTCGCTGTTGGTGACGATGAGCGGCCAGAAGAACGAGTTCCACGACCCGATGACGTTGAACACCGTGATGGTCACCAGCGGCGGCTTGCACAGCGGGATGACGATGCGCCAGAGCGTGCCGAACCGCGAGCAGCCGTCGATGCGGGCGGCGTCAAACAGGTCCTGCGGCAACTGGCGCATGTGCTGACGCAGGAGGAATATCGAGAAGATGTTGACTATCCACGGCACTATCATTGCGGCAAAGGTGTCGATCCAGCCCAGCTTGAAGAGGATGGTGTAGGACGGCACGAGGTAGACCGGCAGGGGAATCATCATCAGCGCGAGAAAGCCCATGAACAGGATTTCGCGGCCCGGGAAGCGCAGGCGAGCGAACGCGTAGGCCGCGAGCACGCCGGTGAACAGCACGCCGGTCAGGCTCAGGAACGCGACCACGACCGTGTTGAACAGGTAGCGCCACAGCGGCACCTGGCGGAACACCTCGGCGTAGTTGTCCCACTGGGGCACGCGGGGCAGCCAGGTCGGCGGGAACGCCAGCGCCTCGAGCGGGGTCTTCAGCGAGGTCGACACCATCCAGTAGAACGGCAACACCATCGCGATGCCGCCCGCGACGAGCAGCAGGTGAATCGGCAGGTTCTTCGCGCGCACCCTGGCCATTAGTGTCCCACACCCTCACCCTGTCCCTCTCCCATCAAGGGAGAGGGAACAGCGGCTGCGTCCAGTGCGCCGGTCAGTTCTACTTCCTCTCCCCTTGTGGGAGAGAGCTTGCCCTGAGCCTGTCGAAGGGATTGAGGTGAGAGGGCATCCTGTCTGTCGCGATTGCTTTCACCCTCACCCTGTCCCTCTCCCATCAAGGGAGAGGGGATAGGAGATGAGCGGGAGCGATAGTCCTGTTCTGCTTCCTCTCCCCCTGCGGGAGAGAGCTTGCCCTGAGCCTGTCGAAGGGATTGAGGTGAGGGGGTAACGGTCACCAGGGACTCATCCATACTGGACCCGCTTCTCCAGCAATGTGCGCTGGAGGATGGTCAGCCCGAGGATGATGAGGAACGCGAAGAAGGCGATGGCCGCGCCGTAGCCCAGCCGCCAGAGCTCGAACGCGTTCTCGTAGAAGTAGTACATCACCACCTTGGTCGTGGACAACGGGCCGCCCGCGGGCGGGCCGGTCATTATCCAGACCTGGGC
>JAWOHG010000087.1:0-10799 GCA_046485245.1 bacterium
CTTGGCCCCGACCATGTCGCGCTCGGCCCAGTCCCCGACCATTATCGCCTCGGGCGGTTCCACCTCGAGCAGCTCCAGCGCGCGCTGGAACGGCTCGGGCGCGGGCTTGCGCTTGCCCGTGTCGTCGAACGTCACGACCACGTCGAAGAACCCGTCCACGCCCAACTGCGCCAGCCGCATCCACGCCTGCAGCCGCGGCGCGTCCGACACCACCGCCAGTTTCAGCCCCATCCGTGCGAGCTTCAACAGCGCCATGTTCACGTGCGGGTAGGAGACCAGCACGCCCTCGCGCGCCCGGCGGTAGGCGATGATGCCGTTGGCGAGAATCCGGTAGTCGATGTAACCCAGCGTCTCGTTGAGGAAGTCGTCGAACACCTGCTGGTACTCGATGCCCTTGCGCCGGTATATCTCGTCGATCTTGGCGCGCGCCTGCGCCACGGTCAGGTCCAGCCCGGCGTCGATCATCGCGTGGATCGCCGAATCTATCGACGCGCCCTTGAACTTCATGAAATCGACCAGCGTGTTATCGACGTCGAAAACGACGGCTCTGATCATGCTCCGCCTCCCTGCCCGCGCTGAAGCCTCAGCCGAGCGAGTTCAAAGTGCAAACTGCAAAGTGCAAGATGCAAAGTCAGCGCCCGGATTTGGCGGTCACAACGGACTTGGCGGTCATCCGCGCGAGACCGGACGCCTCCTCACGCAGCCCGGAAACCGACTGGGCCGGGCCCAACTTCGACCGTTCCAGCAGACGCAGCCAGAAGCACGCTTCCCTGAGTTCTTTCAGGACTATCTGCATCTTGTGGACAAAGTCAGCTCGGCTCTCGGCACCGCAGGCCTCCTCGTAGTTGGCACCGGCTGACGCGCAGGCGCGCATCAGCTGACCCGAGATGTACCGGCCGGCCACGGTACGGCTGAGTTGGTTCGTCAGTCCTATCGCGGCAGCGGCCAGCGCCAGCAGCCGCTCCGCGAGCAATCCCCTGCCGGCTGCCGACGAGCTAGTTTGTGCAGCCTCTGCCTGTAGCTTTGCGCTTTGCACTTTGCCCTTTGCACTTTGAACTCGATGCGAATAGCGCCGAGAGCCGGGCATACGTCTCTTCGAGGTGCTCGCTCACGACCTTGGTCTCGGCCAAAAGCGGCATGTAGTTGGTGTCGCCGTTCCAGCGCGGCACGATGTGCAGGTGCACGTGCCCGGCCACGCCCGCGCCCGCGACCCGGCCGATGTTCGCCCCGATGTTGAACCCGTCCGGCTTGCACGCCCGGCGCAGCACCGCAAGCGACGCTCGCAGCAAGTCGTGCATCTCCGCCGCCTCGACCGCGGTCAGCTTCTCCGGCGTGGCACAGTGCCGCACCGGCGCGACCATCAGGTGGCCGTTGTTGTAGGGGAACCGGTTCATCACCACGAACGCGCGCCGGCCACGGTGCAGTATCAGGTTGGCCCGGTCGTCGGGCTCGCGCCACAGCCGGCAGAACAGGCAGTGCTTCGGCCCCGAGTCGGCCTTGCCGCCCGCCGCGCAGTAGATGTACTGCGCGCGCCAGGGAGCCCAGAGTGTACGCATGGACGAAGTCAAATCTCAGAAGCCAAAACGCAAAACTCAAAACCGCGCGGGCCGACGGCTTTGACATTTGGCTTTTGACTTTTGGCTTTTGGCTTGATCCTCATCCGAATAACCCCATCTGCGTTCCCGGCTCGGCGTCGCGCGCCATCGTCGGCTGTGCCACGGTGTCGGGCAGCACGTGGATGTGGCCGAACTCGCCGTCGTACCCGGCAATCTTCTCGACCTCGCCCGAGCGCATCCGCTCGATGCCCAGCGCGATGCGGTCGTTGGAGTGCTTCTCGATTTCCTTCACCGGCGCGTCGAGCAGGATATGGAACTCGCTGCCCAGCGCCGCCACCATCGCGTCGTACACCTTGCCCACGCCCACGGTGTCGCGCCCGACGTGCTGCGCTTCGGCGATGATTTCCTCCAGCGGCACCGCGCTCTTGAACGGTACCCGGCCCTTCGGCACCGCGTCCGCCGCGCGGTCGGCCAACTGCAGCACGCGGTGCAGCACGCCGATGGTCATCCTCCGCCCGCAGGCCGGGCATAGGTCGCTTGAGGACAGCGACTGCTCGGGCGAGCAGGCCACGTTGCACGCGCGGTGCCCGTCCCAGTGGTACTTCCCCTCCTCGGGGTAGAACTCGATGGTGTACAGCAGCTTCTTTGGGTCGTTCGCCTTCAGCGCGGCCTTCAGCCCGTCGAACGACAACTCGGTGTCAAACACGTTCGCCTCGCGGCCCAACCGGTTCGGCGAGTGCGCGTCGGAGTTCGAGATGAGCGTGAACCGGTCCAGCGCCGACAGCCGCCAGTTCATCGACGGGTCGGAGGAAAGCCCGGTCTCCACCGCAAACACCTCGCCGGTCAGGTCGCCGAAACACTCCTCGATTGCGTCGAACCCCGAGTTCGAGCCAAAGAGCGAGAACCACGGCGTCCAGATGTGCGCCGGCACCACGAACCCGCGCGGCTCCACTTCCAGCACCTTGGCCAGCAGGTCGTGGCTCGAGAGCTGCGACAGCGTCGGCCTGCCGTCCGATGCCAGCTTGCCGTACACGTCCAGCCAGTCGGTCAGCTTCGCGACCGCCTCGAAGCTCGGCATGTAGACAAGCTGGTGAATCCGCCGCAGCCGGCCGCCGAAGTTGTACAGCAGGTTCAGCTCGGTCGACAGGATGAACTGCACCCCGTTGTGCGAGAACAGGCCGTTGCCCTCGTCCTTCAGGTCGCGCTTCAACTCCTCGATGTACTGCGGGTGGGTGAAATCCGCGGTCGCCACCAGCCCGATGCCCTTCTTCTTCGCCATCGCGGCGACGCCGGGCACGTTCATCTCCTTGCTGGTGGCGCGCGAGAAACGGGAATGTATGTGAAGGTCAGCGATGAACTGCATCGGGGGCTAGTCTAGAACTGTGCTGCGGGGTGTCAAGCAGTCTGGCCCGGACGTGAAGCGTGACCCGGCCGCGCGCTCTCTCCCCTCTCCCTTGACGGGCTTGGCGAAGCCGGATGCCGAGCCCGAGGGATAGGCTGGGGGTGAGCAATCGACATTCGACAATCTCCACATCATGTCCCAGGTCCGGCTGTGCGCTCCCGCCTGCGCGGGATGCGACCCCTCGGCGCAGGACATCACCCCTCGCCTCTGAACATCGCTTGCGATCCGCCGTCTTGGCGCTCCGGTGAATCCCGACCTGGTCGCGCATCTGGATCCTCGCCTGCCCCGCCGCGTCTCGTCCAAGCTGCACCCGGCCCTCTTGGGCCGGCTCGGGACCGCGTTCGGCCCGCGGCTCGGCCCGGCGAATGTTGCCCCGCTCACGCTCTCGCTCTGCACCCGCATCAATGCCCACCCCTGCACGGGGTTGGCCGCGCTGCTCAAGTTCTCAATATGTCGACGCCTCAAGGCCCGCTTCAGCCTCACATTTACCCAGGGACTCACCCCCTCCCCAACCTGTGGTATTCCATTCCGTCTCGACCCACTATATATAGTGGCCTTCGACGCCTGCTGAGGCAGGTAACTGACAGCCGTGGGGCGAGCGCGTACATCCTCTGGTCGAGACTCAGCAACGGCCGGTGCGTCATCATCCGGGTCTTCCGAACCGAGGTGGACAAGCCCGCCCAAATGCCTTAGACTTGCCCCGCAGTAGGCTCGCGTGCGACAGTGAGGGACGTTAGAAGGAAAGCGCGTCGAGGTCCGCCGAAGCCTGCCGTGTGACTGGCAGACCGAATGAACACAGAACGCCATGAACAGCGAACTTGTATACACCAAGGTTGAATCCTCTGAGCAGATTCCTGCTTGGACTACCTACAGCCAACTGGTCGAGTACTTCCACGCCACCATGAAGCCCTATGAGGACAAGCCGGGCGACATCCGCCGCGCCCTCGAATACGCTTTCGACTCCGCGCGTGGCGGCTTCCTGATGCTCGCTCGGTTGGGGGAAACGCTGGCGGGCGCCCTGCTGATGCTCAGGACCGGCATGTCTGGCTACGTACCCGAGAACATCCTGGTGTTCGTCACTGTAACTCCGGAGCTGCGCGGCAGGGGAATCGGCCGGAGACTCATCGACCACTCGGTCCAGCAGTGCTCGGGCAGCGTCAAGCTGCACGTGGAATACGACAATCCCGCTCGGCGCCTCTATCAACGCATCGGCTTCACCACCAAGTACGCCGAGATGAGGCTGAATCGATGACCCGGCTCGTCATCAACCTCCGGGCGCTGCAACACAACATCGAGGCTATTGACGGCTGGATCAAGAAACATGGCGCCACATGGACACTGGTCACCAAAGCTGTCTGCGGTCACGTCGATACCATCCGTGCGCTGCAGGCGCTGGGGGTCAGGTCCATGGCCGACTCCCGCGTCGACAACTTGAAGGCAATCGGCAAGATCAGTCCTGACTTTGAATCCTGGTATCTTCGCCTGCCCAGCCTCACGCACGTCAGGGACGTCGTTGCCGTATCGGACGTCAGCCTCAACAGCGAGATCGAGGTCATCGACGAAATCGACCGCGTTGCCGGGGAAACGGGCAAGATTCACCATATCATCGTCATGATTGAGCTCGGCGACCTCCGCGAAGGCATTCTCCCCGGCTCGCTGATCGAATTCTATGACCACGTCTTCAGGCTCAAGCACGTCGAAGTCCTCGGCATCGGGGCCAACCTCGGCTGCCTGGCTGGCATCGTCCCCACCATCGACCAGATGATGCAGCTCGTCCTTTATCGAGAGCTGCTGGAACTGAAGTTCGGCTACTCCCTCCCGATGATCTCCGCTGGTTCCAGTGCGGTTCTGCCCATGCTGCTCGAAGGACGCGTCCCCGAGCCGATCAACCACTTCCGCATCGGCGAGGCTGTGTTTCTCGGCACGGACCTTATCAACGGCGGCACTCTCAAGGGGCTGTGCGACGACGCTTTCATCCTCGAGACCGAAATCCTCGAGATCAAGGAGAAGAGTCTGGCCCTGCAGACTGACAGCGGCGGCATCTCCGCCTTTGAGCCCATTGCCAGCGAGGAGTTCGCCCCCGGCCAGCGCGGCTACCGCGCCCTGCTTGCGGTCGGTCAGCTGGACACCGACGTCAAGGCCCTTACCCCGATAGACACCGGTGTTCAGCTTGCCGGTGCCAGCAGCGACGTAACGGTCGTCAACCTCGGCGAGAACCCCGCCGGTTTGAAGATAGGCGATTCCCTGAAGTTCCGACCCGCCTACAGCGCCCTTGTCCGTCTGATGATCGGCAAGTACATTGAGAAGGTTGTTACTCCCGGGATTGGGGAATTCAGGCAGTTCGCCTCCGATCAGGACGGGCTTGGGCTACCCCCGGTCGTCACGACCGGCAGTAGACTGGAAACCGATCAACAGCAGACCCCGGGGGCGTGACAGGGGATTAGCGGCCGCTTGCCATCGAAGCAGCGCGCGCAGACGTTCAAGTCTGCGCCCCCGTTCTGACCCTGGATCGTTCGTCATTGACCCGCCTGGGGCGCTGCCGCGCCACTGTCATCATCCGCGTGATGAGCGAACCTGCTTGGCGCGCTGCGGCCTGACGCGCGGCCGGCGGGCTTCGCGAACCGCGGCCATCAACTCGCGGCGGGTGATGCCTGACTCGATGCCGGGCACGTCGAAAGGCGACCGACGCGGCCGCGACTTGGGCACGACCGCGAAGGTGTCGCCGCGACGGCGGCGGATAACGACCTCGCCGCGCGTCGCCTCGTCCAGCACCTCGGCCAGCCGGTTCCGGGCCTGTGAGTAAGTGTAAATCTTCATCGTCTACACCAATACCTGTGGCCTCAGCGGCCGGGCGCGGACGGCGTCCGCGCCACGACCATCATTCGTGTGGTCATCGGGCCGGGCGGCGAGAAGCTGCCGTGCTGGTAGAAGTCGACCTTGCCGAACCCGGCCGCAAGCACGCAACGACGCACCTCGTCTTCGGTGTACGCCCGCTCCTGGTGAATCTCCTCGTAGCGGTGCGCCCGGCCGCCGGTCTGCTTCGCTTCTTCGTCGGTCATCCGCTGTTCGAGCTCGCGGTCCCTCTCGCTCTCCCAGAACGTCAGGTGCAGGGTCGAGACCCGCGTTTCCGGGTCCCACTGGTTCTGCCACAGTGAGTAGATGCCGCCGACCTCGCGCGGGGTCGAGCGCGTGCCCCAGTACTCGGCCAGGCCGTAGAGCGTGTTCATATCAAACACGAACAGACCGCCGGGCTTCAGCGCCCGCCGCACGCTTCCAAAGCAGCGCACGAGGTCTTCCTCGACCAGCAGGTAGTTGATGCTGTCGTACAGGCTGATGGCCGCGTCGAGCGGTTCGGGCACGGCAAACTCGCGGATGTCGGACCGCACGGTCGTGATGGGCAGGTCACCGCGCTTGGATTCAAGCAGCTCAAGCATCTCGGGCGAGCGGTCCACGCCGACTATGCGGTAGCCGCGCCGGGCCAGCAGAATCGACGGGATGCCGGTGCCGCAGGCGACGTCGAGTATCGTGTGCGGGATGAACCGGTAGTGGCGGAAGATGCGTTCGACATAGTCAACCCAGCCCTTGTAGTCCACGTACTTCCACATGAACTTGTCGTAGTGGGTCGCAAAACGGACGAAAGGGTCAAGCATTGCGCGATACGCCTTACGCCTGACGCTTCACGCTTTGCGCCCGAAGCGTCCGGGCTCCGGTGTGATGCGTTCTGCGTTATGCGTCACGCTCCGCCCGTCTTCAGCGCGCCGTAAAACGCCTGCCAGAACGGGTCCACGACCGGGTGTTCGAGCCGCGTCTCGCGCCCGCCCTCGACCAGCGTCATTCCCTTCCTGGTCACCTCGCCGACAATCGCGGCCGGGATGCGTTTCTTCGCCAGCGCGCGCAGGACGGCGTCGGCCTTCTTGGGCCGGCACATCGCAATCAGCGTGCCCTCGGAAATGGACTTGTACGGGTCGATGCCGAACAGGTCGCAGATTTCCGGCACGCAGTCCATCACCGGGATGCGCTCCTTTTCGACCCGCACCCCGAACCCGCCGGCCTGCGCCATCTCGTACAGCCCGCCCCACACACCGCACTCGGTCGCGTCGTGCAGGGCCGTGATGCCGCGCTGTCGCACCCCGACGCTGACCGCGGCCAGCGCGTCTTCGACCACCGACATCTGGTAGAAGATTTTCTCGGCCCGGCGCGCGAACGCCGCGCCGAACTTCTTCTCCAGCAGCTTCGGGAACATCGCCGCGAAGATGCCCGACGCCTCGATTGCCGGGCCCTTGGTCACGATGATGGCGTCGCCGGGCCGGCAGAACCGCGGCGACACGTAATCCGTCAGACCGCCCTCGGCGATGACCGTGGCCCCGCCGACCATCGGCCAGGTGCAGGTATCGTAGCGCGCGGTGTGGCCGGTGACGATGTTCACGCCGTAACGCTTGCACTCACGGTGGATGACTTTCCAGACCGTTTCGAGCTGCGCCTCGTTGATGCTCATCGGCAGGTTCAGGTCGATGGCGAGCCACTTGGGCGCCAGGCCCGAGGTGACCACGTCGGAGAGCAGGATGTGGATGGCGAACCACGCAGCCCGCTCCCAGCCGTACTCGGGCACGATGAACACCGGGTCGGTGGTCAGCGCGAGCGCCCGCGTGCCGACCTTGATGATCCCGACGTCCACCCCGTGCATCGGGCCGACCAGCACGTTGCGGTTGGCCGCCCCGAGCCGCGGGTAAATGAGTTCCTCGAACACCTTCTGCGATATCTTGCCGATTTCGGGCAGTTTCTCTTTCATGGCCCCTCTATCTACCGCACGCGGCGCACGGTGTCAAATTCAGATGAGTCAATCTCCGATCGCCAATCTCCGATCTCCGATTTGCCCGCGACCACAGTGGTCTGCCGCGCCGGTTGCCGCATGATCGGACATCGGAGATCGCAGATCGTAGATCTATCCCCACTCTCCGCCCGGCGCCTCAACCGGGTGCAGGAACGCCTGGAACTCGATTGCGCGCCCTTCCGGGTCCTTGCCAAAGAAGTGATAGATGCGGTAGCGCTCGTTGGTCTTGGGCACGGTCGTGGCACAGCTCTTCAGCCGGGCGTACATCACGTCGACCTCGGCCGCGGTGCGAAAGAAGAACGTGAACATCCCCTGCGTGTCCGCTTCGGGCTGGGCGTGAAACCCCAAGAGCAGGTTGCCGTGGGCCAGGATGCATATGTCGGGCTGCTCCAGCCACGTCTTCATCCCGACCTCGTCGCGGTAGAACTCCACGACCCGCGCAAGCTCGTTGGTCTTCAGGAACACTATGCCGGCCATTCTGCTCCTTTGGTCATCGGCCCGAGTCTAGCCGGGCCGCGACTGCCGGTCAACGCGGCTGGGCCGGGCAGAATGCCCGGCCCAGTTTCGGCAGGGAGGCAATCAGCTGCCGGGAGAGAATTCGAACCGGGCCGAGACTTGGACGCTCGTGCCGCCGACCGCGAACACCGCCCTCTTCACTATCGTGTCGAGCCGCTGCCCGAGCGCCCGGGGAAGACTGCCCGAGTTCACCCGCACCGCGGTCGCCTTGCCGTCGAGGCCGATGGTGAAGGTGACGGTCAGGCTGCCCTTCAACCCGGGCCGCGCGGCCAGTTCCGCGGCATACGCCGACTCGAGTTGGGCCAGCAGACCTTCCAGTTCGGCGCGCAGGACCGGTCCGGGCTCCCTGCCGCCCGCCTTGACCTCGGCCAGGGTGACTGCGGGCGGGCCCGCCGGTTTGTCGGCGTCGGGCAGGCTCGGCTCCGCATACGACTGCTCGGCCGAGTACTTCATCGACCGGCCGGAGAAACCCCTCGCGTAACCGGCGGATGGCGCGGCCATTGTTTGGGCCTGCCCGGACGAGCCGCCGACCGCGTAGTTGGACACGCCCTGCGGCAAAGGCAGCGGCTGGATGACCTGCGTCGGGTCGCCGTCCTTGTTGCGTACCTTCGAGTCGATGGCGACGAACGAGGTGTAGGCCGTGAGCAGGCTGTACTGCAGCCCGAGCCGCGTCACCTCGCGGATGCGCGCGCTGTCCTCGCGCAAGTCGTTGTAGTCGGCCAGCAGTTGAATGCGGTGCCGTGCCCAGAGGTAGCGCAGCGCCGAATTCGCCGGCCGCGGCGCGTACTCGGCCACTCTGACGACTTCGCTGTACCTGCCCGCCCCGCCCCGGCCGGTCACCGCGATGATGCCCCTGGGCTTGCCCCGGTACTTGCCGAACACCACCATCGGCCGCTCGGACAGAAGGTCCGGCACCTCGAGCGGCTCGACGTCGTAGGCGTCGAATCCCTCGAACCGCACGTCGATGCCGGTGAGCACCGGCCGCTCGATGTAGCGCCGGAACCGCGCCGCCGCCTCGGACGCGCCGGCCTCGGCTTCGACCACGAACGGCTCGCCCATCCCGACCCGCGCCATCCCTTCGATGAGGTGCCGGTTCACGCTCGACCCGATTCCGAACGTGAACATGTTGGCCTTGCCCAGGTTCTCGCGGATGAGGTCGAACGCCTCAGTCTCGACCGACACGTAGCCGTCGGTGGCGATGACCACGGTGCGCGACGTGCCCTCGGCGCGCGGCAGGGCCAGTGCCCGGCGCAGGGCCGGCAGCAGTTCGGTTCCGCCGCCGCCGCGCTGCCGGTCGATGAACTCGACCGCCCGGGCGACGTTCTTCTCGTTGGCGGCAAGCGACCGCTCGGCCATGACCGAGCTGCCGCCCGCGAACAACAGGACGTTGAAGTAGTCGGTCGGCCGCAGCCCGGTTATGAGATTGCGCAGCAGGCCCTTGGCGACGTCGAGCGGGAACCCGTGCATCGAGCCCGACACGTCGACGATGAAGATGTACTCGCGCGGCGGGATGTCGCCAATTGCCACGCGCTTGGGCGGCTGCAGCATCAGCAGGAAGAAGTTCTCATCGCCCTTGCGCGCGCCCTCGCAGAGCAGGAGTCCGGATTCGATTGCGCCGCCGGCCAGCCGGTAGCGCAGGATGAAGTCGCGGTTGCCGCCCGACTTCTCCGACGGGTCGAGCCGCACGCTCGCGGTGGCGAGCCCGCCGAACGCCTTCAGCGTCTTGTGCGATGGGCAGGACAGGTCGGCAATCGGCATCCCCGCGGCTATGTCCACCCCGATGCCGAACGTGTAGGCCGGGGCTTCGCCCTCGTGCGTGTAGGGATTCGCGGTCCATCGCTCGTCCTTGGGCACGTTCGGGCTGACGTAGCGCGGCCCGACCACGGTCGGGTAGACAAACTCGTACACGCCCTCCTCGGGCACCAGCAGTTCGGTGTAGGACAGCTCGACCCGGATGAAGTCGCCCGGCATTATGTTGGCGACGTTCATCTGGAACACGTTGGGCCGCTGCTGCTCCAAAAGCGTCGCGGTCTTGCCGTCGCGCCGGGCTGCCTCGTAGTCCTGCCGCGCCCGTTCCCGCTCTCGTATCTCGGCGACGATGGTCCGGTCGCCGATGGTCATCTTCAGGCCGTACACCGCGGCCCGGGTCGACGCCGGGAAAGTGTACACCGCCTCGATCGGCCGCTTGCCGTCGTTTTTGTAGACCTGGGTGACCCGCACGTCGGCGATGACGCCGGCGATGTCGACCTCGGCGGTCGTCGAGAGCAGCGGCAGCCGGTCGACAGTCGGGTCGTCGCTCTGCACGAAGAAGTAGGGTGAAAGCGTCTTGTCGTCGCCCTCCCCGCCCGGGCCCGCGAGCGCGGCCCCCGCCGCGGCGAGCAGGACCAGGGCCAGTCTGCACCAGTGGTTCATTGCCACCTCCGCCCCGATATACCCGGCCCCCTGCCCGCCTATTCCCGGCCGCAAGCGGCGGCTTGACTGGCCGCGGCCGCGG
>JAWOHG010000201.1:0-8143 GCA_046485245.1 bacterium
GGACGGTCGAGCCCCGGACACAGACCGAGCGGCTGGTCGGCAGCAGCTGGTAGCGTCGGCCGAGGTAGGAGATAGTGTTGTCACTGGTCACCTGGCGGGTGGACTTACGGCAGAGCACGGTCCGCAGGTCGCGGTTGGCGGGCAGGCGCCGGAAGGCCGAAGTCGGGTCGGCCGGCGGTACGCCGAACCGCTCGGCATAGCGAGGTATGAAGGTATCGTTGATGTAGCGGTTGGCGGCCTCGACGGTCGTGATACGGTGGTGGGCCAGCTCCACGGTCAGCCGGTCCTGGAAGCTGCGGTTGATGCGCTCGCCCCGGCCGCGGGCCTGGGGGCTGTTGGCGAAGATGGGCTCGACGGTCAGTTCCTGCATGGCAATCTCGAAGGCGGTCGGCTCGGTGTCGGCCTGGAGCCGGACAGTGCCGCCGTGCCGGGTGGTTGTGAACTGGCCGGCCCGGTCCAGGTACAGGCACTGGGGCAGGCCGTACTGCTGGAACACCTGGTAGAGCACCTCGAAGCAGCCGGCCAGTGTCTCCTGCGGGTAGAGCTTGCCCCACAGCGGTCTGCCGGTGGCGTCGTCGGTACACAGGATCAGGGTCAGCTTGGGTCGGCTGGGTCCGAGCCAAGGGTGCGGGCTGCCGTCCAGGAACAGCATCATGCCGAAGCGGGGCTCTCTGGTACGGCAGCGTCGGTGGTTGCTGCGGTTGTTGTGGCGGTGCTTGGGCTTGAAGCCGGCCCGCCGCAGCCAGCGGCGCAGGGTTTCCTCGTTGAGGGCGATGCCGTACTCCTCGACCAGCGCCTCGGCAAAGTGGGGCGTGTTGTAGCCGGCAAACTCCTGTTTGAACAACTCCAGGACACGGTTACGCAGGGCTTCGGGCTTGGCGTTGGCCGGTCTGCGGCCGCGGTTGCCGTGAGCCAGCCCCTTGGCTCCAACATCCTTGTAGCGTGCCTTGAGACGAAAGGCCTGGCGTATGCTCAGACCCAGCATCCGTGCTGCCTTACCAACGGTCAGCTGCGAACAGGCTTCCTGGATCACTCGCCAGCGAACCATCTCACGTTCCGTAAGCGTTGACAGATCATCCATGCCGCCAGTCTACCCGACAGCCCGGCTAACCCATCAGAGTATGACATTTTCCCTGTGGCCATTACCCCTGACATTATCGCTGTGGGTCCACAGCCGGCCGATAGTTGTTGACATCGCGGCGTCGCTGAGGTAAAGAGGACTGTGCCCCGCAAGATCGCTGTCGCCGATTTCGTGCACCTGCACAACCACTCCGAGTACAGCCTGCTCGACGGCGCGTCGCGCATCGAAGAGATGGTCAAGCTCGCGGCCGAATTCGGGATGCCGAGCCTGGCCATCACCGACCACGGCAACCTGTTCGGGGCCATCCGGTTCTACAAGGCGGCGCAGAAGGTCGGGGTCAAGCCGATACTCGGGGCCGAGGTCTACGTCGCGCCCGGGGACCGGCGCGAGCGCGCGGTGCACAGGGACATCCTCGAATCCAGCTTCCACCTCACCCTGCTCTGCCGGGACGACGAAGGCTGGCACAACCTCATCAAGCTCGTTTCGCTGGGCTACCTCGAGGGGTTCTACTACAAGCCGCGCATCGACAAGGACCTGCTTGCCCAGCACTGCGGGGGGCTGATAGCGCTGTCCGGCTGCCTCAAGGGCGAGGTCGGGTACTTCCTCAACCGCGACGACCCGGAGCGGGCGCTGCAGGCCGCCTCGACCTACCAGGGCATAATGGGCGCGGAGAACTTCTTCCTCGAGGCGATGCGCTCCGGGCTCCCGGAGCAGGAGAAGATCATCCCGGGCCTGAAGGACATCAGCGCCACGCTCGACATCCCGATCGTCGCGACCAACGACTGCCATTACCTGCGCCCGGACGACGTCAAGGCTCACGACGCGCTGGTCTGCATCCAGACCGGCAAGCGGATGAACGACGAGAAGCGCCTGCGGATGACCGAGGCGAAGCTGCACTTCCGCTCGCCTGCCGAGATGGCGGCGGCATTCGCGGACATGCCCGACGCGGTGCGGCGGACGCGCGAGGTCGCGGACCGCTGCAACCTGCTGTTCGACTTCAGCCGGGTCCAGTTCCACCTGCCGCACTTCGAGCCGCCGGCCGGGTTTGAGAACGCCGACGCGTACCTCGCGCACCTGGCCCGCGAGGGCCTGCACCGGCGCTACGACCGCCTGACCACGGCCATCGAGGAGCGGCTCGCCCACGAACTCGACGTCATCGGCCGGATGGGGTTCGCCGGCTACTTCCTCGTGGTCAAGGACATCATCGACTTCGCGCGGTCGCGCGGCATCCCGGTCGGCCCGGGGCGCGGCTCGGCCGCGGGCAGCCTCGTGCTCTACAGCCTGGCCATCACCGACATCGACCCGCTGCGCTACGGGCTGCTGTTCGAGCGGTTCCTGACGACCGAGCGCGTCACCCTGCCCGACGTCGACGTCGACTTCGCCGACGACCGCCGGCCCGAGATAATCGAGTTCATCCGCAAGCGCTACGGCGCGGGCTCGGTCGCGCAGATCATCACCTTCGGCACGATGCAGGCGCGCGCCGCGGTGCGCGACGTCGGCCGCGTGCTGGACATCCCGATCGGCGAGGTCGACCGCATCGCCAAGCTCATCCCGGCGAACTCGGAACTGAAGGAGGCGCTGGCCGGGGTGGGCGAGCTGCGCGCGGCGGTGAAGGAGAAGCCGGAGTACGAGGAGATGATGGCTATCGCGCGCAAGCTCGAGGGCCTGCACCGCCACGCCTCGCTGCACGCCTCGGCGGTGGTCATCACGCCGCGGCCGCTGCTGGACCTCGTGCCGCTGTACAAGTCGAACGAGGACGACGTCTGCACCCAGTTCGACATGTACTCGCTCGACGACGTCGGCCTGTTGAAGATGGACGTGCTCGGCCTGCGCACGCTGACCGTGGTCGAGGAGGCGACCCGGCTCATCCGCGCGGGCGGGCACAGCTTCGACCCCAACCGCGTGCCGCTGGACGACGCGGCCACCTACCGGCTGCTGCAGAAGGGCGAGACCGTGGGCGTGTTCCAGCTCGAGAGCGCGGGTATGCGCGACCTGGCGCGCAAGATGGTGCCGGACCGGCTCGAGCACATCATCGCCATCATCTCGATGTACCGGCCCGGGCCGATGGACCTCATCCCGTCCTACCTCGCGCGCAAGGGCGGCAGCGAGAAGATCGAGTACGAGCACGAGCTGCTCGAGCCCATCTGCCGCGAGACCTACGGCATCATGATTTACCAGGAGCAGGTGATGCAGGCGGCGCAGGCGCTGGCCGGGTATACGCTGGGCAACGCCGACCTGCTGCGCCGGGCGATGGGCAAGAAGAAGCCGGAGCAGATGGCGGCCCAGCACGAGGCGTTTGTCCAGGGCTGCGCGAAGTACAACAAGATACCGGCCAAGCAGGCCGAGAAGATATTCGAACTGCTGGCCAAGTTCGCGGGCTACGGGTTCAACAAGTCGCACGCGGCCGGCTACGCCTACCTGTCCTACACCACCGGCTTCCTCAAGGCCAACTTCCCGGTCGAGTTCCTCGCCGCGACCCTGACCAGCGAGCTGGGCGACTCCAAGAAGCTGGCCAAGTTCGTGCACGAGGGCCGGCGGATGGGCCTGAGGATGCTGCCGCCGGACGCCAACCGCAGCGACGTGCGGTTCAGCATCGAGGACGGCGCCATCCGGTTCGCGCTCGCCGGCATCCGCAACCTCGGCGAGGGCGCGAGCGAGGCCATCGTCAAGGAGCGGACCGAGCACGGCGAGTTTGGCGACCTGTTCGACTTCCTCACCCGCCTGCGCGGCGCGGTCAACCGCAAGGCGGTCGAGTCGATGATCAAGGCGGGCGCGTTCGACTGGCTCAATCCCAACCGTTCCACCCTGCTCAACGGGTTGGAGCACGAACTGGCCCGGGCCGGGTCGGACCGGCTGCAGTTCCTCGAGCGGCAGGCCGACCTGTTCGGCGCGGCCGAGCCGGAGGCCGGGCCGGCCGAGGCGGTGTTCGACACCCACATCCTGCTCGCCTACGAGAAAGACGCGTACGGGTTCTACTTCTCGTCCCACCCGCTCGAGCCGTTCCGGGCCGAGTACGACGCGCTCGGCCTCGTGCCGATAGCCTCGACCGAGGGGCAGCGCGACGGCGCGACGGTCGCCTTGGGCGGCGTGATAACCCAGCGCCGGATGCGCAAGGACAAGCGCGACCGCGACTACGTCATCATCACGCTGGAGGACTTCGAGGGTTCGATCGAGGTGATGGTGTTCTCCGACCAGCTCGAGGCGAGCCGCGCGGCGCTGCGCATCGACAACCTCGTGGTCGTGCAGGGCGTGGTCAAGGTGCGGGCCGGCGACGGCGGGGCCGCGTCGGGCGTGCCCCAGGTCTGGGCCAACCGCGTCACCTCGCTGGCCGACTGCAACCGTTACCTGAAGGCGCTGTTCATCGACGTCGGCGAGAACAAGTTCGACGACCTGCTGCTGCTCAAGCTCAAGGAACGGCTGGCGGCGAGCCCGGGCGAGGCGCTGGTGTGGCTGAGGGTGCGCCAGGCCGACGGGTCGAACCGCGACTGGCTGCTGCGCGAACTGCGCGTGGCCATCGACAATTCGCTGGTGGCCGACCTGCAGCGGCTGGCCGGCAACGAGGCGGTGCGCATCAAGGGCGAGCTGCCCGGGTGCAACGGCTTCGAACGGCGCGGGCCGCGCGGGCGGCCCGGCGGCAAACCCAAACCCGGCTAAAAGTCAGGCCGCTTTGTTTGCGTCCTCGGGCGGGATTGTGAGCCCCTCGAGGCGGCTGACGCGCTCCGCGATGGGCGGGTGGGTAGCGAAGGCGCTGGCCATGCCGGCCTTGCTGCCGAACGGGTTGGTGATGAACATGTGCGCGGTCGCGCTCGAAGCCGTCGGCAGGCGGCCGGAGTAGGCGCCGAGCTTTGCGAGCGCGGAGGCCAGGCCGTGCGGGTTGCGCACGATGAGCGCGCCCGAGGCGTCGGCGAGATACTCGCGCTGGCGCGACACCGCGGCGCGGATGAGCGCGACGAACAGCGGGGCGAGGATGGCCAGCGCGATGCCGACAAGCGCGAGAATCATCCCGGCCTGGCCGCCGCCGCGCTCGGACGAGCGGCGGTCGCGCCGCCCCCCGCCGAACAGTCCCCAGCGCAGGAAGATGTCCCGGAACAGCACAATCAGCCCGCCGATAATGGCGACCACGGTCATCAGCAGGATGTCGTAGTTGCGCACGTGGGCCATCTCGTGGGCGACGACGCCCTGCACCTCTTCCCGGTTCATCAACTCCAGCAGGCCGCGCGTGACGGCAATCGACGCGTGGGCCGGGTTGCGGCCGGTGGCGAACGCGTTGGGCGCGTCCTCGTCGATGACGTACACCCCGGGCTTGGGGATGCCGGCGGCGATGGCCACTTCCTCGACGATGTTGTGGAGCTGCTGGAACTGGCCGGGGTCGGCAGGCCGGGCGCGGTTCACGGCCAGGGCCAGCTTGTCCGAGTTGTAGTACATCACCAGGTTGTAGACGATGATGCCCAGCCCGAACAGGACGTAGATCTCGATGCCCCAGCCGAAGTACCAGCCCAGGGCCCAGCCGACCGCGCCCAAAAGCAGCGACATGAGCACGATGAACACCGCGGTCCTGGCCCGGTTGGCCGAGATGAGCTGGTAGAGGTGACGGCGGGGAGCCAAGGCTAGAACTTGACCTTCGGCGCCTCGCGCTCGGCCTCGGGCACGGAGTAGAACTCGGCCGGCTCGAACTTGAACATCCCGGCGAAGATGCTGGCCGGGAACACCTCGCGGGCGTTGTTGTAGTCCATCACCACGTCATTGTAGAACTGGCGGGCGAAGGCGATCTTGTTCTCGGTGCCGGTCAGCTCCTCCTGCATCTTGAGGAAGTTCTCGTTCGCCTTCAGGTTCGGGTAGTTCTCGACCACGGCGAACAGGGTCTTGAGCGTGTCGGTGAGCGCGCTGTTGGCCTGGGCCGATTGGGCCGGGCCCTTGGCGTTGATGGCCAGGGACCGCGCCTCGGCGATGCGCTCGAAGATGGCCTTCTCGTGCGCGGCATAACCCTTCACCGTCTCGACCAGGTTGGGGATGAGGTCGATGCGGCGCTTGAGCTGGACGTCGATCTGGTGCCAGCCGTTCTTCACACGGTTGCGCTTCACCACCAGCGAGTTGTAGATGCTGATGGCGAAGACGACCACCAGGGCGATGACGACGAGGACGATAATCAGTGCCATACGTTTCCTCCTTACTTGGTAATCCAGTGTAGCGGGCAGACCGAACCTGTCAAACGGCCGGGGCGGGAGTTTGCCGAACGCCTCACGCACGACGCATCACGCACCACGCCGACCAGTTCCGGCCGCTAGTCCTGGTCGTACGCGGCGAGGAAATCGTCGCGCCGGATGCCGGCCTGCGTGCAGATTGTGCGCAGGGTCGAGCCCTTGATGTGGGGGTGACCGGGCATCGTCAGCGGCGTGCGCGTGCCGTCGGGGTTCTCGCGCAGCAGGGACAGGTGGTTGCCCTCGCGGACGAGCCTGAAGCCGAGGCGACTTAGCGCGCGCAGAACGCGGTCCCGTGGCGCGTCGACCGGGAACCTGGCCACTAGACCGCGACGCCGGTCTCGGCCACGAATGCCTCGAGCACGGGCGAGTCGGAGTCGAACGCGTCAGGCCCGAAGGTCTCCACGTGGAAAAGGATCGCCGACTTCACATCGGCCAGGGCCTCATCGTAGGTGTTGCCCTCGCCCACGACGACACCCTTGAACCCGAGCGGGTATGCGACGTAGCCGTCCGCGTGCTTCTCGACGATTATCTTGAACTGGGTCATGCTTCCTCCGAAGTCGGTCCGGCGACCGCATTGAGTACTGCCACTGCACATTATAGCCGAGGCCGTTGCCGCCGCAAGCGCCCGCTGCTGTCGACCCTCCCTCGCGCGGCCACGCTCGGTCCTTGTCTTGACCGCTGTCCTTCCGGCGGTATGATTGGTATGGCAATCGGTACTACCGGGAGGCAGTAATGCAGAAGCAGAAAGTCACGATATCGATCGCGCGGGACCGGCTCTCGACGCTGGACCGCGCCGCGCGCTCGCGCAACTCCAACCGCAGCGCGCTCATCGAGGAAGCGCTGGACACGTGGGAGCGCGAGGCCCGGCGGCGCGAACTGGCGGCCGGTTACCGCTCGATGGCCGAAGAGGACCGCAGGACAGCGGAGGACAACCTTGCCGCGGCCAACCAGGCCGGCGACTGAGCCCGCGTTCCCGCGCCGCGGCGAGGTGTGGCTGGTCAACTTCAACCCCGGGCGGGGAAGCGAGCAGCGGGGCATCAGGCCGGCGCTGGTAATCCAGAACGACACCGGCAACGAGCACGCGGCCACGGTCATCGTCGCGGCCATCACCACGACCATCAAACTCTACCCGGTGACCGTGTTTCTGCCCGCTGGCACGGGCGGACTGACGCGGGACTCGATGGTCAACCTGGCGCAGTTGCTGACACTCGACAAGACCCGCCTGATTCGGCGGCTCGGGGCTCTCGAACCCGACCGCGTCGGCGCGGTCGACCGCGCCCTGCAGGTCAGCCTCGGGCTGGACTGACCGGCAACAGGCCACGGACGACGCGGCGTCCTGCGTGATGCGTCGAGCGTGATGCGGGGCCAACTGCAGAGCCAACTGCAGAGCCATTTGCCGGGCCAACGGCAGGGCCAAGGCGCCGGCAGACCTCGCGGCCGCGGTGCCGACCCAGGGTCGCGCGAACAGCGCGGCGCAGAGCGGGGCCCAGCGCGGAGCCCCGACCGCAATCACGGGCGAAGCCTTAGCCCTGGCCGCGGCCCTGGCCGGGCTGGAAACCAGGCCTGATTCGGCGTACTGCGTGACGCGTCTGGCGTGATGCCGGGCCACGAGCAGGGCGGCCCAGGGGGCGGGGGAGGGCAAATCATCGTCGCTGGCGTAACATCGCGGCAACTCGGCAGTTCGGCCCAGAAACGGGCCTCCGGCGTCCTGTAAGGTATCTTACAGGCTCCGCCTCGCGTCGTTCGCCCCAGACGGCTAACAGCCCACGGCCTCCGGCTGACCTCATGGTACCTCTGACATCTGGTCTCTGACATCTCACCTCTGACTTCGCGGCCTCCGCTTCCGGCTTCAGTCTCTCTA
>JAWOHG010000257.1:0-3326 GCA_046485245.1 bacterium
GCGCCCCAGATGACGAACAGGCCGACCGCGATGGAGATGATCGGGTCGATGACGTACCAGCCGGTGAGCTTGATGACGATGCCGCCGGCGAGCACGCCGACCCAGCCGAAGAAGTCCTCGAGCAGGTGCCACATCGCGGCGCGGATGTTGAGGCTGTGGCGGTCGCGGCGCAGGAGCAGGACCGCGGCGCCGTTGACGACGAGCCCGGCGATTGCCATCACGATGAGGGTCGGGCTGTGGACCGGCTCGGGGTTCGCGATGCGCAGGACCGCGGCGCGGAAGATGAGCACGGTGAGCACGACCAGCACGAGGGCGTTGATGAAGGCGGTGAGGATACGCACCTTGCGGTAGCCGAAGGTGCGGCGTCGGTTGGGCGAGCGCTGGGAGAGCCTGAGCCCGAACCAGGAGAGGCCGAGCGCGACCGCGTCGGAGAAGTCGTGGAGCGAGTCGGCGACCAGCGCGAGCGAGTTGGCCATCAGGCCGAATACCAGCTCGGCCACGGCAAAGCCGAGGTTGAGAAAGATGGATATCGCCAGGCTGCGGCCCTGGCGGGCAAGGTCGCCGTGGTGGTGATGGCCGGACATCGCGAGCACATCGTAACCGGACAACCGTTCAGACGCAAGGCGGGCGCGGCCGGCGCGGGCTTGACTTGGCCGTACCGCGTCCTAGTTTCTGGTGTCCGCAGGCAAGCTAACAGGAGGTCGCGTGTTTGACCAATTACTGAAGATGCTCGGGCTGGCGCGGGCCGACTACGCCGACCTGCGCTACGAGCAGATGCGTGAGACGAAGATCGCGTTCGGCGGCCGCGAGCTGACCGGGCTGTCGGCCAGCTCGACCGACGGCTACGTGGTCCGGGTGTTGAAGAACGGCGGCTGGTCGTCGGTCGCGTTCACCAAGCCGGAGGATGCCGAGCGGGCCGCGCGTTCGGCGGTGGAGAACGCGGAGTTGCTGGCGTCGGGCGGGGCCCGGCCGGTGAAGCTGGCCCCGACTCCGCCGGTGCAGGCCGAGGTCCGGCCGAAGCTCAACGAGGACCCGCGTCAGGTTTCGACCGAGGCGAAGCTGGAGCTGACCCGCCGGTACAACAGCATCGCGCTGGACCACCCGAAGGTGGCGACGACCGAGACCGGCTACTACGACGTGACCCGCGACAAGTACTTCGTGTCGACCGAGGGCGCGCGGCTGCGCGAGGAACTGGTGACGGTGCAGCTCGCCGGGGCGATAATCGCCAAGGAAGGCAGCCTGACCCAGCGGGTCCGGTTCGGGTTCGGCGGGTCGGACGGGCTGGCGCGCGTGCGCAACCGGGAGGCCGAGCTGGCCGACCGCGTCAAGGTCGTGGTCGACCTGCTGGGCGCCGAGTCGGTGAAGGCGGGCAGTTACCGGGTCGTGCTCGACCAGTCGCTGGCCGGGGTGTTTACGCACGAGGCGTTCGGCCACTTCTCCGAGGCGGACATCATCGAGGACATGCCGACGATGCGTGCGAAGATGCAGCTCGGCGCTGCGCTGGGTTCGGAAATCCTGTCGATAACCGACGACCCGACGCGAGCGGACCAGCTCGGGTTCTACCGCTACGACGACGAGGGTGTGGCGGCGCGGCCGGTCGCGCTGATGAAGAACGGCGTGCTCACCGGTCGGCTGCACTCGCGCCGGACCGCGGCCGAGTTCGGCGAGCCGCTCACCGGCCACACCGTGGCGCAGGACTACCGGTTCGCGCCGATAGTCCGGATGGGCTGCATCTACATCGAACCGCGCGACAAGTCACGCGAGGAGCTGCTCGCGTTGCTCGGGGACGGGCTGTACCTGTGCAACCACATGGGCGGCCAGACCACGGGCGAGAACTTCACGTTCGGTGCCCAGTTCGGGTTCGAGGTGAAGAACGGCAGGCCCGGGAAGATGCTGCGCGACATCAACATCTCGGGCAACCTGTACGCGACGCTGAAGAACATTTCCGCGGTGGGCAACGATTTGACGCTGCGCGAGGTCGGCGGGTGCGGCAAGGGACAGACCAACCACCGGTCGTGCAACGGCGCGCCGCACGCGCTGGTCGACAGCCTGGTAGTGGGAGGCAGGTAATGGAACGGCTAATGGACATCGCCCGCAGGCAGGCCGACGAGGTGACCGTGTTTGCCGCCAGCGATGCGGAGGACTCGGTCGGGTTCGAAAACGGCAAGCTCAAGAGCGCGGACAGCGGGATGAGCTCGGGCACGGCGCTGACCGTGGTCAAGGCCGGCAAGCAGGGTTTTGCCTACACGCGTAACCTCATCGACCGCGAGGGGCTGGTGCGCGACGCGATCGCGGCCCTGGCCGGCGGGGTCGAGTCGGCCGGGCCGCTGCCTGCGCCGGCCGAGTTGCCGAAGCTGGACACAGCGGTCGCCGCGCACGAGGGCGGCAACGCGGTGCTGGTCGAGGAGTGCCGGCGCCTGGTCGACTACCTGTCGACTCGGGTCAAGGGCCAGGTCAACGTGGCCGCGGGCCGGGGCGTGAGCGAGTTGCGTGTGCTGACCTCGAGCGGCGTGGACGCGCGGGCCCGGTTCTCCAACTACTACGCGATGGCCGCCGTGCTCTATCCCGGGACTTACGCCGGCATCAGGCAGGTCACCACGGCCAAGGCGTTCCGGCAGTTCCCCGAGGCCGACCTGCAGTTCATCGCCGACACCTACAACGCCTCGCTGACCGAGGCGAAGGCGCGGCCGGGTCGGACCCGCGTGCTGTTCCTTCCCCACGCAGTCTACGCGCTGGCCTGGCGCCTGACCGCCGCGACCAATGCCAAGAGCGTCTACGAGAAGGTGTCGCCCTTGTGCGGCAAGGTCGGGGAGAGGCTTTTGGACGAGCAGGTCACTCTCACCGACGATGCGCTGGACGACAGCCTGCCCGGGGCGCGGGCGTTTGACGACGAGGGCACGCCCTGCCGCAACCTGGAGCTGTTCGACCGCGGCACGCTCAAGGGCTTCTACAACGACCGGTTCTACGCGCGCAAGACCGGGACCGAGTCAACCGGCAACGGCTTTCGCGGGAACGTCACGGCGCGGCCGGTGCCGACGCTTGCGCACCTGGCGATGGCGCCGGGCGACACGCCGCTGGCCGAGCTGCTCAAGCTGATGGGCACGGGCGTGGTGGTGGCCGGTGTGCTGGGCGCGCACTCGGGCAACATCCTCAACGGCGACTACTCGGTCGGGCTTGCCCCGGGCCTGTGGGTCGAGGACGGCCGGATAGTCGGCGTGGTCAAGGACGCGATGGTCGCGGGCAACGTGTACGAGGACCTCAAGAACGTCATCGCGGTCGGCGACACGGTGCAGGACGCGCCGATGAGCCGGTTCCCCGCGCTGCTT
>JAWOHG010000091.1:0-16223 GCA_046485245.1 bacterium
CAACTGCCGCTTGACCCGGCCGGTTCACGGCCTACAATGCGGCAGGCAACGATAGCACAGGAGGCTTCAATATGACCAAGTTCGTTCTCGTCGGCGTGCTTGCTTTCGCGGCCGCCGGGTTCGGCAACATCGCCAGCGTCCTGCAGACCGGCGACCTGCCGATGACCGTGGATTCGGTCGAGTTCCGCGGCGCGCTCATAACCGAGGTGGTCGTGACGACCGGCTTCGGCGGTGACCCTGAAACCGAGGACACTTTCCGGTTCAGCAGCCGGGTCGCCTGGCCCGAGCGTGGCGTGACCGTGTTCTACACCGTGGACGGCAACCGGCGCGACCCGGTGGTCATCGACTCGCTCGAGGAGGACCTGCTGTATGAACTGCCGGGCAATCCGCAGGACGCGCCGGGCCGCATCAAGTTCCTGCGCGGCGGCGCCGTCGGCGAAGGGGCGCGCGTGGCCCTGCCGGTGCGCGTGAGTGTTGCGCCGAATCCGCTGGTGACCAGTTCGACGGTGCGGCTGGCAGTGCGCCGCGCCGGGGACCTGCGGGTGGAGGTGTATGACGGTACGGGCCAGGTGGTGCGGGTGCTTTCGTCGGGCCGCGCCGCGCCGGGCCACGTCGTGTTGAACTGGGACGGCGCGGATAGCGCCGGTGTCCGGGTCAGCACGGGCGTGTACTTTGTCCGTGCCGCGTTGGACGGCAGCCGGTCGCTGGCCAAGGTGGTTGTGACCGAGTAGTTTTCACGTCTCCTCCTTACGCTGCGCCTGCCCTTCGGGGCAGGCGCAGAGCTTTTGCAGTGCGCCGTCCCATCGTCCCGCTTGTCCCGGGTTTGCGGCTGTCACCCTGCACTGCGTCCGCGCTGGGCGACAGGAAGGCAGGGCGATAACACACCTTGTGTCATTCTGAGCCTGTCCTCAGGCGAAGAATCTCACGCGGTGCCGCTGGGCCAGCGCGCCAGACCCTTCACTTCGTTGGCGCGACCCGGACGCGCCCCTGTGAGGACGCAGCGCAGGGTGACAGAAGTGCCCGGGCAATGGCGTACGCGGCGTTCGTCATTGCGAGGGCGTCCTCGCCCGTGGCAACTCTGGGGGCAGGAAGAAACGGAGAGGGATTTCTCCACGCGGCGGAGAACCGCCTTGGTCGAAATGACAGCGGGGTGCAGGCTGGCTTCAGCCGGGGCAGAGCAACCAGCTTGTCATTCCTCGGCCTCCGGCCTCGGAATGACAGGGTTAAAGCGAAGGGGCGGCACAGAGCCGCCCCTTCGGGTTACAGCAGGTCTGTCTGGCTAGCGCTGGACCACGAGCTTCTGCGACCCGGCGTAGCTCCCGGAAGTGAGCTTGACCAGGTAGACGCCCGCGGAGAGGCTGCGCAGGTCGAGGTCGATTGAGCCGGCGCGGCCCAGGGCGAGGCTCTGGCTGACCACGGCGCGGCCCATCACGTCAAACACCGCCACCTGTGCCGGCCCGGCGACGGGCAGGACGAAGCGCAGGGAGGCGTGGCCCGAGGCGAGCGGGTTGGGCCCGAGCACGAAGCCGGAACCGGCCAGCGTCTTTGAGGCCATCACGCCGGAGTTGCGCGGAGCGGTGGCGAAGGGCGTCGGGTCGCCGTAGAGCCACAGCTCGGCAGTCTTGTTGCCCTTCAGCGCGACTGCGTACACGCCGTCGGTGGCCATCGAGCCGCCGGCCTTCACCCGCTTCTTCTTGGCGGTGCTGCCGAACGACGGGATGGTTTCCTTCTCTGCCCAGGTCGCGGTCGCGAAGTCGTAGGTGTAGAAGTCGAGCGTGTTGCCGCCCTTGAGCGTGTAGACCTTGCCGTTGATGACGACGGCATCAGACCCGTCCTTGGCCTTCTTGCTCTTGCCGGTCTGGCCGTTGGCAAGCGGCATGCCGGGCATCATCGTACCCCAGGCCATCGAGTCGAGGTCGTAGGCGTACAGTTCCATGTACTTGGCCTTGTGGGCGTAGATTTTCCGGTTGGGCTCGTCAAAGGCCAGCCAGGAGCCTTTGTCGTACTTGGCCTTCACGCCGATGGGCGCCTCGGCCAGGGTCTGCCAAGTACCGGCGGCCACGTCGTAGCGGTAGAACTCGGTCTTGTAGCCTTTGAGCAGGTAGACCGAGCCGGCCGAGTCCTGCTCGATGTAGGCCATATCCGTGCCGCCCTTCACTTTCTTGTTGGACAGCCCGAGCGGCACGTCGGTAAGCTGGGTCCAGGTCCCCAGCGAGTCGTCGGCGGTGTACTTCCAGTACCCGGGCGTGTTGTTGCCCTTGGTGGCGTAAATGACGCCGTTGCCGTCAGAGACGCCGACCGAGCCCTTGTAGGGCGGCTTGGCTTCGGCGCCCAGCGGCCAGTCGGCGAGCTGGGTCCAGGTTCGGCTCACCGGCTCGAACGAGTAGAAGTCGCCGGCCTTGTAGCCCTTGGCGACGTAGTACAGCTCGCGCGAGGCGTCATAGACCATCCAGCCGCCGTCTTTGACGAGCTTGCCCGACGGGGCCATCGGCACCTGCCCGATTTCGTGCCAGCCGGTAATCGGCGGCGCCACGGCGGTGTCCTCGACCACGACCGTATCGTTGTCGCAGTCGTTGCCCGGGTTCATATCGCCGGGCAATTCGGTGCAGTTGGTGATGGCGAACGTGCCGACCTCATCCGCGGTCCAGTCCGGGAACGTGACGTACACCCAGGTGCCCGGCACGTGGCCGGCCACGGGCATCACGTTGCTGTAACCGGCCCCGATGACCATCCGGACGTTGTAGCTGATGGGCGTGGTGGTGCCGTAGTTGTACACCGAACAGGCCGGGGTGACGACCGTGCCCAGCGGGACCGTGCCGGTCGGCGCGAGCGTCTGCGTGACGCCGGCGTCGATGACCTGCACGTCGACCAGGCCGGTCTGTTTGTCATTCGCCGGTGTTGCGTCGCCGGTGAGCTCGGTCGAGCAGGACACGCCGAACGTGCCGCGCTGGGCCGCGGTCCAGTCGGCGAACGTGACGTAGGAGGCGCTGCCCGCCGCCTGCGCGGTGACGTAGGCGCTCTCGAGGTAGGACGGCTCGATGCGCATCTTGACCCAGTACGATGCCGCGCTGGTGCCGAAGTTGCGGGTCGAGCAGGCCGGCGTGATTACCGCGCCCGAGTCGACCGTGCTGGACGGGGCAAGAAGATGCGATACGCCGGCGTCAATGACCGGCCCGAGCGGGTCGTGGACGTGTGCCCACTTCACGTAAGTGTTCGAGCCTGCACTCGCGCCGACCGTGAGCATTCGACTTCCCTGTGGGTTAGGTCCCTCCCAGCCAAGGCCGTTCGGGTACGAGTTGTAGCATGGGTGGTTGAACCCCTGCAGTGCAGTGAAGGTGTTCGCAGAGGTATCGAATGAGCAGTAGTAGATGTTCGGCAACGTGGTCTGGCCTCGGCTGAACCACAGCCGGTTGGGGAATGCACGATCGAGGCAGATGACGCCCGCCCACGACAGGCCGGTGGTCCAGGTCAGAGACCGCAGCAGCGTTCCACCTCGGCTGTAGATCCGAATCTGTGGACTGGCGGTTGATGTCACCCAGAACTTGCTGCCATCCCAGTCGATGCCACGTAACCCGGTGAAACCCGTGATGGTTCTACCCAAGACCCCCAGCGTGTCGTATATGTAGATGGTGTTGGAGCTGTAACTGGCAACGGCGATGGAGTCGTCGAACCGCACCAGACTGTAGGGGGATGTCGCTCCATTGAACGTGTAGACGACCGTACCTGTCAGGCGGTCACGCTTCTGGTATACGCCCGAACCGGAGCAGATCCAGAAGTGCTGTCCATTGGGATCCAGGTTGAGACCACGCCACCAGCCGTCCGGCGACGCACCGACGTAGACCGAATCGGTTATCACCCACATTGAGTCATCGGTCGGGGGCGGGGGGAAGTACTTGGGGTTGGCTGCCGCGCCTTGCAGTTCGGGCGGCAGGCTCGCGTCGAAGGGCGTGGTGCCGGCGGCGCCGGCCATCGCGCACAGAGCGAGTGCGAGCAGCACTGCGTGTCTGGTCATCTTTGCCTCCTGTTTGCCGGGACTATCCGACCGACAACCAACTGCCCGCGGTCGATGCGGCCGCGCGGCGCGCAACGCCGCCCGGCCCCCGCAGGTCCCGGTTGTCTGTGTCGGATGTATCCCGGAAGCGAACGGTCAACCTTAAGCCTGAAGATGCATCGTGTCAACCCGGAATCTGTGGGCGGGCCGGGCGGGGATTGGGCGAGACTCACCACAAAGACACGGGAGGAGAATGACGAATGACGAAGTCCGAATGACGAAACTCGGACAAGGAGGCGGGGATTCACCACAAAGACACGAAAGACACGAAGGGCGAACTCGGAAGGCAGAATACAGAGTGCAGAATGAGGAGGGCAGAAGGCAGATGGCGAATGACGAAGTCCGAATGACGAAACCCGGGCCCTGCTTTGTGTCTTTCGGCTCTTCGTGGTGCCTGTGACTTAGTGTTGAGTGTTCCCGACCGGCCGACAAAGCGGTCGCCGCGCCCAGGCGCGGCGACCGCAGGCGTGTGGTCCCGGTCTGTTAACGGATGTTGATGGTGTAGACCGGCTCGAAGATTGCGGTCTCGCCTTCGGAGTCGGTGACGATGTAGCGGAATCTCACCGTCTTGCCCGACGCGCTCGTCGGCGGCGTGCCGGTGACGACGCCGTTGGTGCGGTGGATGGTCAGGCCGACCGAGCTTAAGTCGGTGCGGCCGGCGTAGGTGAGGTCTTCAGACCAGTAGTAGGGCGGCGTGCCGCCGAGCACGAACAGCGACGCGCCGTAGCGCTTGCCCGCCGCGGCGTCGGGCAGGATAAGCGCGCTGGGGTCGACGCCGTACTGGTCGTACTGCTGGAAAATTGCCGCGGGCACAGGGCCGGAGCCGTAGTTGACCGCCCTGACCGTGTACTTCTTGGAGCCGCTGTAGGAGCCGGCCGTGGCCGTCATCGTGAAGGTGCCGCCGGTGTGCGACGCCGCGCCGCCCGTCGCCTTGAACACGCCGGTCAGCGGGTCGACGGTCGTGCCCGAAGGGAACGACCCGCCGCTCAGGGTCCAGGTGTAGCCGTTGAGCGGTTCGCCGCCCGCGGCCAGCAGGGTGACCGCATCGACGTTCGTACCCATCGTCCCGTAGCTGATGTAGAGGTCATTCTGAGGTTGGAAGGTCACTTTCTTGGAGCTGTCAAACAGGTTGCAGGACAGCAGCAGCAGGGGAACGAGGGCCAGGGCAGTCAGCGGGGACACCAGTCGCTTCATCGGCACTCCTTTGCATTGCTCTCGCGCTTTCGTGACCGCGCCTCGCCCTGGTGCGCGGGCGCGCACCTGCCAAGCCGGCGTCGTGTCACTCTGACGGTCGCCTTAATTATACTGGAGGACCACTGTCCTGTCGAATCGCGGGCACGCGCCGGGCGCGATGTCACGACTTAAGTGCCCTAAATGCAACAGCTTAAGCCGGCAGTCTTGATTTCACTTGGATACTGCGGCCTGTCCGGGTCGGTCAAGGGGGGAGTGAATCCCCAGTTCGCTGTCTGCGTCGGTCAAGCCGTCGATTCGACAGGCAGAATCCCCCGCGGCCGGCGTGATGGTTGGCTGGGCGGTGCGGGCGCAAGACGTGGCGGAAGCCGATGAAGCAGGTTCCGGTCGAGAGGCATCCCCGGTTGTCGTTTCGGTATCCGCGTCTTTGCGGCCGTCGGTGTCGTGTCCGCGAGCCAGACCGCCTGAAAGCACGGCCGGGCGCAGAGCGCGCCCGGCCGTCGGTCTTTTGACTGCTACCTGGCCAGTATCGTCACCCGCGAGAGCGAGCGCTCGGTGCCCGCCTCGAGGCGCAGGTAGTACGTGCCGGGCGCGACGGTGCGGCCCGAGTTGTCGCGGCCGTCCCAGTGGAGCTGGTGCCGTCCCGCGCCGAGCCGGGTCTGCGCCGGCGTGGCGACAAGCTGGCCGCAGGCGTCGAAGACGCGCAGGCTGACCGCCCCGGCCTGGGGCAGGGCCAGCCGGATTGTCGTCCGGCCCCTGGTCGGGTTGGGCAAGGGATGGGATGCCGCGAACGCGACAGGCAGGGGCGCCAGTTCCTCGATGCCGGTGCCGGGCAGGACAGTGACTGAGCCCGACATCGTGTCGTTGGCCGGGTTCTCGTCGCCGTCGAGCTGGGTCCAGCCGCGCATTGCGAATGTGCCGGTCTGGTTCGCGGTCCAGGGGTCGAAGATGACCTCGGTGGTTACGCCTGGGCCCAGCACGATGTCGGTTTCGGCGAAGTAGCCGTCCTCGATTTCGAACCGCACCGGCACCATCTCGGTGCCGGCGCCGAAGTTCTTGACTCGGAGCGTCGGACGGATGACCTCGCCGGAGTCGACCGTATCGGGCGGCGCGACGATGGCGATGGCGCCGACGTCGCGTCCCGGCGCAGAGCCGCCGCGGACCGTGACCGTGCCGGCCACAGTGTCGTTGTGCGGGTCCCGGTCGCCTTCAAGCGCGGTCCAGCCGCGCTTGGCAAAGGTGCCGTTCTGGCTGGCTTCCCACTGCATGAAGGTGACCTCGACGGAATCGCCGGGGTCGAGCATTACCGAGGTTTCGTCGAAGTAGCCGTCCTCGATTTCGAAGCGGACCGGGAAGGTCTCCGGGCGGGTGCCGAAGTTCTTGACGCGGAGCGTCGGCGTGACGACCGTGCCGGAGTCGACCGTGTCGGGCGGCGCGACGATGGCGATTGCGCCGACGTCGCGGACCGGGGTCGAGCCCCCGCGGACCGTGACCGTGCCGGCCAGCGTGTCGTTGGCCGGGTTCACGTCACCGGCCAGCGCGGTCCAGCCGCGCTTGGCAAAGGTGCCGTTCTGGCTGGCTTCCCACTGGGTGAAGGTGACGTCGACGGAGTCACCGGGGTCGAGCATTATCGACGTTTCGTCGGAGTAGCCGTCCTCGATTTCGAAGGAGACCGGGAAGGTCTCGGCCCGACTGCCGAAGTTCCTGACGCGCAGTGTCGGCGTGACGACCGCGCCGGAGTCGACCGTGTCGGGCGGCGCTACGATGGCGATCACGCCGACGTCGCTGCCCTGGACCGGCGGGAGGACCACAGTCTGGCCGGCCTGGCTGTCGTTGGCCGGGTTCTCGTCGCCGTCCAGCGCCGTGAACGCCTGGAGCAGCAGTGTCTCGCACGGGCTGGCGACCCACTGGGCGAAGTTCACCGGCGTCTCTTCGTCGGGCCCGAGCTGGACGGTCGCCGAGTCGTGGTAGAGCTGGTCGGTGCCGACGCGCTTGCCGACGAAGCGGCCGGGAGCGTCCTTGGCGAGCGCCCGCTGGCGAATCAGGAAGTGCACCGGCGTCTCGACGGCCGAGGAGGTGTAGTTGCGCACCATCACCTGGGGCGTCACCGGCGAGCCGGAGTCGACCTGCGCGCCGGGGGACACGATGAGCGTGACGCCGACGTCGAGGCTGGGACCGCCTGCCCCGACGATGCGGAACGGGGCCGAGAGCGTGTCGTTGGCCGGGTTCTGGTCCGGGTCGAACGCCGTGCGGCAGACCGAGCTGTAGTTGCCCGGCGTGGTCGCCGTGAAGGGCTCGAAGGTCACGCGCAGCGAGTCGCCCGGTTCGAGGCTGCCGACGTCAAAGGAGTCGGCGTAGAACGGGTCGACGCTGAAGTGCACCGCGAAGGCGGCGGGGTTGATGCCCCAGTTGCGCACCGTTGCCTCGGGCGTGACCAGCGTGCCGGAATCGACCGTCCCGACCGGCGCGACTATCACCGTGACCCCGACGTCGTAGTCTGCCTGCACGTTGACGAAGTCCGCGGCGCGGTCGTTGGCGGGGTTGCCGTCGCCGTCGAGCTCGGTCGTGCAGGCGACAACCCACTGGCCGGGCTGGGATGCGGTCCACGGGTCGAACTCGACGACCGTGCTGTCGTCGGGCGGCAGGTCGACGTTGATGCGGCGGGAGTAGCCGTCGCCGATGGTGAACTTGGCCGTGAACCGTTCAGGGTCCGTGCCGTAGTTGTAGAGCAGGGCGAGGGGCCGGATTTCCGCGCCGAGGGGCACGGGGCCGGTCGGCGTGATGATGCGGACGCAGCCGACGTCGCGCGCGCTGACCGTGACCGCGCGGTCGATGAAGTCGTTGGCCGGGTTGCGGTCGCCGATGGTGGCGACGCTGCACCGGGTCGCGAATACGCCTGGCGCGTCGGCGACCCACGGCCGGAAGGTCACCGCGATGCTGTCCAGGGGCCGGAGCTGGCCGGTCGAGTAGGCGGTGTCGGCGTAGCCCGTGCCGATGCGGATGACAGCGCGCCAGTCGGCGCTCGTATTGCCGGGGTTGCGGATGAGCGCACGCGGAATGACCGTGTCGCCCAGGGCGACGCCGGACTGCGGCTCGTATAGCCGGGCCAGGGCAAGGTCGCGGTTGAATATGGCAAGCCGGGCCACGGCCAGGCTGGTCCAGCCCGGGTTGGCGGCCCGCTGGGCCTGGCCCACGACGATGATGCGGGTCGTGTCCTTGACCGCGATCGCCGCGGCGTAGTCCTCGAGGTTGGCGGGGTTGTTGTAGGTCCAGGTCCAGAGCGTGTCCTTGGGCTGGACGTTGTCGGCGGTGTAACCGACCGCGGCGAGGTCCATACCGCGTCGCCCGACGCAGTAGACGCGGCCGCGGCGGTAGGTGATGCCGTAGCCGACATCATCCGAGTTGCCGCCGTAGAGCGCGCCGGCCGGGCCCCAGCGGTAGCTGAGGTCGGGGCCGAACTTGAAGGTCGCCATCTCCTCGTTCAGGGGCGCCGGGTAGGCCAGCATCCCGGTGACGTAGACGTTCTGCGGCGTCGAGTCGTCGAGCGTGATGGCGGTGGCGAAGTCCGCGCCGTCCTCGGCCGCGACGTTGATGCTGCGGAAGTTGAGCCGCGTTCCATCCGAGCCGTACTGGACTACTGCAAAGTTGTAGTCTTGCCAGTCGGCACCGGTCTCGAAGTAGTCGAACCCGGCGATGTAAATCTGCCCGAACCGCGATACCACGACCGCGAAGGCCGCGTCGTCGTCGTGGTAGATGGTCGTCGGGTGATGGTAGGTCGCCTCCCAGCGGCGCGTGCCGTCGGTACCGAACTTCATCGTCCACATCTCGCGCTCGAGTTCGTTCTGGTAGTCGAGCCCGAACCCGGTGACGACAATGTCGCCGTCCGGGGCGACCGCGAGCGCGGTGGCGCAGTTGTCCCAGAAGTCGAAGTCCTCGAAGAACTCGGGGTGGAAGTCGCGGACGCGCTGCGGGTCGCGGAAGGCGGTCGTGTCGAGGATGTAGGAGCGGGTCCAGACCGTGTCGCCGTTGGTCGGGCTGACCTTCATCAGCAGGAACCCGGTGGGCAGCGCCGTGGTCCGGTTCTCGATGCCGCACATGTAGATGTAGCCGTCCGGCCCGACGACGAGGTCGTAGGCGGCGTCGTCGCCCTCCCAGAGCGTCTTGCGGGCCCAGAGTTGCTGCCCGGTCGGGCTGTACTTGATGTAGCTGATGTCGTAGCCGCGGGGCAGCGTGTTGTTGGTCAGGCCGGCGACGTAGACGTTGCCGGCGGCATCGACGGCGATGGCGTTGGCCATGTCGTCCTGGCTGGTCGTGTTGCCGCCGTAGGTGCGGCTCCACAGGAACTGGCCCGCGTCGGTGTACTTGGCGGTGAGCATGTTGGTGAGGCCGGGCCAGGTGTCGTTCTCGCCGCCGCCGCAGACGTAGATGAATCCGCCGGCGGTGTCATAGTAGACATCGGCTGACTGGTTGTACTGGTTGGCGCTGGGGCCGTCGTAGAGCCGTAACCAGAGCGAGTCGGCCGCCCCGGCGAACAACGCCACGGGCAGCAGCAGGATGAATAACAGGGTCCTGGCCATCGTGCCTCCTTGGGCGAAGCGGACGTTTTGTCGAGTCTTGCGCGCGGCACCCGCCGCATTGCCGGACCGCCGGGCGGCGCGTCACTCTTCCTGCATCAAGCGTAGTGCGGCAGGCGCGCCGCGTCAAGCGGCAACCGCCGCGCGCGGGGCATTGACTTGGCCCGGCCTTTCCATAATATACCGTCCGCCCCGGCGGGCTCGGCTGCCCACGCGGCCGGCGCAGGCGCACACAAACATCAGTCACCCAGTGAAGGGAGTTTAGATGAGCATCAGTCCGATATTCTGGATAGCGCCCGGCGGCGCCGTGGTCGCGCTGGTCGTCGCGCTCATCCTCGCCCTGCAGAACATGAAGCGCAGCGAGGGTACCGAGCCGATGAAGGAAGTCGCCAAGGCGGTGCGCATCGGCGCGATGGCCTACCTGAAGCAGCAGTACAAGGGCGTCACCATCTTCTTCGGCGTCGCCTTCGTTCTGCTCTGCGTGCTGGCCGCGCTGGGCCTGCAGACCTGGTTCGTGCCGTTCGCCTTCCTGACCGGCGGCTTCTTCTCGGGCCTGTCCGGGTTCATCGGCATGTCGATCGGCGTGCGCTCGAGCGCGCGCACCACCTGGGCCGCGAAGCAGAGCCTGAACTCGGGCCTGCGCGTCGCGTTCAACTCCGGGATGGTGATGGGCCTGACCGTGGTCGGGCTCGGACTGATCGACCTGTCGGCCTGGTATCTCATCCTGAACGCGGTCTACGCCAACCTGCCGACCGCCGAGCGGCTGACCGCCATCACCTCGGCGATGCTGGCTTTCGGCATCGGCGCGAGCTCGCAGGCGCTGTTCGCCCGCGTCGGCGGCGGCATCTTCACCAAGGCGGCCGACGTCGGGGCCGACCTGGTGGGCAAGGTCGAGGCGGGCATCCCCGAGGACGACCCGCGCAACCCCGCGGTCATCGCCGACAACGTCGGCGACAACGTCGGCGACATCGCCGGGATGGGCGCGGACCTGTACGAGTCCTATGTCGGGTCGATGGTGGCGACGATGGCGCTGTCGATCGTCGCATTCGCCGGCACCGGATTCGAGGTGAACGGCGTGCTGCTGCCGATGGTGCTGGCCGGAGTCGGCATCGGCGCGTCCATCCTCGGCAGCTTCCTCGTGCGCGCCGGCGAGAAAGCCGAGCAGAAGGTGCTGCTGGCGGCGCTGCGGCGCGGCGTGTACGGCGCCACCCTCATCTCGGCCGTGCTCGGGTTCTTGATGGTGCGCTGGCTGCTGCCCAACAACCTCAATGTCTTCTGGTCCATCCTGTCCGGTCTGCTGGCCGGTGTGGTCGTCGGCTATTTCACCGAGCGGTTCACGTCCGACGGCTACAAGCCGGTGCAGGGCATCGCTGCCGAGGCCAAGACGTCGCCGGCGACGGTGATCATCGAAGGACTGGCCGTGGGCATGAACTCGACGATCCCGATCGTCATCACGGTCGCAGCCGCCATCATGGCCAGTTACTACCTGGCCGGCAACGGTGACCCCGGCCTGGGGCTGTACGGCATCGGCATCTCGGCCGTCGGGATGCTCTCGACGCTGGGCATCACGCTGGCGACCGACGCCTACGGACCGGTTGCCGACAACGCCGGCGGCAACGCCGAGATGACCCACCAGGAGCCGCTCGTCCGCGAGCGGACCGACGCGCTGGACTCGCTGGGCAACACGACCGCGGCCACCGGCAAGGGCTTCGCCATCGCCTCGGCGGCGCTGACCGCACTGGCGCTGGTCGCCGCATACCGGGACGAGACCCGCATCATCTCTCTGAAGGTCCTCGGCTACGCCAAGGAGCTGGACCTGACGCTGATGAACCCGCGGCTCATCACCGGGGTCTTCCTGGGCGCGATGCTGCCGATGGGCGTGTCGTCGATGGTGATGCGCGCCGTAGGCCGGGCGGCGTCGAAGATCGTCGAGGAGGTCCGCCGCCAGTTCCGGGAGATTCCCGGGCTGATGGAGGGCAAGGCCAAGCCGGATTACGCCCACGCCGTCGCCATCTGCACCAAGGCGGCACAAAAGGAGATGATTGCGCCGTCGCTGATGGCGATCGTCACGCCGGTTGTGGTTGGCGTGCTGCTCGGCGTCGAGGGCGTGGCCGGGTTCCTCGTCGGCGGCCTGGCGGCCGGGTTCTGCCTGGCCATTTTCTCGGCCAACGCGGGCGGCGCCTGGGATAACGCCAAGAAGTTCATCGAGCGCGGGGCGTACGGCGGCAAGGGTTCGCCGGCGCACAAGGCCGCGGTGGTCGGCGACACGGTCGGCGACCCGCTGAAGGACGCGTCCGGCCCGTCGCTGAACATCCTGCTCAAGCTCCAGTCGATGGTGTCCATCGTCGTGCTGGGACTGGTGCTGAAGGTCTCGTCCTGGCTGCCCTGGCTGAGATAGACGGGCGGCCGATTCGGTTTCGCGGGCCCGGCTCTGCCGGGCCCGCGGCGCTATCCGGCCGGGCGCGGAATCAGCCGGCCGGCGGGGTCAAATTGACATGAGCGCGCGTGCGCCTAGAATCAGCCCAAGCGTCTTCTCGGGCAACAAGTGTTAATCATACTGCTGCTGACCGTCGGGTTCATCCTCTATTGCGCCGTGGAGTATCGGCTCCACCGGCGCCGGCTGGCGCGCATACCCGTCCGGGTGCAGGTCAACGGCACGCGCGGCAAGTCGTCGGTGACCCGGCTCATCGCGGCCGGCCTGCGCGGCGGGGGCGTCAGGACCGTGGCCAAGGTGACCGGCACCAAGCCGCGGTTCATCACCGGTGACCGCGAGGAGTTCCCGGTGCGGCGCCTGGGCAAGGCCAACATCGTCGAGGATTTGCGCATCGTCCAGTTGGCCGAGCAGCGCAAGGCCGAGGCGCTGGTCATCGAGTGCATGGCGCTCATCCCCCAATACCAGAGAACGGAGAGTCGCACCATCGTCCGGCCGACCCACGGCGTCATCACGAACGTGCGGGCCGACCACCTCGATGTGATGGGCCCGACCGTGACCGACGTGGGCCGGGCCCTGGCCCTGACCGTGCCGCGCCGGGGCCGGTTTTTCACGGCCGAGCGCGGGCCCGAGCTGGCGACCCTGAAGGCGGCGGTCGTGCCGGGCGTCGAGATGACCGTGAGCGACCCGGCGTCGGTGGGCGATTCGGAGATGGAAGGGTTCGGCTACATCGAGCACAAGGAGAATGTCGCGCTGGCGCTGGCGGTCTGTTCGAGCATCGGCGTTGACCGCGCGCAGGCCCTGGCCGGCATGAAGCGCTCGCTGCCCGATTCCGGCGTGATGCGCATCATCAGCGTGGCCGACCGCGGCAAGACTATCGAGCTGGTCAACACGCTGGCCGCGAACGACCCGGACTCCATCGCGATGCTGTGGCGGATGATGGCGCCGCGGCGGGCCGACCGGCTGCTCCTGGTGAACTGCCGGCGCGACCGCGCCGACCGCTCACGCCAGCTCGCCGAGCTGGTCGCGGGCTGGCCGTTCCGGCACGCGGTCGTGACGGGCGGGCTGACGCGCGTGTTCATCAACCGGGCATTGGAGATGGGCGTGGCCCGGGACCGGCTGACCGACCTCGGCGAGGACCGGCCGCCGGCCGAGGTGTACGAGCGGGTGCACGCGCTGGCCGGCGGGCAGACTCTCCTGTTCGCGACCGGCAACACGGTCGGGTACGGCGATTCGCTGATCGCGCATTTTGCACAGAGAGGTGCGGCGAGTGGTAATTGAGACAATCGGCCTGGGGATGGTCGCGTCTTTCGTGCTGACCGAGGCGCTCGGCCTGGCCGCGGGCGGCATCGTCGTGCCGGGCTACATCGCCCTGGCACTGCCCGAGCCGCTGCGCCTGCTGGCGACCATGCTGGTCGCGCTGGCGACCTACTTCATCATCAAGCTGGTGTCGCTGGTCGCGCTGGTGCACGGCCGCCGGATGATGCTTCTGGGCGTGCTGGTCGGCTACGTGCTGGGTTACGTCACGAAGATTGCCCCGCCGCTGGCCCTGGACGGCGTGCGCCTGGACGTGAGCGTCATCGGCTACGTCATACCGGGCCTGGTCGCGTACTGGATGCACCGGCAGGGCGTGGTCGAGACCCTGGCGACGATGTCCCTGGCCGCCGTGCTGACGCGGCTGGTGATGACCGTCATCTCCGGGGGGGCGTTCTAGTGCGGCGGCGTCACGGCCGGGTGAATCGCTGGGTGCTGGTCGCAGCGGCGCTGGTCGCCCTCGGGCTGTACTACGTCGAGACGGGCTCGGCCCGCTGGGTGCGGGGCCGGGCCTACGAGTCCAAGCTGGCCGCCGCCCGGCTTGCGCAGGCGGCGTTCGCCGAGGTCAAGGCGCTGCGCGACAGCCTGGGTTTGCCGGTCGACAGCCTGAGCGACCCCAATGCCACCGGGCTGGTCGGCGTGCAGTACTCGCCCGTGACCTACGGCCGCAGCGACCTGAGCGACGCGCTGACCACGACCAACCCCAACTTCGCTGCCGCGGTCGTCGAGATGCTCTTCAGCGCGGGGGCGCGGCGGGGCGATACGGTCGCGGTTTCCTGGGACGGGACCTACCCGGCGCTCAATGTCCACGTGCTGGCCGCGTGCCGCGCGCTGGGCCTGACCCCGGCGGTCGTCACGACGCTCTCGGCCGGCTCGTGGGGCGCGAACCTGCCGGGGTGGACCTGGCCCGACATCGAGCGGCGCCTGGTCACTTCTGGCGTGCTGGCGGAACGGACCGTGGCCTCCTTCATCGGCGCAGAGGACGACAACGGCCGCGGTCTCTCGCCCGAAGGCCGCGACCTCCTTGACAGCGCCGCGGCGCGAGCCGGGATGGCGCTTGAGAGCCCCGACAGCCTGGCTGCCGGGGTCGAGGCGCGCCGGGCCGCGTTCGGCCGCGTCAAGGCGGCAGTCCTGGTCGGCCGGGCGGTGGCGCACTCCGGCGACCCGTTGGCCCCGGCGCCTTCCCGCGTCCTGCGGGGCCGGTCCGACCGGCTGCATTCGGGCGGGCTGGTGCGCGCGCTGCTGGAGCAGGGGGTGCCGGTCGTGCACATCGCCAACCCGAGGCGCGTCGCGGCCGCGTACCGGCTGCCCGTGGCGCCGGTGCCGCTGCCCGAACTCGGGCGTGGCCGGCTCTTCTTCGAGCGCCGCTACTCGGTCTGGCTGGCCGGGCTATTCGCCGCGCTGCTGCTGGCACTGGTTTGGTTCGTGGTCCGCTATGACGTCGAGTCGTACCTCGGCGTGAAGCGGAACCAGGAGGAGAACTCTAGCGTATGAAGCAATTGTCGATTGTCGGTTGTCCAATGTCGATTGCACGGGCCGCGGCGGCGCTGGCCGTGCTTGCGGGGCTCGCAGCGGGCGTCGAGGTGAAGACCTCGGGCGGCGCGGGCAAGGCATCGGTGAGCGTTGTCCGGCGCGTCGAGCTGGATTACCACCTGCTGACGCGCCGCGCCCCGCTGGAGTTCGAGGTCGAAGGCCCGACGTGGCTCCGGGTCTACACGCGGCTGTGGTGGCCGGCAAAGGCATCGGGTCCGCAGGAGTACCGCCTGACGCTCTGGCAGGAGGAGATGGAGCGGCCCGAGGATTTCTCTGCCGGGGTCTCGCCTTCGAGCCTGGGGCCGAACGGGCGCAAGGTGGCGCAGTGGCGCTCGTTCTTCGTGCAGGTCCCCGCGGGCAAGACGCGCTACCGGCTGACGCTCGACCGCTCCCCGTCCGATACCGTCGGGGTCCGCTTCGCCTTCCAGTCGCCGCGGCCGTGGCAGGCGTTGGGCATCGCCGACCGGCCCGGCCTGACCCTCGATGCCGGCACGAAGACTGCCCGCTATGCCCGCGTCGAACCGAACCAGCCGACGGCCGTCACGCTGCAGGGGCCGTGCCGCGTCCGGGTCCGGGCCCGGCTCAATTACGAGGCGGCGCTGCCCGGGCGCCAGGGCTTCGTGCTCTCCGCCCGCAGCGGCGAGGCCGACCTTGCCCGGCAGGGATTCCAGGTCTGGCGGGCCGAGGGCGCAACCTGGCGCGACGCGCCCGGCCTGGTGCCCTCGGGCGAGCGCAGCCTGCACTTTTCGCTGCCGGCCGGCCGTCACGACGTCCGCATTGCGGTTACCGGTACGCTGGCCAAGTCCGCGGCAGTCGCGGTCGACTGGCTGCCGGCTGAGAAGTATGAGTAGGGACAGGCGAATGGCGAATGGCGATTGTCGAATGGCGATTGGGCAGTGGGCGGGGCTGGTCGTGCTGCTGCTGGCGCCGGTTGGGGCAGTGGCCGCGCCGAGTCTCGCCTGGCGGTTCGAGTTCGCGCCGACGTACGTCGACAACGTCTTTGAATACTCGCCGGCCGACCTGGACAGCTTCCTCTACGGCGTGAACCCGGAGCGGTTCGCGGCGCGTTCGAGCGACGACCTCGACTTGAACGTCGGTTTGGGCTGCGCCATACGCTGGCGACTGGGCG
>JAWOHG010000272.1:0-6889 GCA_046485245.1 bacterium
TCGCGGTTGGCCCCGGCCGCGAACTTCTTCTCGCCGTAGCGGCGCATCACGAATTCGGTGTCGACGCCGGAGAGTTTCTTCAGCGGGTGCATCAGCGCCGCGGCGACGATGAGCCCGGTGATGGGGTCGGTCGCGTAGAGCGCCTTGTCCAGCATCGATTCGGCCGGGACCGCGCCGACGTGGGCGCGCACCGCGTGGACGATGGCCGGCTCGACCCCGAGCGACTCGAGCAGTTCGGCGCCGACGATGCCGTGGCGGGCGGTGTCGGTCTTGGTTTTCTCGTAGTCGACGTCGTGCAGCAGGCCGGCGAGACCCCACTGTTCGGTGTCGCCACCGAGGCGCGGCGCTAGCGCGCGCAGGCAGGCCTCGGTCGCCAGCATGTGCTTCTGCAGATTGCGGTTGGTGACCCGCTCCATCACGAGCTTCAGTGCTTCGTCTCTGGTCATATCGTCGGGATTATAGGAGGGCTCAAGGACAAGTCAAAAGCCAAAGGCCAAAAGGCAAATGTCAAAACCGGGGAGGACTGGGCCGGGTCAGCCGAGCTTGAGCCGCCGCAGCTCGCGCTGGAGCCGGTCGATTTCCGGGTGGTGTGTCATGTCGAGGTGCAGGGGCGTGACCGAGATGTAGCCGGAGTCGACCGCTTCGAAATCAGACCCTTCGGTGTGCTCGAACGCCATCTCGCCATCGATGGTCCACGACACGCCGCCGTCGGGCAGGGAGCCCTTGATGGCCATGTCGCGGTAGATGCGCCGGCCGAGGCGGGTGACGCGCACGCCGCGCAGCTCGCCCGAGGGGATGTTCACGTTCAGCAGGGTCTTGCGCGGCAGGAGGCCGCCGAGCAGTGCGGGCACGAGCCGGCGCAGGAAGTCGAGCCCGGCCTCGCGGTTGGCGCCGTACTCGACGTAGGACATCGCGACCGCGGGCATCCCGAGCATCGCGCCCTCGATGGCGGCCGCGACCGTGCCCGAGTAGAGCACGTCGTCGCCAAGGTTCGGGCTGTCGTTGATGCCGGAGACGACGAGGTCGATGCTGCGCTTGAGGATGCCGTGGTGGGAGATGAGCACGCAGTCGGTGGGCGTGCCGTGGACCGCGAGCCAGCGCGGGCGCAGGCGCCAGACCTTGATGGGCTTGCGCAGGCTGAAGCTGTGGCTGGAGGCCGACTGGTTGACCGCCGGCGCGACGACCCAGGCCCGGCCCAGTCGGCGCAGGCCGCGGTGCAGGTCGGCAAGGCCCGGCGCCTCGATGCCGTCGTCGTTGGTCAGCAGTATCAGCGGTGACTTCGCCTTGGCCACGTCAGAGGTATAGCCACGGCCACGGCCGAGTCAACCCCGGCCCGGGAACCCGGAGAGAACGCATCCGGGGCGCGGCGGACCGCACCCCGGATGCTGTTTCGGGCATTGCTAGTGCTGGATAACTAGCTTGCGCGTGGCGGTGAAGCCGGGCGACGAGAGTTTCACGAGGTAAACCCCGGCGGGCAGGCCGGACAGAGACAGGGAGCCAGAGACTGAGAGGTCGAGAGACCGGGCGAGAACCGCGCGGCCGGCAGCGTCATACAGGGACAATGTCGAGTGACGATTGGCGAATGACGAATGCCAGCGGATGGTCGCCGTTCCGCGTGCCGGGCTTGGCACCAGGAGCACTACGCCGGACGCTGCACGCCCTTCGCCCTGCACGCCCGTCCGTGCGTACTGCGTGGAGCGTGTAGCGTAAGGCGTGCCCGGGACGTACATCCACAGCTCGCGGGTCTTGTTGCCCTTGAGCGCGAAGAACACGTCGAGCGCGTCGGACCGGGTGATGTCGGCGCCGGCCTTGACCCGCTTGCGGCGCAGGGCGGAGCCGAAGATGGGCATCGTGTCGATCTCGTCCCAGGTGTCGCGCAGTATCGAGTAGCGGAAGAAGTCCTGGGAGTTGCCGCCCTTGAGCGCGAACAGGTGGTCCTGCCAGAACACGCCCGAGCCGCCGTCCTTGGAGCGCTTGCGCCGGCCGGTGAAGCGGCTTGTGAGCGGCATCGAGGAGAGCATCCCGCCGGTCCAGCTGTCGTGCGCAACATCGTAGCGCCAGAGTTCCTGGTAGCGGGCCTTGTGGGCGTAGAGCGCGCCGACTCCGTCAAGGGCCAGCCAGGAGCCCTTGTCCCATTTCGGGCGCAGGCCGACCGGCGCGGCGGGCAGAGTCTGCCACGCGCCGCTGGTGGTATTGTAGCGGTAGAACTCGTTGCGGTAGCCCTTGAGCAGGTAGACGTAGCCGGTGTCGTTGCGCTCGATGTAGGCTAGGTCGGTGCCACCCTTGACCTTCTTGTTGGACAGGCCGAGGGGCACGTTCTCGAGCTGGAGCCAGGCGTTGGCGGTTATGTCGTAGGCCCAGAAGCCGAGCGAGTTGTTGCCCTTGGTGGCGTAGACGACGTTGCGGCCGTTGGCGCAGCCGACCGCACCCTTGGAGGGGAACCTGCCCTCGGCGCCGACCGGCATCGGCTCGAGCGTGGACCAGGAGTCGCCTTCCGGGCGGTAGGCGTAGAAGTCGCCCGTCTTGTACCCCTTGGCCGCGTAGATGACGCCGGTGCCCGCGTCGTAGGACAGCCAGCCGCCGTCCTTGACCGCGCGGCCGGACGGCGCGATCGGCATCGAGGTTTTCTCGAACCAGCCGGTGATGCGGCTCTCGCCGACGCTGAATGAACCGGCGGCGACGTCGTTGGCCGGGTCGGTGTCGCCCGCGACGTAGACCGAGCAGCGGGTCGAGTAGCTGCCGGGCAGGTGCGGGCGCGGCCACTCGGCGAACGCGGCGGCGGTGTCGCGGCCCGGGGCCAGGCCGGCGACGACGAGCGGGCGGGCATAGACCTGAGCGCCGCCCGCGTCAAGGATGCGGAACAGCGCGGTGAATGTCGTAGTCACGTCGCCCCAGTTGCGGAAGGAGGCCTCGGGCAAGATGGTGGCGGCGGTGTCGTACTGGCCCTGCGGCGCGACGATGGCGAGCACGCCGATATCGACCGCGCTCGACGCGACGGTGAAGGCGCGCGCGACGACGTTGTTCGATGCAACCCCGTCGCCGGCCATCGCCACCGAGCAGCGGGCCTGGTAGCTGCCGATTGTCGCGTTCCAGGCCGGGAACGCCACGAGCGTGTCCGCAAACGGCAGGCCGGCGGGCAGGACGACGCTGTCGCGGTAGGGCACGGTCGAGTTGATGGCGAAGAAGGCGCGAACCGCGGGCCGGTCGGTGCCCCAGTTGCGCAGGACCGCCAGCGGGGACAGCGAACCGGGCGGCACCGTGTCGGCGGGCGCGGCGATGGCCACCACGCCGACGTCGTGCACCGCGACCGAGACGTTGCCCGCGATGCGGTTGTTGGCTGGCACCATGTCGGCGGTGAGCCTGGTGCTGCAGGTGACCGGGTAGGAGCCGCGCGGGCCGGCAGTCCACTGGGCGAAGTTGAGCGCCTGCGTCCCGCCGGGCGACAGCGTGACCTGCTGGGAATCGACGTATGCCCCGATGACGAGCTGGGTGTAGAACGTGGCGTTCGCGGTGCCATTGTTGCGCACCTGGGCCCGGGGCGTGACCGTGCTGCCGGAGTCGACCGTGCCGATCGGGGCAAGGATTGACACCGCCTGTGCGTCGAGCACGCGGACCGTGACCGCCGCAGTTCGTTTGTCGTTGGCAGTCACGGCGTCATTCGCGAGTTCCGTGGAGCAGGCGACCAAGTGAGTGCCGCGCAACCAGGCCGAGCGTGCCGGGAACGAAGCCAACGTCCTCGTGCCGGGCTGCAGGCCGATGACCTGGGTCGAGTCGGCGTACAACCCGCCGACGCGGCAACGGACCTTGAAGCTGGCCGCCTGCGTCCCGTAGTTGGTTACCGAGCAGGCGGGCGCGACCGACTGTGTGGAGTCGATGGTATCGGTCGGGGCGAGGATGCGGCTGACCCCGACGTCGAGCACGCGGACCGAGACGCTGACCGTGCAGAGGTTGTTGGCCGGCACCATGTCGCCGGTGAGCATTGTGCTACAGCGAACTGCGTTGAGGCCGCGCGTCACCGGGGTCCACTGGGCGAAGCTCAGCGTGTCGGCGGCGCCGGGCGCGAGCGTGACCTGCTGGGAGTCGGCCCACGCGCCGATACTCATCCGGGTGTAGAATGTGACGTTGCCGGTGCCATCATTGCGCACCGAGGCCCGCGGCGTGACCGGCGCGCCGGAGTCGACCATGCCCGAGGGCGCGAGAATGCTGACGGCCTGCGCGTCCAGCACGCGGACCGTGACGACGGTCGAGCAGACGTTGTTGGGCGGCACCATGTCGCCCGAGAGCATCGTCGTGCAGCGGACCGTCTGGTTGCCGCGCGCGAGGGCGGTCCAGTTGGCAAAGGTGGCGGTCCGGACCTGGCTGGGCGGCACCGTGACGCTCACCGAGTCGCGCCAGGCACCAATCGACAGCCGGGCGTAGAACACGGCGGTGTCGGTTCCGACGTTGCGCACCCACGCGCGGGGCGTGACGACCGTGCCGGAATCGACCGTGTCGGTCGGCGCGAGAATCGAGTCGGCCTCCGCGTCGAACACGCGGACCCGGACGGTCGTCGTGCGGTAGTCGTTGGCCGGGACCGCGTCGTCGGCCAGCGCGGTCGAGCACTTGACGAGGTGGGTGCCGCGCGGCCACGCCGCGTACGCGGGGAAGTTCACCAGCGCCCGGTTGCCGGGCTGGAGCCCGGTGACCTGGGCCGAGTCGGAGTAGAAGCCGCCGATCCGGCAGCGGACCCTGAAGCTGGCCGCGTAGGTGCCGTAGTTGGTCACGGAGCAGGCGGGCGCGACCGACTGGGTCGAGTCGATGACCCCGGTCGGGGCGAGGATGCGGCTGACCCCGACGTCGAGCAGGCTCGGGCCGCTGCGCCGGAAGTAGACGTCCGGGTAGGTGGCGGACCACCGGCCGTCGGTCCAGCAGACTGCGACGGTGTCGCGGCCGTTCACCGAGACCGTTGGGCGCGTGGCCGGGCCGGCGCCGGCGTCGACGCGCAGGGCCGCGGACCAGGTCGCGCCTTCGTCGACCGAACTGCGATAGGCGATGCCGGGACCGGGCAGCGAGTAGTCGGTGTAGGCCACGTGCAGGACCGTGTTGGCGACACTGCGGTTGAACGACGGGTCGACCTGGCTGAGCGGGCCGGAGTCGATGGCGACGGGCGCAGACCAGGTCACGCCGGCATCGGTCGACTTGGCCAGGAAGATGTCGTTGGTGCCGTAGACGTTCTTCTGGTACACGAGGTAGGCGTTGTTGCCGCGCATCAGCACGCAACTGGCGGTCGCGGCGATGCCAAGGCTGTCGATGAGCTGCCGGGCCTGCCAGTTGCTGCCCCGGTCGGTGCTGCGCCGGACATATATCGCGCGGTCGGCGTCGGGTCCGTACGAGTAGGCGACGAGCACGACCGCACTCAGGCCGCTGCCGTTGGTCGCGACCGACGACGAGACCGCGTCGCGGTCGATGGTGTAGCCCATCGCGCCGGGCGCCCAGTTCACGCCGTTGTCGGTCGAGCGGGCGTAGAACACCGTATCGGCGCCGGTATCGCCGTAGGTCACGTGGAGCACCGAGCCGTTCACCGCGAGCGACGGGTCGATGTAGCGGTCGTAGGCGGTGACACTGTTGCAGGTCTGCTGGCTTTCCCAGTTGACGCCGCTGTTGATAGAGCGGCGGTAGCGGACGCGGGACTGGTAGGTCGACAGGTCGATGCTCGCCCAGGCGACGTGGACCATGTTGCCGCTCAGCGCGATGGACGGCGAGTAGCGCAGCGAGCCGTCGTAGGCTACCGAGATGACCGAGTCGAACTCCCAAGTGGCGCCGCCGTCGGTCGACCGCGTGTAACGGATGACTGAATTGCTCGGGCTGAGGTGCGACTCGTAGGCGACGTGGACAGTGTCGTTACGCATCGTCACGGCACGGGCGTTGCCGCGCGCCGTGCGGTCGAGGATGCCGGTCGAGGACGTGACGCGGCGTTCGGGTTCCCATTGGCCCAGGGCAATCCCGGCCACGGCCAGAAACAACACAGCCTGAAGTCTCAACTCATCCTCCTTTGACAGACGACCAACCCCGCCGGGCATAACGCATCCGACCCTGCTTGTTGGGCAGAAATGTAACCCGACGGAGCCATAATAGTATAGCACGGTTGGGCGAAATCTGTCAACGAGTTGCGGTCGGGTCTCGCAACGCGCGAGGCGGCAGCGGCTTGAAGCGTCGGCCTCGTCACGCGCCTGGTGCCACAGATTGGAGCCGCCTTGGAGCAAGGCCTCTGGCAGTGCCTGAAGCAGACGCTGACCCTGCGCCTCTTGCTCGCGTTCGACGCCGACCTGAGGGCCTTACTTGCATAGGAACACGCCGCGCGGGTCGAGCGCAGTCTGACCGGTCCAAACGCTGGCCTTTTAGACACTTAACTCAAGCGCCTTCTGGTCGACCTGCTGGCGCTTCCTCTGGTGTCTTCATTCGGCCGCGGCTTGAGCCAGGCAGCCAATGGGCGACTCACCCCCTGCACAACCTGTGGTATGCCATTCTCGTTCGTACCACTATATGTAGTGGTCGCGTTGCCGGGCAAGGCGGCGGGCGGCCCGAAGGCCGCCCGCCTGCTCTTCTTCAGTCTCTCTCGCTAGCGTTCGATGACCAGCTTCGCAGTCGAGTTGAAGCCTTCGGTGTCGAACCGGACGAGGTACACTTCGGCAGATAGGTCGCGCAGTTCGAGCTGGGCCGAGCCGTGCCGGCCAGCCGCGAGGCTGCGCGTCAGCACGATCCGGCCGGTGACATCGATGACCTTGATTGTCGCCGGGCCGGTCGCGGGCAGGACGAAGCGCAGTGTCGTCGAGTCACCGACGAGCGGGTGTGCCCGATGCTGAAGCCGGCTTCGGTCGGCCGCACTGCCCCGACAGAGTATAGGACCGGT
>JAWOHG010000136.1:0-6528 GCA_046485245.1 bacterium
CCGCTAACGGAGAGTTATGTAATCGCGCCATAGAGCAGGCCGGCGAAGGTCGAAAGCACCACCACGAGTGCGATGTAGGTGAATGCGCGTTTGGCCCCGATCATCCGGATGACGACGATCATCGAGGGCAGGGACAGCGCCGGGCCGGCGAGCAGGAGGGCGAGGGCAGGGCCCTTGCCCATACCCGAGCCAATGAGTCCCTGCAGGATGGGAATCTCGGTGAGCGTGGCGAAGTACATCAAGGCGCCGGAGACCGACGCGAAGATGTTGGCGCCAAGCGAGTTGCCGCCGAGCAGTCCGGCGATTGCGTGGTTCGGGATGATGCCGGCGTCGAGCCCGGGCCGTCCGAGCAGGACCCCGGCAACGAAGACGCCGCCGAACAGCAGCGGCATTATCTGTTTGGCGAATGTCCACGTGGATGCGACCCACGCCTTCCTCTCTTCTCCGTTGAACCAGCGCCAGATCATCAGTGCGAGGCCGAGAAGCGACGCCCCGGCCAGATACCAGTGAACCGAATAGACGGCATTGTAGAAACCGATGGGTTCCTTGGGCTTGCCCCAGGTCAAGAAGATGAGCGCGAGGATCATCGAGGCGAAGTAGAGGATGTTCTGCCAGAGCCGGCGGCCGCCTTTGGCCGCTTCCATATCGAACGCGCCGGAAGCTTCGGCCCGGGCTTTCTCGGAGCGGAGGAAGATGAACGCCATCAGGAGGCCGATGACGACCGAGAAGACGATTGCGCCGATGGCGCGGGCCAGGCCCAGTTCGAGACCGAGCACTCGGCCGGTCATCAGGATTGCGAGCACGTTGATGGCCGGGCCCGAGTACAGGAACGTCGCGGCCACGCCCAGGCCTGCCCCGGCCATGTAGATGCCCATGAACATCGGCAGGACCGTGCAGGAGCAGACCGCGAGAATCGCGCCCGAAACCGAGGCGATGGAGTAGGCCAGCACCTTGTTGGACTTCGGCCCGAAGTACTTGAGGATGGCTTCCTTGGAGATGAAGTTCTGGATTGCCCCGGCGATGAAGAAGGCGGGAACGAGGCAGAGCAGGACGTGGAGCCGGGCATATTCCTGCAGCATCTGGAAACCTTCGAGCAGGGCGCCCTGGACCCGGCCCGGCCCGAGCGGCACGAAGTAGAAGAACAGGAAGACGCCGAGGATTATGAGGAGCTTGTAGCGCTCTTTCACGGGCTACTCCCAGCCGAACTCGCGGAACCTGGCGACGATGGAATCTGCCGGGTAGACGCCGATGTGACGGTAGAGCTCCTTGCCCTCCGGCGAGATGAAGACCTGGGTCGGGATGGTGACGATGCGGAACTGCTGGGTGCGCTCGCGGTCCTCGTAGACGTTGATGATGCGGATGTCGACCCTGCCCTTGTACTCGGCCATCATCGGCGTGAGGATGTGCAGCATCTCCTTGCAGGGGATGCAGTTCTCGGAGCCGAAGTCCCACATCTTCGGCAGTTCCTTCGGCCTCTCGACCGGCTTCTCGGCGACCGGCTCGGCCGGCTTCGCCGCCGCCGTGGCAGCGGTTTCGACCGGGGTGGGTTCAACGGCTGCGGTCGTGTCCAGCGTCGTGTCGCAGATTGCGCCGGTCTCAGCCGTCGTATCGGCCGGTGCCGGCGCGGGCGGCTTCGGGGCGCCGCCGCAACCCGGAACGACGAGCATCACGGCCACGGCGAGCGATGTTGCGAGCAGCAGTCGGATCGTCATCATAAGCTCCTTGGCTCAGCGTTTGAGCAGCTCATACACGAAGTAGGCGGCCACGAGCAGCAGCAGCACGCCCGAGGCCTTCTTGAGAATGGTCGAGGCCTTCTTCAGGCCCTTGGAGTTCACCATTGCCTCGGCGATGCCCATCGAACTGCCGGCGACCAGCACCAGCACCGAGTGGCCGAGCGCGTAGGCGAACAGCAGCAGCCCGCCGTACAGCACGTTGCCCTTCGCGGCGACATAGGAGAGCAGTACGGCCAGGACGGGCATAGCGCAGGGCGTGGCGATGACGCCGGTCAGCGCGCCCAACAGGAACGCGCCGACCACCCCGCCGGCTTTGGGCGTGATGCCGCGGGGCATCGGCAGTTCGAAGTGGGGGAAGAGTAGAATCTGGCCGCCCATCACGACGCAGACGACGATGATGAGGATGGGCCAGAACGTCGAGGTCGTGCCGAAGAGCGTGCCGGCGAGGCTGGCGACCATGCCGAGCGCGGTGAACGCCGCGGCGATGCCGAGGAAGAGGAACAGCGCCAGCAGGAGGGCGTAGCCTTTGCTGCGGCCCTTGGCGTAGCCGCCGACAAAGCCGATGGCTAGCGGTATCGAGGCCAGCACGCAGGGGTTGAGCGCGGTGACCAGGCCGCCGAGGAAGACGACGGGTACCGCGAGCAACGGCTGGGTAGTTATGAGTCTCTCAACATTGGCGAGGAGGTTGGCGAGCATCGGCTGCTACTCCTTTGGCTTGGTTGCGGTGACCTTGATGCTGCGGATTCCCCCGGCCAGCCGGGCAAGTGCATCGGACGGCAGGCCGGATTCGCGGACCAGCGCCTGCAGCGTCGGGTCGCTGGCCGCGGCCTCGACCGGGAAGCGTTCCTCGGCGACGACCTGCACGTCCTCGAACCCCGCGGTGGCGATGAACGCGAGGTAATCGGCCCTGAGGCTCGCGCCGGATATGCAGCCGACGTAGGCGGCGGCGGAGTCGAGTATCGCCCTGGGCAGCGGCGAGTCGAGCACGATGTCCGACACCATCAGCCGCCCGCCGGGCCTCAGGACGCGGAACGCCTCGCGGAAGACCTGCGGCTTGTCGGGTGAGAGGTTGATTACGCAGTTGGAGATGACGCAGTCGACCGACGAGTCGGCCACCGGCAGGTGCTCGATTTCCCCCAGCCGGAACTCAACGTTGGCATAAGCGCTCTTGCGGACGTTATCGCGTGCCTTCTCCAGCATCTCGGGCGTCATGTCGACGCCGATGACCCGGCCGGAGGGGCCGACCTTTCCGGCGGCGAGGAAGCAGTCGAGCCCGGCCCCTGAGCCAAGGTCGAGCACCGTGTCGCCGGGCTTGAGGCTTGCCAGCGCGACCGGGTTGCCGCAGCCGAGCCCGAGGTTGGCGCCGTCCGGGACCGATGCCAGGTCGGCGTCGGTGTAACCGATGGTGCGGCTCGTCTGTTCCGCAGTCGACCCGCCGCAGCAAGAGCTGCCCGAGCCGCAGCACGAGCCGCCGCCGCGCGCGACCGCGCCGTAGCCGTCGCGCACTGCCTTCCGAATCTTGTCGTTACTTGTGGGCATTTGTTCTCCTTGTGTCGGTACGGGCGCAGCAGGCGCGGGCAGAGGCCTTGGGTCGCCGCGCCGTGCAGCGGTCCGACTTGCAGCGATTCGCCAGCCGGCCCGCGCGGCCGAGCAGGTCGAGGACCGACTCGTCCGCCAGCCGGTAGCGCATCCATCGTCCGTCGCGCTGCGACACGATGACCCCGGCCTGCTCGAGTACCGACAGGTGGTGCGACACGACCGAGGATGCGGTGGGGAAGTACGGGGTGATTTCGCAGACGCAGCGCTCGCCATCGGCGAGGAGTTCCACGATGCGCAGCCGGTACTCGCTGCCCAGCGCGGCCAGCAGCGCGGTCGTCAGTTGTCGGTTCTCGGCTTCCATATTTCTAAAAATATAGAAATGAGACTCGGGTGTCAAGTTGCGCGCGCGGGGTGGGTCGGGCGGCAGTTGCTGTTGAAGCGCAGAACGGCAGAGAGGGGAGAGAGACGGTAAGGAAGAGAGGAAGAGAGGAAGAGAAGCAGAGAAGAGGTTAGGTGGCTTGGGGGGCAGGTAGTGTGGGTGTGAGGCGGACAGGGTGACGGGAGGGCGGGCGACCTCAGCGCCGGGCGCGAGCCGGCAGCCCGCGGCTCAGCGGTTGCCGGTGCCGGCGCGGGCCCGCTCGAGGTCCTCGAAGATGTAGTCGCGGATGGTGTCGAGCAGTTCGGGCGGCGTCGAGTCGAGTTCGGCGAGCAGTTCGCCGAGCGACCGGAGCGCGCTGTAGGACTCGGCCAGTTCGCCTTCGCCGCCGGGCCCGAGCCGGTCGCGTATTCCGTCGAGCTTGAACTCGACTTCGTCGGCGCGCGCCGTGATGCCCTCGACGAATGCGGGTACGTTCTCGGGCGTGAGCGGGCGGCGCAACGGGTCGCCGGCCGTCAGGCGGACGATGATGAGCACGGCGAAAGCGATGGTGCCCGCGATGCCGAGGACGAGGCCGGCTTTCGCCTGGCCGGGGTTGGGCGCGCGGCGGCGCAGGGCCAGCCAGCCAACGACCATTGCCACCGGGCCGGTACCGAGCAGCCCGAGTATCAGGCTGGCCGAGCTGATGCCGATGGCCCTGATGCCCGAGCCGGCGCTGACCGCCGGCGTTGCCCGCGGTTGGGGGATTTCCTCGTCGGGTTCCCAGGTCTCGCGGGCCCGGGCAAACGAGTCGAGCTTGGCCTTACATTCCTTGCAGTACTTGGCGCTGTCGTCGTTGGCTGCGCCGCAGGATGGGCAGTAGAGCATCTCGGCGCTAGTTATAGCCGGCCGCGGCGGGTTGTCAACGGTGCCCGGTCAGTCGAGCAGGACGAGGTTGATGAACGTGGCCGCGGCATCGGGTCGCGCTACGACTTCCAGCTTGACGCCCGACTTGCGGGCGGTGGCGTAGACGTCGATGCCGCAGCCCTCCAACGATGGCCGCGCTTCGGACGGGTGTCGGCAGCGGCCGTCGAGGTTGCACCTGTCGCACAGCCGGCAGGGCCCGGCCATCAGGGCGAATGCGCGGTAGTAGCCGTCGAGAAACGCCTGTCGCTCGATGGCGGCGACAAGACGCTGCATACGCAGGCGCTTGGACCGGTACCCGCGCGGCACGCAGGTGTAGCTGTACAGCAGGCCGCGCCGGTATTCGGCCAGCACGCGCGCCATCCGCTCGGGCGCGGGCGTGTGCGGCGGGCAGCAGAGCCGTTTGCCGAAGCCGCTGCAGCCGAACTGGCACTTGAGGCGCACCCACTCCGCGGTGACGACGTTGCGCGTCGGGATGAGCCGAACCTTGTCGGCCCCGCCGTCGAGCGCGAGCTTCAGGTACTTGCGCGGGTCGGGGAGCCCAAGGTCGGACGATGGCTGCTTGCGCATGGTCGAGACTATCGCAACCGGGCCGGCGGTCAAGTGGCCGGCGGCCGGTACGCGGCCGGGTCGGACAGGAAGTCGAGCGCGATGGTGAGCATAACGTCGACCCCGGTGCCGAGCACGGGTTCGTTGATGTCGAACAGCTCGGAGTGGTTGATGTGGACGATGCCGCGCCCTGGGTCGGCGCAGCCGATGAATGCGAACAGGCCGGGCACGCGCTCGAGGTAGTAGGCGAAGTCCTCGCCGCCGAGATTCTGCCGGGCGTCGTCGACCACACGCGGGAACCGCTTGCGCAGCACGGCGGCGGCGCGGGCGGTGAACGCAGGGTTGTTGACCAGCGCGGGGTAACCGCGCTCGACCTCGAGCTCGAACCGGGGCAGGTCCGCAACCCCGTCGATGCGGAACTCCTCGACCAGGCCGGCGAGCAGCCGGCGCATCGCGGTCTCGATGCGCTCGGCGGCCTCGAAGCTGAACGCCCGGAAGCTGCCGTTCAGAGCGCAGGTCGCGGGCGTCTGGTTGAACTGGGAGCCGCCGCTGATGGCGCCGAACCCGAGGACGTAGACCTCGTCCGGGGACAGGGCGGAGCGAATGTCGGACTGGACCAGCGTGATGAACCGGGCGGCAAAGGCGACCGGGTCGATGTTGTCCTGAGGGCACATGTGGTGGCCGGCCTTGCCCTGTACCGTCAGGTCGAAGCGGCGGGTCTGGGCCATGAATGGACCCGGGCGGAACCGCAGCTCACCCGAGGGCGCGTCGCCGAGCACGTGCAGGCCGAGCACGGCATCGGCGCCGTCGAGGCCGCCGTCGGCCACGAGCGGCACCGCGCCGCCGGGCGGGTCTTCCTCGGACGGCTGGAACAGCAGGCGCACCGAGCCAGGCAGCTTGGCGCGGTGCTGCTGCAGCCAGCGGGCCGCACCCAACAGCATCGCCATGTGCGCGTCGTGGCCGCAGGCGTGCATCACGCCTTCGTTCTGCGAGCGGTAGTCGCGGTTGAGCTCGGTGCGCGCTTCGGTGACGCGCAGGGCGTCCATGTCGGCGCGCAGGGCAATCATCGGGCGCTCGGAGTTGCCCCGGACCGTGGCGATGACGCCGGTGCCGGCGGCCGGGCGGTGCTCGATACCCAGTTCGGCGAGCGCCGCGAGCACCTTCTGCTGGGTCTCACGCTCCTGCATCCCGAGTTCGGGGTGCTGGTGGAACCAGCGGCGCAGGCCGATTACCCACTCGACGAGGTTGTTGTCGACAGTGACGTTCACTCTGCCCTCCCGGTGACTTCGGCCAGCGCGGCCTCGTACACGCGCCGGGCGCCTACGGCTTCCCGCTGCAACGCGCCGCCCACATCGCGGTCGCCGAGCTCGCTGCCGCGCTCACGCGTCATCCGCGAATCGAACAGGCAACCTGCGTCTGCTTCGGCCC
>JAWOHG010000143.1:0-9953 GCA_046485245.1 bacterium
GTGAACTGTAAAAATACGATTTCGGCTGCAGCCTTAAAAAACATGCCCTCTGTTTAGCGAGCTTTACTTCAATTGTATCCCCGCTCTGCAGTTGTACTTCCACCTGTCCGTCATTGCTTATCATTGCCTCATGAGTTGTTAATAGTGTTCGATGAGAGCATGGCTGTAAATGCCTTCAGATCATCGATCGAGGCTGCCAGCTCATCCTTTTTACTGTCAGATATCTCCCTGATGCTTGCTGTGATACCGCCGACAACCGCCGCCGCATCACGGTCGGGCCCGGCACCGGCCGCCTGCTGGAACTGGCCCGGGCCCGGCTTTCGCCCGACGGCGACCGGTTCGAGGACAATCTTGAGATTCGCTATCACCTGGGCGAGCCGGGCGGCCGGCTGACGATTGACGTGTTCGACCTGCGGGGGCGCAGGGTCAGCCGCGTGTTCGAGGGCCGCGCCGGGACCGCCCACGGCGGCGAGTCGTGGGACGGACGGCGCGAGGGCGGCACGCTCTGCCCGGCCGGCATCTACGCCGTGAAGCTGAGCTACCGGGTCGAGGGCCGGACCGTCGAGGCCCGCCTGCCGTTTGTCCTTGCCCGTTAGCCCGACGGCGGGCGGGGATAACCACTAAGACACGAAAGGCACAAAGTGAGGAAGAGAAGAGAGAGAAGAGAAGGAGGGGACTGTCGAGCGGGCGGGAACGAACCGATCAGCGAGACGCCCCCTCCCCTCTGTCACTCTGAGCCGGAGGCGAAGAGTCTATCGCGCCACAGGACCGACCTGCAGGGCTGGGCTGGACCGGCCGAGCTAACCACAAAGACACGAAAGACACTAAGTGAGGAAGAGAAGAGAGAGAAGAGAAGGAAGGGGCTATCGAGCGGGCGGAAGCGAACCGGTCAGGGGGACGCGCCACACCCCTTCAGTCACTCCGAGCCGACGGCGAAGAGTCTATCGCTCTACCGCACGAAGAGGACGCGGCGATTCTTCGCTGCGCTCAGAATGACAACCGGGAACGCGCCACACCCCTCTGTCACTCTGAGCCGGAGGCGAAGAGTCTATCGCGCCACAGGGCGACGGGCAGGGCGAACCGGGTTCACCACAGAGACACTGAAGACACTAAGTGAGGAAGAGAAGAGAGAAGGAGCTATCGAGCGGGCGGAAGCGAACCGGTCAGCGGGACGCGGTGTAGGTGATGATGTAGTTGGCCGGGTCGATCCAGTTGCCGTTCTGGGTGACGCCGTAGTGCAGGTGAGTGCCGGTCGAGCGGCCCGACGAGCCGACCGTGGCGATGGCCTCGCCCCGCTTCACGCTGCGGCCCGAGCGCGCCAGTGTCGTCCGGCAGTGGGCATAGAAGGTCTTCAAGCCGTAGCCGTGGTCGATTTCCACGACCCGACCCCAGCCCGGCTTCCACCCGGCATAGGTCACCCTGCCGTCGGCCGCCGCCACGATTTGCGTGCCGGCCGGCGCCACGATGTCCATCCCCTTGTGCATCACGTGGGAGCCGGTGAACGGGTCGCGCCTGCGCCCGAAGCCCGAGGTCACGTAGCCCTGGACCGGCCAGATTGACGGCAGGTAGGCGAGCCGCTCCTGCTGGCGGGTGATGGCGGCCTCGATTTCCCCGAGCGACTGCTGCTCGAACCGGACCCGGCGCAGGAGGTTGTCGACCCGCGCGTCGGGCGTGGCCGCGGCCCGGCCGCCCACGCCCATCAGCCGGATGTCGCCCGGGATGAGTTGGAGGTTGACCGCGGCGCGCAGCTTGTTGTCCATGGCCTCGGCCGTGGTGATGAACTGGCGGAAGGTGTCCACCGCGGCGGCGTAGAACTCGACCCGCTGTTTCAGGGCCGCGTTTTCCTTCCTGAGCCGTGCCACCCGGCCCGACTCGCCGAAGAACTGCCCGCCCAAGAGCATCCCGGCGACCAGGAGGCACGCCGCGCAGACAGCTACTACATAAACGGGGAATAGCGGGAACGACAGGTTCAGGAACCTGTTGCGCCGCTTCAGGGCAACCAGTACCTGGAGCCGTTCCACGAAGGCAACTATAGCCGAATGGGCAGACCCGGTCAAGCCGCGCGGCAGGCGTAGTGGCCCGGCCGTCCTGGCCACTACCGGTTGTGGTATGCCAGCCTAGCGGTGTATGATGAACCGGTCGCGATGGGTCGCGGCCGACTGACCCGCGCCGGTACTGGACTCGCTGGCCCGGGCATCTAGCTTGTAGAGGTAGACGCCGTTGCCCGGCAGGCGACCCTGCGCGTCCAGCCCGTCCCACTCCACTTCACCGTAACCCAGCCCGCGCAGCCGCGCCGGCAGGACCCGGATGAGCCGGCCCGCGAGCGTGAACACCTTCACGGTCACGTAGGCCGGCCGCGACAGGTTGAAGGTGAACCGGGCCGGGCCGGTCGCGGGGTTGGGCCAGACCAGCACGTCGGTCAGTTGCAGCGCCTCGTCCAGCCGGGTCGAGAGCGCGACCTGGACCAGCCGCCGATGGTTGTTCAGCGGCGACACGACGTTGTCGGTCGCGATGACCGTTATGGCGTCCTTCTTCTGCTCGAGCCGGATGGGGTACTCGAACCGGCCCTTGGTCGACGAGTTGTTGTCGTAGCGGAAGTAGCCGGCCAGTTCGACCCGCGGCGCGGTGCCGATTTGCAGGCTCAGGCCCGCGTCCACGCTCGGCACCAGCAGCACCCCGGACGGGTCGGTGATGACCCCGGTCAGGGTGAAGTTCTTGGGCACGTCGGTCGTGTCGCCCGGCGCCAGCCTGATGCCGTCGGCCCACAGCTCGATGTCGGGCGGCGCGTTGTCGTCCGGCTCCACGATGCTGTCGCCTAGCCACAGCCCGGAATTGCTGCTGGACCAGGCGCTGTCCCCGGCCCACGCCAGCACGCTCACCCGGCAGGTGCCCGGCTCGCGCACGTAGCTGCCGTTGGGCACGATGGTCGTGTCCGGGTACTCCACGCGCGGCACCATGAAATCGGCCGCGATACTGCTCGAGTCGAACCGGCCCCCGGCCCGCGACAGGTTGTAGCCGTTGAGCCGGTACTGGGTCGGCCCGGCGTCGGATGAATACCGACGGTACCACTGCTCCTCGTAGGCGGCCAGCTCGAAATGGCCCGCTGGGACCGGCACCGAATCGGCAATCGCCACCCGGCCGCCCGGCCAGAACGTGTCCGGTGTGGCGACCGGCGCGATGCCCAGCGCGGGCAGACGCAGCTTCAGGCCCGGGTCGCCGAACAGGTGGTAGAGCGTATTCGTCCGCGAGTAAGCGGAGTAGAACGCCGCGCCGACCGGCAGGTCGGGCCGCTGAACGAGGAAGGTGAACATCCCGCGCGCCAGCGCCTCGTTGCCGCCCGGATCGGTCGCCTTGGTCGCGGCCACGGTCGCGATGCAGCCTTCCTCGCGCCGCACCAGCTCCTCGGCCACCGCCTCATAGCGCGTGTCGTCAAACCGGCCCACGCCGCACGAGCCGAAGAACGCGACGCTCTGGCGCAGCCCGGTCTTCACCTGCGGCACCGTGTTGGTGATGTGCAGTATCTGCTCGTGGCAGAGCTGGAACCCGGCCCCGTGCCCGAAGAACGACCACAACAGTGCGCCGTCGTCCAGCCGCTTGAGCAGGTCGGCCTGGGCCCCGGCCTTCAGGTTGGTCGTGGTCAGCGGGTACTCGGTCAGGTAGATTTTCACCGGGTCGAGCCGGTCCGGGCTGATGGTGTTCATCAGCTCGCAGGAAGCGATGTGGCGGTAGCCGATGGGGTCGATGTAGCGCGGGTCGACCTGGCCCAGCCACTCGTCGTCCGCGACCAGGAGGAACCGCTTCGCCCAGAACCCGGTCGGCTGGGCCTCGTAGTTGCGCACCTTGTCGATGTAGGAGCGCAGCTCGACCGCGTTGCGGCAGGTGATGCGCCCGAGCACGAGGTCGGGCACGTTGCCGCCGTCGAGGTCGGCGTACCACGCGTCCAGGGCCCGCGCGATGTTGCCGTACACCTCGGGGTCGATGTCGTAGCCCAGCTCGCACGGCGGCACGCCCGCGCCCTTGCCCAGCCCGAGAATGTCCTTGTAGTCGTAGTTGCCGTCCCCGGCCAAGAGCACGTACGCCGGCCGCTTGGCCTGCAGGAAACGGCGAATCGCGCCCGGCTCCTCCATCCCGAAGCCGTAGTCGTCGTACACCTGGGACAGCCGCGCCACGCGCACGCTCGCGGTGACCATACCCGCGATGTTGTTGGTACGGTAGCGGGCCAGCAACTCGGCCGCCGGCGCGAACTCGTCCGGCGTGATGATGTAGTAGTCGGCGTCCTCGGCCGGGTTGCGCAGGTTGCCCGGCGCGCGCTTCTCGATTGCCGCGGGCGTGCGCGCCCGGTCGCTCAGGCCGCAGGCGATGCGCGCCAGGCGGCCCGGCCGGTAGCTCACCACCAGCCGCTCGCCCTCCACCCGGCCGCCGGTGATGCGCTTCGGGCTCCACGGGTCGGCCACGTCCAGCACCAGCGCGCTCGCGCCGCCCTCAAGCGCGAAATCGACCCCGGCCGCGCTGTCATAGCTCCAGAACTCGAGGTACGGCCGGTTGCGGTCCAGGGCCAGCTTCTGCGCGTAATGCACCTCGAACCAGTCCAGGAACACGTCCGCCTCCGGGTCGCCGTACAGCTCGAACACCAGCGTGTCCGCGCCGCTCCGCGCCCCGGCCTCGGCCGGCACGCGCAGGCGGAACAGGGTCTGCGGCGGCGAGTTGCTCGCCGCGGGTATGCGTATAGTGTCGAGGTACGCCCCGTTGAGGTATATCTTCGCCCGGTACGTGGCGAGCTGGTTGTCGCCCGAGCGGCCCAGGCACCGGCCTGCGAGTTCGTATATCGTGTCGCGGCCCGGCACCGGCAGGGCGATGGTCTCGGCCAGCGACAGCGTGCCCGCCGGCTTGAACACGTTGGTCCACAGCCAGAGCAGGCCGGACCGCGCCGGGCAGAGCAGGTCGCGCTCGATGCGCTCGCGCGCGGCACCACGCGCCGGCGGGGAGGCGGTCGACGCGCCCGAAACCTCGGCCATCCTGCGGCCGGCCGCGCCGCCCCAGGTCAGCCACAGCGCCGAGTAGCGGGCATACGGGCTGTAGCGCCACGCCGTGTCGCCGGCCTCGCGGCGCGACGGCGCCTCGGCGAAAAACACCAGCGCGTCGTCCCCGGAGAACTTGCCGTCGCCGTTGTCCACGAGGTGGGTCGCGACCTCGACCATCGTGTCCGGGTAGTTGGCCCCGATGGTGTAAGGCCCGATGCTGTAGAGCTTGAGCGTGGCCGGATCGATGGCGTCGGGCGAATAGCCCGCGGCCTTCAGGTCGGCCGGCTCGACCCGGTAAAGCCCGGTCGTGTCGAGCCGGATGCGGCACCAGTCGGCCGAGCGGGCAAAGAAGTTCAGCGTGTCGTCGGGCAGCCGGTCAAGCCTCCAGTTCACCGCCTCGCGGCCGTTGGCCAGGGTCGCGGCGATGACCGAATCCAGCGGGTCGGGCCGGCGCGATTCGACCGGCCGCGCCGAGAAGCTGACGTTCACGCGCAACCGGGAGTGCAGCCTGAGCTCGCCGGTCCGCGCATCGTACTGGACCGGGTTCACGACGACGCGCGCGACCCGCACGTCGCGCATCTGCTCCACCGGGCCGACCTCGACCGCCTGTGCCGGCCACAGGCCGCCGTCGAGCGTCGCCGGCTCGACCGATGAGAACGACGGCACCGGCCTGGGCCTCACGCCGCCGCGCACCTGCGTGCCCGACACCGACGCGCTCGCGCGCACCGTGCCGGACTGGGGCAGGCCGACCAGCACCGACAGGTGCGGCAGGTCCGGCTCGCCCGGCGCGCCGCGCTCGGCGCCGTCAAACGTCACGATTGAGCCGAGCCGGTCAGACTCGAGCGCGAAGCTGTCGCAGGAGAACTCGAGCACCAGTCCCTCGGGACCGGATGATACAACCTCGAGCGCCACGGGTCGCCGGGCAGCGTCAAGCGCCCGGCCGGGCGCAGGCGACTGCCGCACGACCGCGTCCGCGGTCGGGGCCGCCCGGAAATCAAGATTGGTGGACTTGGGCATCTGGGCCTGGCTGGCGGAGAAAAAAAAGAACAGGCTTGCCGCGGCGAGTCTAGAGAACATGACCAATCTTAGGGTCGGCGCTGAGCGCTGTCAATCGACCGGCGGCGTCTTCTTCTGCCACGGCGGCTTGGGGAAATCCTGGTCGGGGGTCGGCACGCCGTCGCGCCACCAGTCGGCCCGCCACAGGAAGGTCAGGTATGAGCCCATCAGCGTGACCACGAACTGCAGGGCCGGCGACACGAATATCATCAACACCAGCCAGCCGATGAAGCTCAGCCGCGGGTCGTAGAGTATCAGCGGCACGCCCATCGAGCCGTAGTCGACCACCGGGTCGAAGAGCACCGGCACCATCCTGCCCCAGACGACAGCCATCAGCGCGAAGGTGACGGCCGACGTGATGAACGCGTAGCGCAGGTTGAGCCGCATCGCCAGCCGCAGGTCGGCCCGGAACACCCGCGCGCGCATCGCGGTGAACCAGCCCACCGCGAACCCGAACAGGATGCAGAACACCGGCACGCCCATCCCCAGCCCGGCCAGCAGCAGGTCCATCAGGACGTACGCGCCGAGCGCGCCGAGCCAGTGCTGGTCGAACGACTTGCGCCGGTTCACACGGTCAGGATAGGTTCAGGGCTCGCCGCGTCAATGCCCGCGCAAGCCGTGCAGCTTGCGGCTGCGCTTCTCCGCGTCCCGGAACACCGTCACCTTCCACACTTGCTCGAGTTGCGGGCAGGGGAACTTCGGGCAGGCCGCGCAGTTCTCGACCCCGGTCTCCATCGCGCAGCAGCGCACCGCGCACGACAGGCACGGCTTCAGGCAGCGCGCGTCAATGGTCGTACAGCCGTCGCAGATGACCTCGCCTTCGGGCGGATTCAGTCCCTTCGACTTCATCCCGCGCTTCAGCAGCCACTGGAAGAACCGCCGCAGGTGCAGCTTCTCCCCGAGCCGCGGGAACCGGTACGCCGGGCACTTGGCGCAGTCGATGCCGCAATAGGCGACGAGCTTCATCGCTCTGGCCGCCTACTGCTTCGGCGCGGTCAGCCGGCCGACCGGCATGATGTACAGCGGCTCCTCGGGCTTGGTCATCCCGACGACCGCCTTCACCTCGGCGTCGGTGAACGCGCCGACCGCGACGGTGCCCAGCCCGAGCGCCGGGGCCTGCAGGCAGACGTTCTCGCCCGAGTGGCCGACGTCCATGCAGACGTAGCGCTCGCGCCCCCGCGCGCCGTACCGCTTCGTGTTGCGCTCGAACACCGCCGACCAGACCAGCGACGCCGGCGCCTCGCCGATAAACTTCTGGCCCAGCGCGGCCGCGGCCAGCTCGGTTCGCTTGTCGCCGCGCCCGACCAGCCACAGCTCGTGCTTGTCGGTCCGGTACAGGTACACGCCCGGCTCCAGCCCGGTCACGTTTCCCGCCACCACGTAAACCTCCAGCGGGTAGCACGCCCCGGCCGACGGCGCGGTCTTCAGCCCGCCGCCCAGGCTGCTCGGCGCGCCTTCCACCGGCCGGTTCACGCCGTAGGCCGCGAAGCAGAGCTGCCCGACCTCGGCGAGCGTCAGCGGCCCGGGCCCGTACCGGCGCACCGACTGGCGCTGCCACAGCGCCTCCTCGACCGTGACCTTGCCCGCGCGCGCCGGCTCAGGCAGCTTGACAACCTTCAGGGCGACCAGCGAGTCGGGCAGCGCCGCATCCCGTCGCGCCGCCGCCGCGTCCATCTTCGCCAGCACCGCTTCCCAGCGCGGGTCAGGGTGCAGGCTGTCAAGGTCTTTGTCCTCGCGCGTGTCCCTGGCCGAACTCCAGCCGGCCCCGACCGCGCGGTCAAGATTCTTGAACGCCGCCTCCTTGTCCCCGGCGAGGGCCCACGCGCAGGCCGCCTGGTAGTACTGCTCTCGCTTGCCCGGCGCGGCCGCAAGCGCCCGCTCGAACTGCTCGGCCGCGGCCCGGTACTCCTCTTCGGCGTACAGCGCGTAGCCCAGGTACAACGCGAAGAAGTCCGGCTCGAGCAGCCCGGTCATCCGCGCGACCGCGGCGTCGACCTCAGCCGCGCTCTTCGGCCCGGCCTCCTCGATTGCCGCGCGCATCTGCGCCGCGCCCCGCGCCCCGGCGCGCCCCAACAGCGTGTCCCGCGCCGGGCCGCCCAGCGCGCCGGTCACGGTCACGAAGTCGTCGTTGCGGTCGTTGTCGGCGACGGCGATGCTCAAGGCCCGCAGCTCGGTCTTGCTCATCGTCAGCAGTCGAACAGTCAGCATCTCCAGCGGCGGCACGGCCTCACCCGCCTGCGCCGCGCCTGCCGCGGCCAGCAGAGCGACTGCCAATGCCGCCCTGAAGCTGTGTAGTGGTACTTTCACGACTCTCCCTTTGCCGGTCTGACGCGCCGGCGCGCGCAAAGTTGCAGGACACGCTTGCCACGACACAGTGTAGCCGGTGCCGGGCCGCGCGCAACCGGCCGCGCTTCGACCGCTTGACGGCGGCGCGAACCCGGCCTAATCTGAATCGATGTTCACGATAAGAGTGGAGAAGACCTTCTCGGCCGCGCACCGCGTCACCGGGCCGGGCGGCAAATGCGAGGAACTGCACGGCCACACCTACCGCGTCGAGGTCGCCATCGCGGCGAAGAAGCTCGACCGGCACGGGATGGTCGTCGACTTCGCCGAAGTCCGCGAGCGCCTCGCCGGCATCCTGCCCGACCACAAGTACCTCAACGACTACTACGAGTTCGTGCCGACCGCGGAGAACCTCGCGCGCCACCTGCACAAGGAGCTGGCCGAGTTCTTCCCGGTGACCTACGTGCGCGTCTGGGAGAGTGAGGACTGCTCGGCCGAGTACCGGCCGGCCCGCTAACGCACCAGCCCGAGCAGCGCGCCGCCCAGCACGAGCCAGAACGCGTCGAGCCGGAAGCGCAGCAAGAGGACCAGCGCCAGCGCGGCGATGATTGCGGCGGCCGGGCCTGATATCGCGGTGCGGCCGAGGAAGAACGTCGCCGAGAAAAGCATCCCGCACACCGCCGGCAGCACGCCTGAGAGGAAGCCGCTCACCCACGGGTTGTCCTTGAACCGCGCGTACACCTTGATTGCCCCCAGCAGCAGAAAGAACGACGGCACGAACGTACCCAGCGTCGCGATGAGCGCGCCGGGCAACCCGAGCACCTTGTAGCCGATGAAGGTAGCGGTGATGGCGACCGGCCCGGGCGTGAGCTGGCCCAGCGCCACGCCGTCGATGAACTCCGTCGCGGTCAGCCAGCCGCGCAGGTCCACCACCTCGTGCTGGATGAACGGTATCGCGGCGAACCCGCCGCCGAACAACAGCGCCCCGACCTTGGTGAACACCAGCGCCAGCTCGCCGGCCTGGCCCAGCACGACGACCGCCCCGGCCCCGGCCGCGGTCCCGAGCCAGAGCGTCGGCACTGCCGCCAGCGCCGCGGGCGGCAGCTTGCGCCAAGCGCCCGAGAACGCGATGCCCAGCGCGCCGCAGCCCAGCACCACCAGCAGAAAGTCGCCGCGCAGCAGCAGCGCGACCGCCGCGATTGCCGCGATGAGCAGCTGACGCCGCCGCTTGATGTTGGCCCGGCCGATGCGCCACGTCGCCCACGCCAGGATGCCGACCACGACCGGCTGGATGCCGCCGAACAGCTTTGCCACCACCGGCACGCTGCCGAACGAGAAATACAGCCAGCTCAAGAGGCACATCAGGACAAAGCTGGGCGCGAGCAGCGCGACCACGGCCACGGTCATCCCCTTCAGCCCGCGCAGCTCGTACCCGACGTACTCCGCGTAGTTCGAGACAAACGGCCCGGGCAGCATCTGCCCCAGCGCCACGCCCACGCCCATCTGCTTGTCGCTCACCCAGCGCCGACGCTCGACCACCTCCTGCCGCATCAGCGCCAGCATCCCGACCCCGCCGCCGAACCCGACCAGGCC
>JAWOHG010000152.1:0-7004 GCA_046485245.1 bacterium
CGAACAAGGAGATGGACGTCCTGGCGACGAACCTGAAGACTTTCGCCGACCCGGGGCTGGTGCTGTTCGCGTTCTACGACGGCAAGCCGGCCGGGCTGTCCATCACCCTGCCGAACATGAACGAGGTGCTGGTCCACCTCGACGGCAAGCTCGGGCCGATCGAGATGGTGAAGTTCCTGCTGCTGAAGGGCAAGATAAAGGGCACGCGCGCCATCGTGTTCGGGTTCAAGCAGGAGTATCGCCGGCTGGGCCTGCCGGTGCTGCTGTTCTATGAGACTGAGGAGTACGGCCGAGCACGCGGGTACGAGTGGGTCGAGATGTCGTGGAATCTCGAGGACAACCGGCTCATCAACGATTTCGACCGCGCGGCGGGCGCAGAGGTGTACAAGCACTACCGGGTGATGGAGCGGACGCTCTAGGGCAAACCCCAAACCCCAAGCGCCAAGTCCCAAATGACGTGAGGCCGGGCAGGACGCCCGGCCTCAATGTTTCTGACCCGGTTCTAGCGGACCACGGTGAAGGGCACGGACTGGCCCGCGGCGCGAAGGACGTAGGAACCGGCAGCGGAAATGACCAATGTCGAATGACGAATGTCGAATGACACGGGCACACAGCGGCCGGCGGCGTCGAAGACCTGGATCGGTCCGGAGTAGCCGCGGGGCAGGGTCAGGCGGACCCGACCGTTGCGCGGCGCCGGGTTGGGCGCGACGGTCACGCGCTCGACAGCGCGCGGGACCGGCGGCTCGGCGACGGCGGTGCCGGCGACAAGGTACTCGACGATGCCGCCGAGCAGGGCGTTGCGCTGGCTGCCCTCCATCGCGCCGAAGATGACCGCGGAGAGCATCGTGCGGTAAGTGCCGTTGGTGTAGTAGACCGCGCGGCCGAGGCTGGACTGGTCGTTGTAGCAGACCGTGCCGCCGGCGGAACCGAGCACGTCGACGTAGGCGTCAGGCCCGGTGCCGTAGGGATAGGTGAGGCTCAGGCCTTCCGCGAATGTGCCGGAAATACCGTTGACGGTCTGGACGTTGGCCGTGGCCTGGCCGTCATCGATGTAGGACGCGCCGAAGTAGGGCCAGAGTTCGTTGGTCCGGTTCGAGTAGCCGAAGTCGCCGCCCTCGGCGTAGACCGGCTTGCCCGAGTTGAGGTAGCTGATGAGTTGGGTGCGTTCCGTCGTACCGACGGTGCAGTTGTCCCCTCAGCAGCGGTACCAGCCCATCAGGCAGAACACCGCGTCGTAGCTGCTGATGTCTGTCGGCAGGGTGGTGTTGGACACCGTGACCGTGTGGCCGAGCGCGGTCAGGCCGGCGGCCACGTTGGTCGCGCAGTCGACCGACTCGGCGCGGGCCGGGTCGAAGAACCGGTCGAGCGTGTCGTAGTTCCAGACGCAGATGCTGGCCGCGCCGGCAAGCGCCGGGACGAGGGCGAGCATCGCAAGGACGGCAAAGGGCCTCATCGGCACCTCCTTATTCTCAGTCACGAGAAAGTCTAGGGCCGGGCCGGGCATCAGTCAACGGGGCGGGAGGCGGCAATTGCCGATCTTTGATTGTCGATTTCCGATCGCGCCGCAGGACCCTGGCCGCCCGCCGCCGCCGTGGGCAGATCGGACATCGGCAAGCGCAGTTGGGAGATCCGATTGCGTAATGTTGCACGCGGGCCGGCGGTGCGCTAGAATGTAGCATGAGTTTTGAAATCTCGCCGTCCGGGCGCGCGCAGCCGCCCCGGGGCGGCTCAACCCGGCTGGGCGAGACCGCGAGCGGGCTGATGGCCAAGGGGCTGGCCGCGTTCCAGCGCGAGGACGAGGAGACCGCGATCGAGCACTTCCTCGACGCGCTGCACGTCGCGCCCAACAACCTCAGGCTGCATTACCTGGCCGCGCTGTGCGCGCACCTGCTGTCCGACGAGGAGACGCTGGAGAGCGTCTGTGTCAGCGCGCGCGAGCTGAACGAGCGCCATCCCTACACCGTCGCCTGCGAGGCGGTGCGCTACATGTTCCTGGCCAACTACGCGCGCGCCGAGGCGCTGTTCGAGCAGGCCCTGCGGATGCTGCCCGACGACCTCGACCTGCTCATCGGGCTGGGCATCCTGCACGAGTACGCCGGCGAGGAGGAGAAGGGTGTCAACGCGTTCGAGCGGGCGCTCGAACTCGACCCGAACAACGTCCGGGCGCGGCTGTCGCTGGGCATCGCTTACGCGATGAGCGGCGAGTACGATTCGGCGCTGGAGGAGTACCAGCGGGCCAAGGCGGTCGACCCCGAAATCGAGAACCCGCACCAGCGGCTGGGCCGCGACTATTACCTCGAGGGGATGACCGACGAGGCGGCGAGCGAGTTCGCGGCCGCGGTCGCGGAGGAGCCGGACGAGCCCGGGGCGTGGTTCTACCTGATGGACTGCCACCGCCGCAGCGGCCGGACCGACGATGCGATCGACTGCTACGCCGAAATCCGCCGCCGGTTCGGCGACGACCCGGCCACGACCAGCGGCTACTACGAGTATTTCCAGATGGTCCCCGAGACGATAGCCGCCCTCGAGGAGCTGTGCCGGCGCAACCCGGACGACCCGGAACCGCGCTACCGGCTGAGCGGCCAGTACCACACCGCCGGCCGGCTCGACGACGCCATCGCGATGGCGCGCGACGCGGCGGACCGCGAACCCCGGGACTACAGCGCGCTGGAACTGCTGGCCCGGCTGCTGTTCGAGCGGGGCGACCACGCGGCCGCGGCCGAAACGGCGCGGCAGGCGCTGGGGCGCGACCCGGCGTGCCAGGGAGCGTCCAAGACGCTCTCCGACGCGCTGGTCTACCTGGGCCAGGGCGAGGCGGCGCAGACCGTCATCGAAGAGATGGAACAGGTCCGCGACGCGGCCTGGAAGCGCTACCAGGACCGGTTCTCAGGCCAGGACCGGACCGAGCCGGACAAATAAGCCCGGCCGCGCAACGCCCCGAAAAACCGAGCGTTAGCGGCGCGACCGTCAAGCGATTGACGATGGTCAACCAAAGCATCACTTGACGAAACGGCGGCGCACGCTATAATTTGTTTGGGTACGCGCCGGCCGGCACGGTCGGCGTTGCCTTTTCAGTTGAAGGAGGGTGTCTGCCGGTCCGCATCGGATTCCCTGCAACGCTTTCTTTCGGCTGTTCTGCCGCGCGGCGAGCGCGAGTTCGGCCCGTAGCGGCGTGACAGGCCGGGGAAACGGTTCGGCCCGGGCAGCGCCCTCGACTGGGTGGTCCGCAGTGTCAGATGCGCGGGTGCGCGGCTTACGCACCGGCGCGGCACGCTCGGCCTCGTCCGGCACCAGGTTGCCGGATGACGGCTGAACGGCCCGGTACAGGGGGTGTCCCGGCGCGGGCTTAGCCGGGATGCGATGGGAAGGGGCCTGGCCGGCCCATAGAGCCAGCATTGCTGGCCGCCGGTTTGTCCCCACAACTGTCTGTAAAGGGGTGGTCCTATGTCAGCATCGGGCTTCACAAAGAGCGGCGTCCTGGCCGCGGTCTGCGCCGTACTCGCGGTCGTGTCTTCGACCGCGCCGGCGACCGACTGGGAAATCTTCCCGTCGAGCGAGCATTGCTCATCCGGCGACGTTATGCAGCAGAATGGCGCTTACTCGATTCACAACGGCGACCTGAAGTACGGCAAGGGTACGCCCGACTCCAAGTGGCAGGGATTCGTCAGGTTCGACCTGTCGGAGTTACCGGACAGCGTCTGGATCGAGGAGGCGACGTTGTGCTACCAGGTGATTTCGGCGAGCAACCCGCCGGCGCGCAGCTACGTGTCTCACGTGACAATCGACCCGCTAACCGCGACAGCGGTTGACCTCTGGGGTGCGATCGTCGGTGGGACGCACGTCACGGGCGACACGGCTGCCGGTGCAGGCTGGGTCGACCGGGTGCTGGATTCGCTCGGCATCGCGGCCATCCAGGAGGGCATTGCGGAGGACTGGGTCGGGTTCGGCATCTACAAGTGGGATACGACGAGCACCTGGGGCCACGTCAAGGGCTTCCAGACGGGCCGGGTCAAGCCGCGCATCCGGATCAAGATCCAGGTCCGCGACGTCGAGGTTCTGAGCATCGCGGCGCCGACCGGCGAGTACCGTCTCGCCGACACCATCGTACCCGAGGCGGTCGTGCGCAACAACGGCGAATTGAGCGCGCCGTTTCGCGCTCACTTCACCATCAGCACCGGCACGAATACCATCTACCGACGATACATCGACCTTGCCGGACTGACCCCGGGCAAGGACACGACGCTGCGGTTCGGCGACTGGCTGCCCGACGCGGCCGGGGCCGAACGGGTGGCGCGCTGTTCGCTGGAGATGCTGGGCGACTTCCGACCCGAGAATAACCTGGCCGTGTCGTGGTTCACGCTGGTGGCGGACCGGCAGAGCCGCGCGCGCTGGGGCTGGCAGGAGGTCACACCGGTGCCGCTGTTGCCCTCGGCTCGGCCGGTGAAACTCGGCGGCTGGCTTGCGGCCAACGCGGCCGACGGCCGCATCTACACGGCCAAGGGCAACAAGAGCACCGACTTCTCAAGCTTCGACCCTGTGACCGGGCACTGGCGCCAGCTCTCGCCGATCCCGGCCGAGCCGCCGCTGAAACTGCCGGGCAAGGGCGCGCGCGCCGTGGCCGACGGCGCGGGCAGCATCTACCTGCTCAAGGGCAACAAGTCGCTGGAGTTCTGGCGCTACTGTATCGCCCGGGACCGCTGGGAGAGGCTGGCCGACGTTCCCTTCGGGCCGCAGAGCGGCTCGGTGCGTTCCGGCACCGGCATCGCCTTTGTCGAGCAGTATGGCACGGGCTACGTCTACGTGCTCAAGGGGCCGAAGAACGACTTCGTCCGGTACAACACCGACACGCGGGAATGGGAAGAGATGCCGAGCGCGCCCGAGGGCGGCAAGAACCGCTGGGACCGCGGCTCGTGGCTGGTGCACGACGGCGCGGGCACGCTCTACGCCCACAAGGCGAACCGGCACGAGTTGTGGACGTTCGACCTCGCCAGTGAGACCTGGAACACGCAGGCTCTGCCGCCGATGCCCTACATGGGCAGCTCGCTGCGCTCGAAGAAGATGCGCGACGGCGGTTGCGCGGCCTGGCTGGACGGCGCCATCTACGCGATGAAGGGCGGCAAGACGCAGGAGTTCTGGCGTTTTGCGCCCGAAACCGGCCAGTGGGCCGAACTCGAGACCATACCGCAGTTCGGCACCAGCCTGCGCTCGGTGCGGATGGGACAGGGCGGCGACTTCTGCGCCTACCCGTACGGCGGCGCGCTCTACGCCCTGAAGGGCAGCAAATCGCTTGAGTTCTGGCGCTACACCCTGCCGCCCGAGGGCGAGGGCGACGGCGGTACGTGCGGCCTTGCCGGCGCGGAGCAGTTCGTGGTATCCGTATCGCCCCGCGTCGCGCGCGGCTCGGCGCTGGTTCGCGTGAGCGGCCCCATGCCCGGGGTCACGGCCAACGTGGCGCTATATGACCCGGCCGGGCGGCGGGTGCGCTCGGCAACCGTCAACCGGCAGTCAGAGGTGCGGCTGGACCTGTCAGGCCTGGCCGCGGGCGCGTACCTCGTGCGCGTCGAAGCAGCCGGGGCCGGGGTGACCGAGAAGCTGGTCATCGCCCGGTAAGACAGCCGGAGGTTTGCGCGGGGCGGCCTGGTGCCGCCCCGCGTGTTTTTGCCTATTGACAAGCGCGGCCGCGCGGCCGCATAATGAACCGGGTTAACTACCGGCCGGTGCAGTGCTGAAGGGGTCTGTCGATGTTGGAGGTAGCAGTGCCGGTGCAGTCCGCAACGCAGTGCCGCAAGCCCACAGACAACCAGGGGCAGGGAAATCGCGCGTCTTCGGCGCGCCCCGCGGCGTTGCGCCGGGCCGGCCCGGCCCTGCAGAAACCGGGGGTAGCCGTGAAGAAACAAGCAGTCCTGTGTCTGGTAATGCTCACGGTTGCGGCCGGCGCAACCGGGTGGAGCGAACTGCGGCCGGTGCCGATGGGCAGCGGCTGCCGGTGCATCAAGGACGGGGCCTGGCTGGCCTACGACAGCGTGACCGGCCGGATGTACGGGGCAAAGGGCAACAAGACCTACGACTTCCTGGCCTATGACCCGCTGCGCGATACCTGGCACATCCGTACCGACTGCCCGGCCGGCGACGAACGTAAGCCGGTCGGCAACGGCGCGGCCGCGTGCGCGAGCGACAACGGCGTAATCTACGCCACCAAGGGCAACAACACGACCGGGTTCCATTGCTACCTCACGACCCAGAACGCGTGGCAGCAGTTGCCGGACGTGCCGCTGGGGCCGCAGGCGAAGAAGTGCAAGGGCGGCACCGGCGTCGTGTTCGTGCCGGGCGGCGCGGCCGGGTACGTCTACCTGCTCAAGGGCCGCGTGCGCGACTTCTTGCGTTACGACATCGCCTCGGGCGAGTGGCAGGCGATGCCGGATGCGCCCGTGGGCAACATGTTCAAGTGGGACAAGGGTTCGTGGCTGGCCTATGACGGGGCCGGGACGATCTACGCCCACAAGGCTAAAATCCACGAACTGCACCGGTTCGATGTCGCGGCCGGCGCGTGGCTGACCTCGGTGCTGGTCGGGGTGCCGCACCACAGCCCCAAGACCGGCAAGTCCCGCAAATCCAAGGCCGGGGCGGCCGGCGTCTTTGCCGACGGCAAGCTTCACGCCTTCAAGGGCGGCAATACGCAGGAGTTCTGGCGGTTCGACCCGGCGACGCTGGCCTGGACCGAACTGGACACCCTGCCGCGCGCGGGGTCGAGCGGCAAGAAGCGCAAGGTGAAGGCGGGCGGCGACCTGGCCTCGGACGGCGAGGTCATCTACGCCTTCAAGGGCGCCAAGACCAACGAGTTCTGGCGGTACGACCCCGGCGCAGCCGGGGAAACCCCAAACCCCAAACCCCAAATTCCAGGAGGTGGGGTGTTGGGCAGGTCGGGAATCGGAGATCGGCGATTGGAGATTTCCTCCAACCCCGCCCGCGGTCGGGCGACTATCGGCTGGTCCGCGCCCTCGTCC
>JAWOHG010000254.1:0-12393 GCA_046485245.1 bacterium
CGCCCGGGCCCGGCTCCCAGTACGCGCCCACCGGCCCGGCGGGCGCCACGAAGGAATGGTCGCGCCACGACTCACGCACCAGGCCGCCCTGGAAGTTGTAGAACCACAAAAAGTCCAGCCCGCGGTTTGCGCCCAGCGCGGCCGGGTTAGCCGGCACGCCGAACGCGCCGCCCGCATTCGCGACCGACACCGGCTGCAGCGGCAGGACCGCGACCGCAAAGGCCCAAACCAGCGTCATCTCGCCCCGCGCACGCGGATACCGCGCACGTTGTTCCAGTGTCGCCGCGGCACCTTGACCGTGACCACGGCGCAGCGGTTCTGCGCCCTGGTGTCCAGCACCTTCAGCACCTCGCCGGTCCCTACCGGTGCGCCGGAGCGGTCCAGCAACCCGACCCGCGACCCGACCGCTGGGCGCGGCAGCAGTTCGTAGGGAATGGTGACGGTCGAGTGTGTCTTCGAGTAGTCGCGGTTGACCACGAATATCGCCAGGCCTGGGCACTTCGCGATGCAGACCGTGCAGCCGTTGCACTTGCCGAAGTTAACGCTGGGCGTGTCGGTCAGCTTGCCCTCGATGGTTATTGCCTTGCGCGGGCAGGCGAACGCGCAGGGGTTGCACGGGATGTTCTCGACGCACTCGACGATGACGACCGGACCCTGCGCCAGCCGGCTCTCGGGCGGCAGCGCGCCGCGCCGGGCCAGCTCGCGCTCGGTCAGAACCCCGGTCCGCTGGTGCGAGGGCAGACCCTTGGCCAACTCAAGCCTCCTCGAGCCGAAACCGGCTGATGAAGTGGCGCATCGGCAAGTCCTGGCCGTACTCCACGCGAGCCGCGGGCAGGCGGTCGCGCCGCCGGTACAGCGCGCCCACCGCCTCGGCCAGCGCGGCCAGGTCCGCGTCCTCGTAGCACAGCCGCGGGACCGCGGCACGAACGTTGTTCACGCGCGGGTCAGGCGGCACCTCTCGGCCCTCGACCTGCTTTCCGAAAGCGTACACGCCCAGCTCGCACAGCCGGTGACCGGCAACCAGCAGCATGCCGGTCAGCGCCACGCCCGGGAAGTCATCGTCGCGCAGGCGCGTCCCGGCGAAGAACTTGTCGAGGTCGATGTACACCGCGTGACCGCCGAACGGTTTGATGGTCACGTCGGCCCCGCAGCAGGCGTCCAGCGCCTGCCCGAACCGTTCAACCTGGCCGATGCGGTACGACAGGTAGTCCTCACGCACCACCGTCTTTAGGCCCTCGACGATAGCTTTCAGGTCCCGGCCGGCCAACCCGCCGTAGGTCGGGTGTCCCTCGACCAGCACCTGGTGCCCGGTCAGCATCGCAGGCAGGTCGGGATAACGCCGCACCAGTTCCCCGTCCTCGCGCAGGACCAGCGCGCCGCCGATGTTGCCCAGTCCGTCCTTCTTCAGGCTGATGTGGAACCCGTCGACCGCCTCGAACATCGCGTGCACCACCTGCGTCACGGTCATCGCCCGGCAGGCCGGCTCGTGCCGCTTGATGAACCAGGCGTTCTCGGCAAACCGGCAGGCGTCCAGCATCAGCGGGATGCCGTGCCCCCGGCAGATGCTGCTCACCGCACGGATGTTCTCCAGGGCCACCGGTTGGCCCCCGCCCGTGTTGTTGGTGACGGTCAGGTAGACCAGCGGCACGCGGGCGCGGGTCGCGGGGTCGGCCAGCAGCGCGCTCAACGCATCGACGTCCATGTCGCCCTTGAACCGGGCCGACGCGTCCTTGGCCCGGGACGCGGCCGAGAACAGGTTGCGCGGCTCGAACCGGTTGTCCTCAAGGTTCGCCTGGGTCGTGTCGAAGTGGCCGTTCGATGGGATGATGTAGAATGGACGGCCGGACTCGTCGCTGCGGCCCCGCGAACCGAGGATGCGGCCGAGGCAGGTGAACAGCCCGTGCTCGGCGGCCCGGCCCTGGTGGAAGATGAACGTGTTCTCGGCCTGGCCCCGGTTCTCATAGCCCGGGCCAAATGTTTCGACAAACTGGCGCTTGAACTCGAAGTAGCCCTCGTTCGACCCGTACGACTCGTCGCCCAGCAGGAGCTGAGACCACTGGCGCATGGTCATCGTCGTGGTCCCGGAATCGGTCAGCAGGTCGCAGCCCGGTATCATCGCGGCCGGGAACCGGAACACGTTCCAGCCGACCGCCTCGGCGAGCTTCAGCCGGTCCTGCACCGACCTCGCGGCCGGGTCGCGAAACGACACTGCGGAATTTCGGTAGGGTCTCGGGGCGGCCGGCAGGCGTTCAAACTCGGCGGCCCATTCGGCTGGATTGGATGGCACGCGGGATTATAGGAATCGCCTCCCGTCAGTCAACTGCCCGACAGCTTGACGCCCCTGCCCTCGGGCCTACAATCTCCCGGACAGCCCGCGAAGCCAACAGGAGGCACGTTGAAGGTCCAAGTACTGCTCGCCGCGGCGCTCATCTGCGCCCCCGCCGCCCTCGGTCTCGACCGCTCGGGCCCGATAGTCGAGGCCCGCGTCTACTTCGACAACACGCACACCCTCGCCCGACTCGGCGACCTCGCCGGCGAGCTCGACGTCTGCACCTGGGATGAAGACGAAACCGGCGGCTGGCTGGTCATCAACACCGACAAGGCCCAACTCGAGCAAATCCGCGACGCCGGGCTGTACGCCGAGGTCACCTGGCCCGACGTCCGCGACAAGTTCCGCGCCGTCACCGGTATCGACCCGTACGACACGGACGCCGGCCGCAACTTCGGCTACTTCTTCACCTACTACGAGATGGAAGACACGCTCGACCGATTCGTCGCCAACTACCCGAACCTCTGCACCAAGGTGTCGGCCGGCGTCAGCTTCCAGGGCCGCCAGCTCTGGTGCCTGAAGATATCCGATAACCCGGGCGTAGCCGAGAACGAGCCGGCCTGTTTCTTCAACGGCGCCACCCACGCCCGCGAGCCGATGGGCACGCACGCTTGCATCTACTTCGCCGACCACATCCTGCGAAACTACGGCACCGACCCCGTCGCGACCGCTCTCATCAACAACCGGGAAATCTACATCGTCCCGGTGATGAACCCGGACGGCTATGTCTACAATTCCGACTCGGGCGGCGCCTCATCCAACTGGCGCAAGAACCGGCGCGGCCCGGTCCCGCCCTCAATCGGCATCGACCTCAACCGCAACTACGGCTACAAGTGGGGCTATGACAACCAGGGCTCGTCGGGCAACCCGTCGTCCGAGACTTACCGCGGCCCGTCGGCGTTCTCCGAACCGGCCACGGCCGCCATCCGCGACTTCTGCAACCTCCACCGGTTCCGCACGCAGATGGACTTCCACACCTACGGCCGCTACAACATGTACCCGTGGGGCTACGGCAACGTCACCCCGCCCGACCAGCCGGTCCTGCGCGAAGCGGTTGACACCTTCCGGATGTACAACAACTACCCGGCCAGCCGCACCGGCCAGCTCTACTCCACCATCTACCCCGCCAACGGCATCACGGTCGACTGGGAGTACTCCGACAGCGCGGGCAAGTTCGTCACCTACGCCTACACCATCGAGATGGACTCGGTCGATTTCTGGCACGGATGGAACGACTCGGTCGCTGTCCGCATCGAGTGCCTGCGCAACCGGCCGGTGCTCTACTACCTCGCCCGCATCGCCGGGGTCTGGTTCGACCCGGTGTCGGTCACGCTCGTCGACCAGTCGGGCAACGGCCGGCTCGAACCGGGCGAGACCGCGGGCGCGTGGTTCACGGTCAAGAACCGCGCCACCCACCCCATCGACTCGGCGTATGCCGTGACCGCGACCCTGCGGTCCGGGCACGCCCAGGTCACGGTCACCGACTCGGTCAAGCCATTCCCCAGCTTCGCGCGGCGGTCCCAGGGCAGCAACCAGTCATCCCAGTTCGCCATCGCGGCCAACCCGGCCATCCCGCCGGGCACGGTCGTGCCGCTGGAGCTCGTGATGGCCTACTCCGACGAAGGCCGCGCCTACACGCAGCCGGTCAGCTTCCAGATAACCATCGGCACGCCGAGCGCAGTCGCCGAGCCGCGCGGCGTTCCCGCGCCGACCGCGCTCACTGCCCTGCCCAATCCCGCGTCGAAGCGCGTGTTCTTCGGGACCAATGGTCTGCTCTCCGGCCGCGTCGACATCTTCTCGGGCTCGGGCGCGCGCGTCGCGTCGGTTGACCTTGGCCGCTCTGCCTCGTGGGACTGCTCGGCAGTACCGGCGGGCATCTACTATTGCCGCCTGGCCGGCTCGAACCTGCCGCCCGCCCGCGTCGCGGTCACGCGCTAGGCAGGAGCATTTCGCACGAGAGGCCGCCTTCGGGCGGCCTCTCGCTTTCCGTGGAGAGTGCGGAGCTAGCGCCTGACGACCAGCTTGCCGTAGCCGGGCGCGAAGTAGACACCCGACTCAAGCCCGGATAGGTCGTTGCGCCCGTGTTCAAGCCTTCGCACCTCTCGCCCGTCACGGTCATACAGCACCAGGTCCTGCACGCCGCCCAGCGTCACCCATTTGCCGGCAGGGTTGGGCGCGAGCCGCGCACGGGTCAAGGCAGGCGCGGGCTGCCCGGCCAAACCCGCCTGCACGAACCTCAGGATCAGCCGAGGGCGCAAGTCGCCGCCGTCCGTGCCCCAGGCCGAGCCGCGGCCGCAACCGGACGAAGGGCAGACCCCGACGGTCACGCGCGACATCCCGAGGCACGAGTCGATCGCCAGCACGCCTGCAGGGTGGAACTCGCGCCTGACCCAGCCCACTGCCGGGTGGTCGACGGCGCTGGCGAGATTCGGACCGTATGATATCCAAGTGTGAAGCTGTTCCGGGTCGGCCGACTGCGGGTCCATCAGTGTCCGGACATGGTACGTCCGCGGAGTCCCTGAGGAGACCGACTTCTGGTAGAACTCGAAGGCCGCGGCCGAAACCGCCGGCGAATCGGGCAACGCGGACAGGTCGAACGTCGCCCAGCCCCTGCCGTTGTCCGACGAGTACCCCATGCTCCCGTATGACTTGCTGTACATCGGGTACCCGTGCACGTAATTCCACGCGACAGTGCCGGTGTTGTACGGGTACAACGTATCAGCCGGCGCCTGCGCGGCCAAGCACAGTATGACCAGCAGTGAAGTCATCGCATACCTCCGCGACCATTATGCCCCTGCGCTCCCCGGCTGTCAATGGGTCGGACTGCCGGCATTGACCTCCTGCCCCGGCGGCATATTCTCGCTCGTGCGCTACTTCCACGAACTCTGGGCCGACACCCGCAGGGTGCTTACCGCCGCGCCCGACGCCCTCATCATCGCATCGGTCGCCTCGCTCGCCTTCATCCTCGGCCGCTACCTGCGCTTCGACTTCTCCTGGCTCGACCCGCAGTATCGCGGTGCCGGCACTTACGTCGCCCGCGGCCTGGTCTACCTGGTCGTGCCACTTCTCTCGCTGCCACTGCTGCGCCTGTCCCCTGCAGCGACCGGCTTCTCCCTGCGCTCACCCGGCCGCTGGCTGCGCGACATCGGCCTGCTCTACGCCCTGATGCTGCCGCTGGTGGTGTGGGCCGCGTTCCAGCCCAGCTTCCAGCGCGCCTACCCATACTTTGGGTTCGCGCGCGCGGGCCTGGTGGCCTTTGCCCTCGGCCTCGGTGTCCGCTTCGTTGGGATGTTCTGCTGGGAGTTCATCCTGCGCGGCTACCTGCTGTTCGGGCTCGAACGCAGAATCGGCGCGGCCGCTGCCGTCGCGGTGCAGACGATTCCGTTCGCCATACTGCACTTCGGCAAGCCCCTGCCCGAGACGCTCGGGTCGATAGTCGCCGGGGTCGCGCTCGGCATCCTCGCCCTGCGCAACCGCTCGTTCATCCCCGGCGCGATACTCCACTTCGCGGTCGCGGCCACGCTCGACGCACTCGCGATCCTCATCTGACCCCCGGCCGACTGCGGCTTGACTCGGCCGAGGCCGCGGCCTACCATGGGCTGCGGTGAGGCGGCGACCGGCCGCCCCGCTGCCGCCGCAACCCGACCGGTGGAATGAAGGAAGGAGCACGGAATGGGTTACCCCGACGGACTGGCCGCAGCAACCAACCGGGCCGGGCGCTGCCTGCTGGCGGCGCTCAGCCTCTGCGGCGCGGCGCTCGCCGCCGACGGCGAGCCGGCCGCCGCGCCCGACTCGGCTTGGCGCAACCTCGCCCCGAAGCTCTACATCCAGGACGAAACCTGGGCCGACCTCGACTACGTCAAGACCGAAGTCACCTTCGTCAACTACGTCCGCGACCGCACCGAGGCCGACGTCCACCTCACCGTCACGCGGCAAGTGACGGGCTCGGGCGGGCAGGAGTACTGCCTCAGGTTCGAGGGCCTCGGCGCCTTCAGCGACATCGGCTACACGCTCAAGCACGCCACCGCGCCCGACGCCACCGCCGACGAACTGCGCAAGGCCCTCGTCGCCTCAATCCGCCGCGGCCTCGCGCCCTTCCTCGCCCGCACCGACCTGCGCGACCGGCTCACGGTGCAGTTCGCCGCGCCCAAGTCCGCCGTCGCGGTCACCGACCCCTGGCACAACTGGGTCTTCTCGGTCTCGGCCTACTGCTATGCCACCGGCGAGAAGTCCTCTTCCACGCTGTACTACCACCTCTACCCGGGCATCAGCCGCGTCACCGGCCTCGACAAGCTCGGGCTCGACGGCGGCCTGTCGGTGAACGAGCGCCGCTTCGTGGACACCACGACCTTCCGGGCCGTATCGCGCAGCTACTCGGCCTCGGCCTACTACGCCCGCAAGCTCTCCGAGCACGTCGCCGTCTGCGCCTCGGCCGACTACAGCACGAGCAACTACAACAACATCCGGCTCGGTCTCGGGGGCGGGCCCGCGGTCGAGTTCAACCTCGCGTCCTACTCGGAGTACGTCAAACACAAGGTCTACCTCCAGTACGGCCCCGACATCATCCACCGCGACTACTTCGACACGACGCTCTACAACCTGACGGGCGAGACCCGCTTCCGCAACGAGCTCACGCTCGGCGCCAAGGTCACGCGCTCGTGGGGCAGCGTCAACCTTTCGGCCACGGGCCGTCACTACTTCCACGACTTCTCCAAGAACCGCCTCGAGCTGTACGCCGACGCCACGCTCCGCGTCGTCGCCGGCCTGTCCCTGACTCTGTCCGGGGGCTACGACTTCATCCACGACCAGCTCGGCCTGCGCAGGAGCGGGGCGACCGAACAGGAACGACTGCTCCGCCTGCGCGAACTGGCGACCGGCTACTCCTACTGGACGGCGGTCAGCATCACCTACACCTTCGGCTCGGTGTACAACAACATCGTGAACCCCATCTTCTGAGCCCTCGGGTTGACCGGCTGCCCCTGCCGGCCTAGTCTGTACTGACTGAATGCGAACCGGAGGTGACCAATGCTGCCCATCGGCCCGCTGATGATTGAACACCGGCTCATCGAGAAACTCGTATCGCTCCTGCCCGGCGCGGTCCAACGGATGCAGGACGCGGGCGCGCCCGACGCCCGTTTCATCGACGACGCGGTCGACTTCATCCGCAACTACGCCGACCACACCCACCACGGCAAGGAAGAGAGAATCCTCTTCCGCGAACTCGCGAAGAAACCACTCAAGCCCGAACACCGCGCGGCGATGCAGCAGCTCACCGACGAGCACGCCTACGGCCGAACGCTCACCGTCCAGATGGTCCGGGCCAAGGACCGCTGGTTCGGCGGCGAGACCACCGCGCTCGGCGACATCACCGACGCGCTCGCCCAGCTCGCCCGGTTCTACCCGCGGCACATCGAGTTCGAGGACAAGGAGTTCTTCATCCCGGTGATGGACTACTTCACCCCGGCGGAGAAAGACGCGATGCTCGCCGAGGGATACGAGTTCGACCGCAAGGTAGTCCACGACGTCTACGCCGACCTGGTCGAACGAGTCACCCCGAACCGGGACAACACCGCCTTCGTCGGCTGACCGGCCCGGCCGCGCGCGGCCTGAATCCCTTGGTTCCGTGGGCAAGTCCAAATCCTACAGAAGTTTGGGCTATTGACAGACGGGGATTATGACGCTAGAGTGGACCGGGTGGAACTCAACTAGTAGACCGTAACAAGCTGCCGGGTTTGATGCTCGGCGCAAACTGAAGGAGGCGGCATGAACCGCACTACCGTTCTCGCAACGCTCGTGGCCCTCACGGCGCTGGCTTTGGCCGGCGCACCTTGGGCCGACCCTGCCAACGACCCCTTCGCAACCCGCGTGACCGCGCTGCCCGAGGTGTCCGGCCCGCCTGACGGCGAAGTCGGACCGACCGGCACCAGCACCGTGCTCGAGACCGGCGAAGTCAACCAGGCCCTCATCGGGCCCGGCTCAAGCCACCGCGCGCCCGGGCCTGACCTGCCCGGCACCCTCGAGCCCTTCCTCGACTGGGGCAACGACCAGCTTGTCGACAGCCTCGGCGACCTGCCGACCTGGGGCAAGATAGTGGCCGACGTCGCGCCCAACGGCGACATCTACCTCGGCGTGCTCGACCCGGACGACGGCGCGGTCAACGACTCCATCTTCTTCTATCGCTCGACCAACGGCGGCATGAACTGGACTTACCTGAACTTCATCGGCGGCCCCTCGGGCGACATCCGCGACTTCACCCTGCGCGTCGGCGGCACCTCGGACACGGCGCAGGTCTACGCCTTCGTCGTCTACGACGGCGCGGCCGGCATCTACGTTCGCCGCGCCCCGAACGGCATCTCCCCGGTCCAATGGACCCAGATAGTGGCTGCCGACTCGGTCCTCCACGTCTCGGCCGACCGCAACGTCGAGACGCCCCAGCACCTCTTCTGCTCCTACGAGTACTCAAGCGGCGGCATCAAGCTCGTGAGTTCCGCCGACCGGGGCAGCACCTGGGGCAACCTGCGCAACGTGATGAGCAACTCCAGCCGGCCCTCGGTCGCGGCCGGCGCCGACGGCTACGTTTACATCACCTACGTCGACCGCTCCGACTCCTTCCACCACCGGGTCGGCCGCTACACCAACAACCTCATCAGCCCGAGCTTTGTCTTCAACTGGGTCGACTCGACCGACGACAACCGGCATCGTCAAGTCTCGATTGCCGCGGCCCGCACGACCCCGGGCGGCTCCCAGACCGCGGTGATACTCACCACCGTGCGCACGACCATCAACGGCAACATCTACCCCCGCTACTCCTGGACCCGGGACGGCGGCACGAGCTGGTCCTCCTCGTTCTGGCCGCCCACCAACCAGACGCGCACCACATGGAGAATGCACGGCCCGGACATCCGCGTCGCGTACCTGGAACCAGACTACTTCCGCGCCATCGTCTCGGTGCCTGAGGTCTCCTGGGACTCCATCGTCTACGCCTTCGCCGGCGCGACATCGCCGAACGACTGGACCGGCCGCGGCACCCACAACGACCACCGGGCCACCGGCGAGTTCGGCGCAACGGTCGGCGTCTCGTCCCAGACCGGCGGCGGCTTCATCGCCTACCGCGAGTGGGCATCAAGCCGCATCTGGTTTGACGGCTGGGACTTCACCGGCGTGGCCGAACTGCCCAACCCGGCCCGGCCCACTGACCGGGTCGTGATGCCGCTCGGCGGCAGGGAAGTCCGGCTCAGCCTCGGCAGCCCTGCCCGGGTCAGGGCAACGGTCGTCGACGCCTCGGGCCGCACCCGCTCGCTCATCCACGACGGCGCGCTCGCAGCGGGCGACCACCGCCTCGGCGTGCCCGCCCTCGCTCGCGGCGTCTACTTCGTCAACCTCGACGTCGCCGGCGCGCGCCACCAGGGCAAGCTCATCATCACCGACTGACCTTCGCTGACTGCAAGCGAGCCGCCCGGCGTTCTGCCGGGCGGCTCTTTCGGTAGAAGTCTCAGCTCAGCTCACGTCGTCGGGCCGTGGACGTTGGCCCGTAGCGCCTTGTTCGCGCAGGGCAACGTCCATACCTTACTCATCTATGTCGTCGGCCCGTGGACGTTGAACGCCTCGACCCGGATGGTGTTCAGCACCACAGGGTCAAGCCCGCGCTCCTGCCACATCTTCAGAAGCACCTCTGACTCGACCGACAACGCCTCGCCCGAGATGTCCTGCTTGCGCGACAGCTTGTAGAGCTGGCGGGCATAGTTCAGGTAGCCGACAAAGCTGATCGTGTGCACTCCCGACGCCGACAGCAGCTTCTTTACCCCGGTCTCCATCGTGCAAAGCTGCACGGTCGCCTCGGCAAAGTGCGACAGCATCGCCGGACGCATCACGTCCAGGTTCTGCTTCACCCGCTCGGTGTTGTACTTGTCGTTCCAGTTCTGGACTCTCTGGACTGGATCCCTGGCCATTGTGTGACCTCCCTGTGCTAGGGCTCTCCTGACTCACCATCACTTTCAGCCCCGGGCCGCCTCCCGGCCAATCGGCCGGGCCGTCGCTACCTGCGAGGCCGGCTACGTCCTCACCGGCTAAGCCTGACCGCTTGCCCGAAACCTCAAGCGACCTGTCGCCTTGGGCCCCGGGCCAAGCCAGGCTCCGCTCAACACCGAATAATTATACTCCAACCCGGCCCGAAGTGCCAGCCGATTCATCGCCAAACCCGATGCAATCCTCCAAGTCCAGGCTTTTGAGAGGATTATGGCGGCTTCCCTTGTTCCACAACAAGCCTCGGAGGTGGCAAGGGGGGTCGTCCCCCGGGTGACCCCCCTCGCGACCTGCCTTGCGACCCGCAGGGCCAGCCGGACGGCGAGTCGGACCGCGACCTGCTCCGCGAACCGACCCGCGACCCGTGCCGCAACTCGCTTCGCGAGCCCGACCGCGACCTGTGCGGCGACCCGCTCCGCGACCTGCCTTTCGACCCGCAGAGCGACCTGCCCCGCGACCCGCAGAGCGAGCCCCAAAGCGACCCTGAAAGCCAACTCCGATTCCACCTGCCGAAGCACCCGCCGCACCAGACTGGCGGTCCTAACCTGCCCAGCTCTGCTCCATCCGCCCTGCGCCCGCGCCCCGCGGCGAGCGCCCGGGTTTGCTTGGCTCACGGCTTCCGGCAGGCCACCTCTGACATCTCGAATCCGACATCACACCTCTGACTTCGCGTCCGCGACCCCTCATTCGCCCTCGCTCCTCATCCTTCGCCCCTTCCGTCTAACGGCTCTCGGCTTACGGCTTACAGCAACAACCCGTCATTCCGGCGGAGCGCCGAGGGCGCGATTGGAGGAATCTCTCCCTGCGCTGTGCGCTGTTGACTTCCCGCCCCGGGGGTGTAGAGTATCGTGTCGGTTGGATAAGGACCTCTCTGCCCGACCCAACGCAAACGCAGGTCCGTAGCAGCTTGTCTTCGACTCTCGACCTATGACTCTGGTCCGCCCCACCAGCCGACCCGACCGTAGACTCCAGTAACGATTCTCAAGCTACAATTTCATCGGAGGTATCTGATGAGTCAGCGCATCTTTGTAGGGAATCTTCCCTTCAACGCAACCGAAGGACAGCTCAACGAGCTGTTCGCCAAGCACGGCGAAGTCACATCGACGTCGGTCGTGAAGGACCGGATGACCGACCGCTCACGCGGCTTCGCGTTCGTCGAGATGGCGACCAGCGAGGCGGCCACCGCCGCCATCGCCGCCCTGGCCGGCTTCTCAATGGAAGGCCGAGCCCTCACCGTCAACGTGGCCAAGCCGCGCGAGGACAGCGACCGCGGCAACGGCGGCAACGGCGGCGCACGGCGCAACTCCGGCTGGTAAACCCGGCCCGGTTCTGCAACTCAGGCGGCGACCCTCACCGGTCGCCGCCCGCTTTCGCTCGACGCCCGCGCCTGGCGGCCGACGGCCGACAGCTTACGGCTGACAGCTTGCGGCTCACGGCCTGACCCTGACCCCCGACCCCTGGTCCCTGACCCCTGTCTCCTGCGGCCACAAAGAAGGCGCGGGCGGGTTTGTCCCGCCCGCGCTTTCCTGTTGCCAGCCTTACTGCACCAGCAGCTTCAGGCTGGTCACTGGGACGCCCACCCCGGCGTCCAGTCTCACGAGATACACGCCGGCCGATAGCCCGCGCGTATCAAGATCGATGACACCGCTGCCCGCGACCGGCCGCGATTCGGCCGCTACTCGTACGACTCGGCCCGCGGCGTCGTACAGCCGCACCGACAGCAGCGCCGGCGTCGGCACGCTGTAGCGCAGGACTCCCCTGCCGCTCATCGGGTTGGGCGCGAGCGTGAACTGCCAGCCCGGCGCGGGCCGGATGCCCGATGAGGCCTGGGCCGTTCGCTCCGGGGCCGGCGGCGTGAGCGCGAACCGGAAGCCATAGCGCCAGAACTCCCACGTCTTGTTGCCCTTGAGCGCCCAGAACGCGTAGGCGTTGTACACCAGGTCTGCCCCGGCCTTGACCCGCTTCTTGCGCATCGAGGTACCGAACGAGGGCAGCGAGTCGTTAACCAGTTGGACCCATTCGTTGGTCAGGGTATCGTAGCG
>JAWOHG010000286.1:0-12301 GCA_046485245.1 bacterium
CGCCGAGCATGATGATGTTGGTGAACAGCTCGCGCCCCAGCTCGGCCCGCGCGGTCTCGGCCAGCGGCAGGCATATGGCGAGCGCCTTGCGGTTGAGCTCAAGCGTGCTGGCCGGCGCCCGGTTGGCCACGGCCAGTTCGAGCGACGGCAGCTTGACCACGCCCGACACCCGCGCCACCGCGCCGAGCATGATGATGTTGGTGAACAGCTCGCGCCCCAGCTCGGCTCGCGCGGTCTCGGCCAGCGGCAGGCAGATGGCGTTCTCGCGCGGGCAGGAGCGGACGTAGAAGCTGTCGGTGATGGCAGTGCCGCGCTGCTTGAGGTCGTCGAAGTACTTGTCCGCGGCCTGCTGGCTCAGGCAGACCAGCAGGTCGAGCCGCCGGCTCTTGGGGAAGAGTATCGGCGCGTCCGAGATGATGACGTCGGCGCGCGAAGCACCGCCCCGCGCCTCCGGGCCGTAACTCTGGGTCTGCACGACCTGCCGGCCTTCGTGCACCCCGGCCGCCTCGGCGAGGATGACGCTGGCCAGTATCACTCCCTGCCCGCCGGTACCGGCCAGCCGGATTTCCGTCGTCACGACTGCTTCTCCCCGCCGGCCGACTCGCGCACGCCCTGGTAGAGCTCGGAATAGGGCGCCACCTCGGCCTGGTCGTGCAGCACCCCGATGACGAACTTGTCCTGCACCGCCCACGGGTCGGCCACCTTGCTCACGTCGATTGAACGGTCGCGGATCCACTCCAGCATCTTCACTGCGTCGCCCAGCTTCTGGTGCCGGCCGTACAGGGTCGGGCACTGCGAGACGATTTCGACCACGCTGAAGCCCTTCTTGCTCAGCGCCAGGGTGGCCATCTGCTTGAGGTGGGTCACGTGGAAGGTCGTAGTCCGCGCCACGAACATCGCGCCGGTCGCCCGGGCGAGGAAGCAGACGTCGAACTCGCGCTCGACATTGCCGTAGGGCGCGGTCGGGGCTTTCTCGTGGGTCGGCGTGGTCGGCGAGTACTGGCCGCCGGTCATGCCGTAGGTGAAATTGTTGAGCACGAACACGGTGACGTCGACGTTGCGCCGCGCCGCGTGGATGAAGTGGTTGCCGCCGATGGCGAGCATGTCGCCGTCGCCGCCGAACACCACGACCTTCATCCACGGCCGGGCCAGCTTGACCCCGGTCGCGGCCGGCAGGGCCCGGCCGTGCAGCGTGTGGAACGTGTCACAATCGAGGTAGCCCGAGACCCGCGACGAGCAGCCGATGCCCGATACGACACACAGCTCGTCCTGCTTCACGCCGGTGTCGATGAGCGCGCGGACGACCGTGTTCATCGCGGTGCCGATGCCGCAACCCGGGCAGAGGATGTGCGGCAGGCGCTCGTCGACGCGGTAGAAGTCGAGGAACCGGTTGGGCAGGTTCGCGGTCGGCTCGCGGTTCGCTTCGCTCATCACAATGCCTCGATTATCTCGTCCGGGGTCAGCATCTCGCCGTCGTAGCGCAGCACCGAGACGACCGGCACGTCGCGGCTGACGCTGCGCTCCACGGTCCGGCGCAGCTGGCCCTGGTTCATCTCCGGGACGATGACCCGGCGCGCGCTGCGCAGGTAAGACACCATCCGGCCGCTCGGGAACGGCCAGACCATCCGCACGCGCAGGATGCCCACCCGCCGCCCGGTCTTGCGCTCGAACTGGCGCTTGGCCTCCATCGCCGAGCGCGCCGCGCTGCCGTAGCAGACGATGATGGTCTCGGCCCCGAGGTCCTCGTAGGTGACGTCCCACAGCCAGTCCCGGTTGTCGTCGATCTTGCGGCGCAGCCGGTCCATGTTCCAGCGGATCGTCTCCGGGTCGTCGGTCGGGAAGCCGTCCTTGCGGTGGGTCAGGCCGGTCAGGTGAACCCGGTAGCCCTCGCCGAAGCTCGCGATGCGCGAATCGTAGTTGTTCGTGTCGTCGTAGTGGAAGTACTCGCCCGGCCCGGGCTTGGGCTTGTCCGGCTGCCAGAGCTTGATACCGTCGGGCAACTCGACCGCCTCGCGCATGTGGCCGACGATCTCGTCCATCAGGACGATGACCGGTATGCGCAGCCGCTCGGACACGTTCACCGCCTCGACCGTCAGGTCGAAGCACTCGCGCACGTTCCACGGGCACAGCGCGACGATCGGGTGGTCGCCGTGCGTGCCGTGCCGGGCCTGCATCACGTCGCCCTGCGCGGTCCGTGTCGGCGTGCCGGTCGCCGGCCCGCCCCGCATCACGTTGACCACGATGCACGGCAGCTCGGCCATTATCGAGTAACCGATGCCCTCCTGCATCAGGGAGAAGCCCGGGCCCGAGGTCGCGGTCATCGCCTTCAGGCCGGCCGCGGTGGCGCCGTTCATGCAGCAGATCGAGGCGATCTCGTCTTCCATCTGGATGAACGTCCCGCCCAGGCGCGGCAGTTCGCGGGCCAGGTACTCGGCAATCTCGGTCGACGGGGTGATGGGGTAGCCGGCGAAGAACCGCACCCCGGCCCGCAGCGCGCCGATGGCGCAGGCTTCGTTGCCCGACAGCAGCTCAGGCATTGTCCGCCTCGGCACTGGCCCGGCCGCGCTCCGCCTTGACGACGAAGATGGCAGCGTCCGGGCAGCGCAGCTCGCACATCCGGCAGCCGATGCACTTCTCAGGGTGAGCCACGGTTATCTTGAACCGCTCGTCGAGGTCGAGCGTCTGGGTCGGGCAGAACTCCACGCAAATCCGGCAGCCCTTGCAGAACCGGCGCAGGATGGTGAAGCGATGCCCTTTCGGGGTAACGGTCTCGACCGGCGCCTCGAGCAGGAACTTCTTCACGCCGCCCCGCGCCGGCTGATGCGGCCGCTGCTGCTGTCGATTACCGTTGGGTTTTCCACTGGCGTACGGGCATTCTAGCATCGCCGGGCCGGGCGTCAACTTCGCGCGGCCCGGGCGCGTCAGTAGGCGCGTGCGCCCGCGCGCTGCCGCCACTCGACAAACAGACCGCGGCACTCCGCGGCGCGCGCTCCCGCGACCAGTTCGACCCGCAGCCCGGCCAGCGCCTTCATTTGCTCGTTCGACAACGCCATCTCGTTGAACCCGGCCGCGGCCGCGTCGGCGATGCGCGCCCCGAACACGATGCACGGTATCCGCGCCCAGTGGGCGGTGGCAAAGCACATCGGGCACGGCTCGCAGGTCGAGTACAGCACGCAGTCGGACAGGTCGATGGTGCCCAGGGCCCGGCAGGCCGCGCGTATCGCGTTGACCTCGGCGTGCGCCGACGGGTCGGTGTCGCGCCAGACCGTGTTGCCGGTCGAGGTGACCACGACGCCGCCCCGCGCTATCGCGGAGCCGAAGGGTGACTGCCCGGCCGCCATCGCGGACCGGGCCGCCTCGATTGCCGCGGCAATGCCGGCGTCATCGTCCGGCTGCAGGAGCATTGGAGATGTCACGCAGAGTGAATAACCCGGCCCGGCGGGCAAGTCAAGCCCGGCCGCGCCGGTTTGACACTGCCCGGGCCGCGGCTAAGCTGGGACCGATGTCCAAAGCCAAGCTCCGGCAGAAGATCGAGAAGAAGAAGGGCGGCCTGCGCATCCCGGCCAAGTACACGACCTGGCTCGTGGTCGGCGTGGTCGGCGCCGTGGTCGCCTACCTGCTTGTTTCGTCGCTGTCGCGCCCGCCGGCCAGGCCCGGGCCGGTTCCCCTGCTCTCGACCGTCAGCCAGGACCTCGTGTCGATTACCCGGATGCTCGGCGACGTGGCGCTGGATTCGACGTTCCAGGCTACCCTGCCGCCCGACGCCGCCCCGCAGTTCGCGCCGGTGGACAGCCTGCTCGAACAGCGCAGCTTCGACCAGGCGCTGCGCCGGCTCCAGGCCATCAGCCGCAAGCACGCGCCCGGGCTCGCCGGACCGCTGCACGCCTACCTCGGCCTGACCCGGCACTACTCGGGCAGCCCGGACCACGCGCTCGACGCCTTCCGCATGGCCGCCGACTCGGCCGAGGGCGCGCTGGCGCCGTGGGCCGAGTTCGCCGCCGGCTACCTGTTCCAGTCCCGTGGATTCCAGGACAGCGCCATCGCCTGGTACGACAAGGCGCTGGCGCGGCTCGACTCGCTCTCGCCGCTCACGCCCGTGGTGCAGAACAACGTCGGTGTGGCGTGGGAAACGCTCAAGGACATCGAGCAGGCGCGGACACACCTTATGGCCGCCGCGGCGCTTTTCGACACCCTCGACACGACGCGCGCGGCCCGGGTCGTGCGCGACAACCTGCGCCGCCTCCCCGAGCCCGCGCCCGACACCCTCGCGCCCTAGACTACTTCCTGCGGGTCGACGTCCACGCGAACGTCCCGGCCGAACCGGGCCAGCTCACCCAGTGTGACCAGCCGGTCCAGCCTTTGCCGGCGCGGCAGCTTCACCAGCAACTGCCGCTCGGGCCGGTGCGGCGCAGTCGGTATCGGGCCGAGCACCTCCACCCCGTTCAATCGCCCGAGTCGCCGCGCCAGGTTGCGCGCGCCCCGCTCCGAACGCGCCTCGTCGCTGTCGCGGACCGTGATGACGACCAGGCGGCACAGCGGCGGGAAGGCCGTCTCCTCGCGCCGCTTCAGCTCGCCTGAGTAGAAACCGACGACATCCATCTCGGCCGCAGCCGAAAGGGCCGGCTCCTCGGGTCGGCGCGTCTGGATGGTGAACTCGGCCCCGAGTTCGGCCGCCCGCCGGCCCAGCCGCCACAGCACCGCGAACAGCCGCTCGCCGGAACGGAAGTCGGGCAGGGCAAGGTCGTCCTCGGCGCGCACCGCGGCCACCAGCCCGACCCGGCCCGGCCAGGCCCGGTTCAACAGGGCCTTGGTGCCGACCACGACGTCGGCCTGCGGCACCTCGCTCTCGTCGCCGGTGACGACCGCGACCGAGAAGTCCGGCCGCAGCCGCCGCACCTCGCGCGCGACGAGGTCCACGCCGGGCAGGCGGTAGGCGAAGCTGCCGCCCCCGCACTCCGGGCAGGTCGAGCGCGCCGGCTCGGTGTGGCCGCAGAACCGGCAGGCCAGGCCTCCCGTGGCGAACAGCACCATCGGCAGGTGGCATTCGGCGCAGCCCAGCACGTTGCCGCAGTCGCGGCAGGTGACTCCACGCGACACGCCCAGCCGGTTGGCGTACAGCACGGTCGCGCCGCCCCCGGCCCGCACCCGGTCCATCGAACGCAGCAGCCGCGGCGAGAGCATCTCACCGCGGTGCGTGCGCATGTCGACCACGGCGGCCGGCGCGACCGGCGTTCCGGGCCGGTCCAGCCAGCGGTAACTGCCGGTTTCGAGGTTGTGCCAGGTCTCCAGTGACGGCGTCGGGTCGCAGAGCAGGACCGGGCAGCCCACCATCCGGGCCCGGGCAACCGCCGCGTCGCGCGCGTTGTAGCGCGGCCGGCGCTCTTCCTTGAATACCGGGTCGTGCTCATCGAGCACGGCAATCCCGCCCAGGCGCGGCACGGGCGCGAATACCGCGGAGCGCGTGCCGAGCACGAGCCTGTGCCCATCCCGCGCCCGCCGCCAGGCCGCGCGCGCGGCCGCCGGCTTCGCGCCCGCGACGAGCTCGACCACTTCGGGCAGGACCGGCCCTGCCCCGCCCTCACCCGCGAGCCGCAGGTTGTCGGTCGACGGGGCAAGTATGATGACCGAACCGTGCGTCAGCCGCTCGGCGCAGAACTCGGCCAGCCGGGACGCCGTCTTGTCCGGGTCGGCGCAGACGGCCACGTCGAACCCGGCGACACCGTCCCGCGCCAGGCCGGGCGGCTCGACCGCGATGCCCGGCGCATCCGTCGTCTTGCGTCGCCTGACCCGCGGGCAGACCGAAGCCGGCAGCGCGAGGTTCAGCACCTCGCCCAGCCGGCCGAAGTAATAGGCCCCGGTCCAGTTGACCAGCTCGACGAACTCGCTCGACACCAGCTTCGCCTCGATGAGTTCCTCGACCGGCAGGTTAATCTTGACCGGGCTGCGCTCGCGCACTCGCACGACGATGCCGGCCGCCTTGCGGCCGCGCAGCCGCACCCGGACGCAGTCGCCCGGCCCGAGCCCGGGGAACTTCTCCGGGTCGAATTCGTAAGTCAGCCCGTCGAGCCGGGTCTTGGGGATGACGACGTCGCAGAACACCGGCTAGTAGCGCAGCTTGAACCGGTAACGCAGAGAGAAACGGCCCTCGTCGTCGCGCGCCGCCACCACTTCGTTGCGCCGGTCGACGTAGTACTCGATGCGGAACGCCGGCTCGAACCCCTCGTCGAAGTACTGCGTGTAGGAGACGTACAGCTTGCGGCCGATGTACTTGCCCACTGTCAGCCGGGTCCGCGAGTCGCCCAGCAGGTTGCTCTCGAAGTCGAGGTAGTCCAGCTGGGCGAACCCGCGCGCCCGCTTGGCCACGCGCGACTGGAAGTACCCCAGCAGCCGGTCCGACAGCATCCGCGTCACCGCCTCCTGCCCGTCGATGCCGCGCAGCTGCTCGGGCGTCGCGTTCAGACTCAGGTACGACAGCACCTGCACGTTGTCCCACACGGGCGGCTCCGACCGGTAGGCGATTTCCGGGGCCTCCAGCGTGCCGGTAACCGAGAGGATGATCTTCTCGGGACCGCCCTCTTCGGGCACGCGCAGCGGCAGCTCGGCGGTGATGTCGAGCTCCGGGATCATCCGGCTGATGTTGGGCAGGCGCACCGTGCCGCTGGTCACGCGCAGCGTACGGTCGAGGTAGTAGACGTTGCCCTGCCGCGAGGTGAGCTCGCCGTTGTAGAGCTCTTCCTGCAGCGTGCGCCTCAGGGTCACGTCGACGCCGAGCTCGATGTCGGCCAGGGCGCTGCGCCACCAGATGCCGCGCTCGCCGCGCACGCGCAGGTCGTACACCAGCGTCGTATCCGGGGTGCCGCCCGCGACCACGGGCTGACCCGGGTCGATCGTGATCAGCGCCTCCTCGACCTCGATGTCGCCGGTGAGCAGGATGGGCAGGGGCTGGCGCCAGTCCAGCGCGATTTCGCCGCTGGCCACGCCGTACACGTCCTTCATCGGGCTGGCCTCGACGCCGCTGAAAGTCGCGGCCAAATGCAGCGTGTCGACCGTCCAGTTGCGGCCCAACTCGACGAACCCGCCGGCCACGATGGTACCGCGCAGGGACCGGCCGGTCAGCTTCTCGAAGTTCACGCGCCGACCCGAGAGCGTCAGCTCGCCGTTCACCCGGTCGAGCGTCGCCTTTATCGGGTCGACGTAGAGCTCGGCCCGCGAGATGCGCAGCCGGCCCGAGAGGTCCGGGGTCACCAGGTCGCCCTTCACCGTCAAGTTGCCGTAGACCACGCCCCTGCGCGCCTCCAGGGTCGGCCTGAGAAACACCAGCGCCCACGGCCCCGGGTTCTGCAGGTCGGCCGCCAGGTCGACGCTGCGCACGGGCCAGCGCTCTCCGAGCGCCACCACGGCACTGCCGGTGATTCGCGACGTGTCCACCTGCCCCGCGCTGTCGACGTGCACCAGTACCAGCCGCTCCACGGACAGGGTCTCGCCGACCACGCTCAGCCGACCCTCGACCGCGCGCAGGCGCAAGCTGAATTCGGGCGCCGCGAGGTCCCGGCACGCAAACTCCAGCACCGGCGCGTCGCGGTACTCGATTGTCGCGTCCAGGGTCCCGCTGACGTCGTAGACGATGCCGGCGACCTCGGTCAACTTGGCCAGGTCCAGCGACTCCGCCTTGAGCTCGAACCGCGGCCTGCCGTCCTGGCCCAGCGTGCCGCCCGCCTCGATCCGGCCGCCCCCGATTTCCGCACTGAAGCCGGCCAGCGTCAGCTCGCCGTCCCGCAGTCTCACGTCGAACGGGCCCGAATTGGCCAGCGTCTCCCGCCCCGCCGCAAACTCCAGCCGCGTCACGCTCGCATCGAACCCCGAGCGCGTGATGCCGGCCGAACCCAGCGCGAGCAGCCGGTTGCGCGGCATTTCGGCCCGCACCTCAAACTCCGCGCCCTGCCACACGACCTGGACCGCGTCAATCACCTGCCCCGCCGCGGCCACCGACTCGGCCGCGACTGCGACCTGCCCGTGCGCCGCCTTGCCCAGCGCCAGGTCCATGTCCACGACCACGGCGGCGACAGTCGCGCCCGGGAAGCTCAGGGCGGCGGCCCGCAGCCCGCCCGCGAGGTTGAAGCTGTCCGGCCGGCCGTTTGCGCTGACCGCCCCGCTCGCCCGTCCGCCCAGCTCCGCCCCGACGAACATGCCGACCAGCGCAAGGTCGAAGCTGTCCAGAAGGAGGCTCGCCTGTCCCGACTTGCCGTTCCAGCGGCCCTCGGCCCGCAGCCGTCCGACCGGCCCGCCCAGTTCCAGGTCTTCGACTGTGACCGACCCGTCACGCCAGGTGCCCGTCACGACCAGCGAATCGATGCCCAGTTCCACCGACATCGCCCGTGCCGAACACCACACCGAGTCGCTGCCCCGGCCCGCCACCTCGGCCACGGCCGACACGCGGAAATCGGGCAGGCTCGGCTCCAGTTGCCGCACCACAACGTCGCGCAGCACCGCCGTGCCGGCGAATCGATAGGTCCCCAGCCGCACCTGGCCCTCGAACTCGACCGCGCCCAGGTCCGGGCTGCTGCCCTCAAGCGTCAGGTCGACAACCGAATCAGCCAGGCTCAGCCGGCCCGACAGCTCGGGCAGCACCAGCCGCTGCCAGAGCAGGCCCGACGCTCGGTACTCGACCCGCGCCCCGAGCTCGCCCTGGTCCAGCCCGCCGTCCCCGCTCGCCCGGAGACGGCCCGGTATTCCGAAGTATTGTTCGAGGCTCACGTCCAGCTCGCTGAACGCCGCGCTCACGCCGCCGTCGGCAAACCCCACGCTCGCCGCGCCGATGAACTTCAGGCCCGGCGCGACCAGTTCGAGGCTGGCCAGTACCGCCGAATCCGGGGTCACGTACCCGGCCGCCGTCACGCCGCTCACCGAGATGCTCTCCGGCACGAACCGGAACCCGGCCCGCGTCAGGTTCGCGCGGATGCGCTCGGGCCGCGAGTCGGCCGACAGGGCCAGCTCGATGGAATCGACCAGCGACTCACCCTTGACAAATACCGCCCCGCGCTCGATGGTCAGCCGGCGCACGCCCAGGCGCGGGAACCGGCCGCGCGGCCGGCCTGGCGCGACCGACTCGGCTGGCGCGGCCGCACCTGACAGGAACACGCGCGGCTCCAGCACCGCCACCTCGCCCAGACCGAGCCTGCCGCGCAGGTACCCCAGCAGGTCGTAGTCGAACTCCACGCGTCGGGCAGTTATCGAGTCGGCGCCCATCACGACCCGCACGCCCTCCAGCACCGGGTGGGCCAGCAGGTTCCCGCTGATGCGCGCCACCTCGACCTGGCCGCCAATCGCCCGCCCCAGCGCGCGCAGGCCGAAACGAATCGACGCCCGCGTCAGCGACCCGCCGAACAGCGCGACGCCGAGGACCACGACGACGAGCACCGCGGGCGCGACCAGCCGCCGCTTCCTAAAAGGCATGCAGCAACCCCAGGTAAAGCCTGCCCCAGCGCGGCTGGGTCGAGTCAGCCACCGCCATGCCCCAGTCCAGGCGCGCCGGCCCGATCGGCGTGCGCACGCGCAGCCCGGTCCCGGCCCCAAAGAAGTACCGGCGCGGCGGGAAGAAGCGCGACAGGTTGCCCGCGTCCGCGAAGACGACCAACCCGAACAGGTTCCACGCGTAGGGCGTGCGCGCCTCGACCGAACCGTAAAGCATCGCCGGCCCGTAACGAGTCGACGCGAGGCCCTGCGGCCCGACCGACTTCTCCGAGTAGCCGCGCAGCGACATCGCCCCGCCCATCGTGAACGACTCGTGCGGCGCGATGAGCTCGCCCTGGCGGTGCGGGTAGGCGCGGCCGGCCCCGACCCGCGCGGCCAGCACGAGCCAGTCCCACACGCTGTGGTATCCGCGCACCTCCGCGGTCAGCCGGTAGAAATCGTTGTCGCCCTGGAGTATGCCGCCCGCGTACTCGACCGCGCCCCTTGCCCAGCCGCCGCCGGTCGGCTCGAACACGTCGTTGCGCGTGTCGTACTGGCCCGACAGCGCCAGCGCGTTGGTCACGCTCGACACGGTGTCGGCCACCAGCCGCAGCCGGTTGGCCAGCCCGAAGGTCAGCGGCGGCAGTACGTTGCGGCTCAGGCCCGTCTCGATGCCGAACTCGCGCTGCATCAGCGTGTCGGGCCGGTCGAACGAGGCGAACGGCCGGGTCTGGAAATCCACCCGGGTCCGGCCGAAATAGGGCACGCGCCAGGCCGCGTACGACCCGATGCGGAACCTCGGCCCGAAAAGCTGCTGGCCGTATTCGACGTTCAACAGCAGCGTATGGTTGCGGCCGAGCACGTTGTTGTGCTCCCAGTCCGCGGCCAGGAGCAGCCACAGCGGCGTGACGCCCGGGTTTATCTCGCCGCCGCCGCCCAGGCCCACGCTGTGGTAGAGCTGCTCCGCGACGTCGAACCTGACCTTGACGCTATCCCGTGTCGAATCACCCCCGGCAACGGTGAACGTCACCCGGGAGAACAGCTTCGACGCGTAGAGCCGGCGCTGGGCATCGGACAGCCGCCGCCGCGAATAGCGCTCGCCCGGCCGGATTTCGGCGATGGTCCGGCACGTCGCGACGCTCACCTTCCGCGCCCCGACGAACGCCACCGACTCCACGTAACACAACGGCCCCTCGCCCACGTCGAACCGCACCACGACCAGGCTGTCGGTGCGCGCCATCGTTCCCTTCACCGTGACGAACGCGTACCCCGAGTTCTGGTAGAGGGTGCGGATGCCGTTCTCGCCGGTGATGGCCGCGCCGCCCGAGGCCGGCTGGCCCGGCTTCACGCCCGAGGCCGCGGCCAACTGGGCATCGCTGAACGCGGCGTTCCCGGCAAACACCAACGAGTCGACGCGCGCCCGTGGCCCTTCGCTGATGACGAACACCAGCACCGGCCGGCGCCGGCCCGGCCGCGTCGTGCGCTCCACGTCCGCGGCGTAGAACCCCTGGTCATTGTAGAAGGTCTCGAGGTCCGAGGCGTCGCGGGCCATCCGCGCCTCGGTCGCGGGCTTCCTGCGCTTCGTCTGCACCTTGTCTGAGAGAATCCGCGCGCTGAACGTCCGGTTCCCCTCAAACCGCACCGCCTCCAGCGTGTCCCCGCTGTGGAACTGGGTTGTCAGCAGGAGCAGCAGCGTCGCGGCACTCAGCATCACGCAAGGGCCGGGCGGCTATCCGTCCGGCTTTGACCTTTGCCTTTTGGCCTTTGGCTTTTGACTTCTCAGTTCCTCATCTGGCTCTGATGCTCGATATTACATTCCCCTCTTATCGTCTGTCAAGGTAACTACCGCCCGGCCCCGAAGGGCATTCCCGCCCTCGACCCCGCGCCGAACCGGTCCGGCCCAAGACCAAGGCGTTCGGGACCCCCGAAACGACGCTCGGCGTGCCCGTCCGGCTGGAAGGGACATTCAAGGCGCACGTGCTTTCCCCGCTCGCACCGCTTCTCAACGCCCGCTTCTTCAAGAGGTTAAACGCGTAACTCACAAGCAGCCTCAGTTTCCAACTCTGTCGCCGGCAAGCCGCAGCGCTTGCCGTCGCGTTCGGCCGCCGGTTCGCGCGGGCGCTCGCCACCGTCCTTGTTGTCGCGTTCAGCGCCGCGGCCACCACCGGGTTCACCCCCTCCACAACCTGTGGTATGACCGCAACGCTCACACCACAACTGCCAGTGGCAACTCAGCGCGCAGTCACCTATCGAACGACGGTGAACGCGGCGTGGCTGGTCACGTTGGTGCCGGTCGCTTCCGCGACGTAGACGCCGGCAGGCAAGGACACAAGGTCAATGACGAATGACGAATGTCGAATGTCGAATGCAGAGTGAGCGATGACGAGCCGGCCGGCGGCATCAAGGATGCGGACAGTGCGAGTGCCGGCAGGCAAGCGGAAGGTCACGCGGCTGGTGGCGACTGCGGGCAGGGCACGGAATTCGGCCGGCCTGTCGCGGGCCGCTGGCGGTTCCTGCACGGCCGCAGGCGAACGCCAGACATAGCAGGCCCGGTTGCGCGTGCCGACAAGCGGGAAGCGGCCCGAAACGCCCACGAACCCGAGGCAGGTGACACGCGCGCTGCCCAGCCCGTCGTTCATCGGTGCCCAGTTCTCTCCGCCATCTTCGGACAACATCACCCCGGCGCTGCCCCCGGCCAGGATTGAATCCGGCTGGGGCGGGTACAGCCCGACCGCGCTGAACCGACCCGCGCAGACCCTGCGCCAGGTCCCGCCGCCGTCCGAAGTCAGCCACACCCCGCCCGGCGTCGCGGCGAACACGCGTCCCGGGTTGCGCGGGTCGACCGCGAGGC
>JAWOHG010000025.1:0-8862 GCA_046485245.1 bacterium
GCGGCGACGCGGGCGTGGACGCGGCCCGGCGCGTGGCCGGTCAGCTCGGCATCCCGCACTACACGGCCGATTTCCGCTCCGAGTTCAAGCGCTGCGTCATCGACGACTTCGAGGACCAGTACGCGCTCGGCCGCACGCCCAATCCCTGCATCCGCTGCAACGACGAACTCAAGTTCCGCGCGCTCGTCGACCGGGCGGGCGAGATGGGCGCGGACACCGTCGCCACCGGGCACCACGCACGCGTGACCCCGCACGAGGACGGCGGCTGGCGGCTTGAGCGCGGCCGCGACCCGGTCAAGGACCAGACCTATTTCCTGTACCGGATGACCCAGGACCAGCTCGCCCGGGTCGCGATGCCGGTTGGCGAGCTGACCAAGCCCGAGGTGAGGGAGAAGGCCCGGGCACTGGGCCTTGCGGTCGCGGAACGCGCGGAGAGCCAGGAGGTCTGCTTCGTGCCGGACGACGACTACACCGCTTTCCTGCGCGAGCGCCGCCCCGGGCTGTTCCGGCCCGGGCCAGTGCTCGACCCCTCCGGCAAGACAGTCGGCGAGCACGACGGCATCGCTGGCTACACGCTCGGCCAGCGTCGGGGCCTGGGCATCGCCTTCGGCGAGCGGCGCTACGTCGTGGGCTTCGACCTTGCCCGGAACGCCGTCATCGTCGGCGACGCCGAGGCCGCCCGGGTGCGGATGGTCGAGGCCGGCAGCGTCAGCTGGACCTGGCCGGCGGCGCGCGAGGTCGAAGGCACGGTCACTGCCCGCGTGCGCTCGCAGGGGCAGGATGCCGTGGCCCGGTTCTCGCACACGGGTCCGGACAGCATCCGCGTCGAGTTCGAGGAGCCGCAGTGGTTGCCCGCGCCGGGCCAGGCGGTTGTGCTCTGGCAGGGGCCGGTGGTGCTGGGCGGCGGCGTCATCGAGCGGTTGACGCCGGAATGAGGCCGCGGTGAGACTGGTAGATACTGGCGATTCGCTTCCCGAGGAGGTTTGATGCTCTGGATTATCCTGGCCGCAGCGACGGTCGCTTCGCAGGTCGATTCGGTCGTGGTGTACCCGAACCAGGTGCTGGTGGTGCGCCGGGCACAGGTCACGGTGTCGGGCACGGGCGAGCTGGTGTTTGCCGGCCTGCCCGGCGCCATCGACGACAACACGGTACGCATCCGGGCCGAGGGGCTGCGCATCGGCGAGGTGCAGGTGAAGCGCGGGTACCTGGCCGAGCCGACACCGGAAGTCAGGCGGCTCGAGTTACGCGTGCAGGAACTGGAGGACGCGCTCAAGGGGCTGGACGACGAGGCGGCAGTGCTCAAGGCCAAAGAGGAATTCCTCGGCTCGGTGAAGCTGGGCAGCCCAGAACTCATCGCGCGGGAACTGCAGCAGGGCAAGGTTGCGCCTGACGCGTGGCGCAGCGCGCTTGCGTTCCTCGGCGACGAACTGGTGCGGGTGAAGGCCCGCGGCGTGAAGCTCGTGCGCGAGCGCGCCGAGGTCGACCGCCTGCTGGCCGCGGCCCGGCAGGAGTACTCCAGCGCACGTTCTGCGGTCGAGGACCGCAAGGAAGTCCGGTTCGAGTGCGCCGGCAGCGGCGCCTTCGCGGTGCGGCTGTCGTATGTCATCCCCAACGCCGCGAGCTGGTCGCCGTATTACGAGCTGCGCGCCAACCCGGCCGAGGGCAGGGTCGGCGTGGGCTACTTTGCGCGGCTAGCCCAGCGCACGGGCGAGGACTGGGATCGGGTGAAGGTCGTGCTCTCGACAATGCAGCCGAGCGCGGGCAACACGCCGCCCGAGCCGGCGCCCTGGTATGTTTCGCTATACGAGGCGGCGCGCTCGCGGCGTTCCGGGCTGATGGCGGCCGGGATGACGGACCGGGTGATGATGGCGCCGGGATACGCCAAGGCTGAGGTCGAAGAGGCGATGCCTGAGGTCGTCGAGACCGGTATCGCGCTGCAGTATGTCATACCGGGGCGGGTGAGCCTGAAGAGCGGCGAACAGCCCAAGAAGCTGGCCCTGCACGAGTCGAGCCTGCCGGCCGAGTTCGAGTACCTCGTCGCCCCGCGCCAGCGCGAGGCGGCGTTCCTGGCCGGCAAGCTGTTCAACTCCAGCGAGTTTGTGTTCCTCGCCGGTCAGGGCAACACCTATGTCGGCGACGAGTTCACCGGCTCGGCCTGGGTGCCCAACGTCGCGCCGCAGGAATCGGCCCAGGTCGCGTTCGGCACCGACGAGCGCATCAAGGTGAAGCGTGAGCTGGTCAAGAGCTACAAGACGCGCTCGGGCCTGTTTGCCAAGACCGAGAAGACGCGGTTCGTGTACAAGACCACCGTCGAGAACTTCCTCCCCGGCGCGGCAAAGGTCAAGCTGGTCGAGGCGGTGCCCGTGTCGCAGGACGAGCGGGTGAAGGTCAGCGTCGACAAGGTCGAGCCCAAGCCGCTGGAAGAAGACAAGGACCGCGGCCTGTACACGTGGCGGCCCGAGATCGCCCCGCGGGGCAAGTTCACGGTCGACATCGAGTTCGAGGTCGAGCACCCGGCGGGCCAGCCGGTCGGCGGGCTGTTCTAGGACAGGGGCAAGGGGAGAGGGACGAGGGGCGAGGGCAAGTTGAAGACGGTGACGGTTGTCGGGGCCGGGCTGGCCGGGTGCGAGGCGGCCCTGCAGATTGCGCGGCGCGGCGTACCGGTGCGGCTGGTCGAGATGCGGCCGGGCAAGGCGACCGAGGCGCACGAGACCGGCGACGTCGCCGAACTGGTCTGCTCTAACTCGCTGAAGTCCGACGAGCCGGGCAATGCCCATGGCCTGCTCAAGGCCGAGCTGCGATTGCTCGGGTGCGAGCTGCTGGCCTGCGCCGAGCGGGCGCGGGTGCCGGGCGGCAAGGCGCTGGTCGTGGACCGCAAGGCATTCTCGGCCGCGGTCGCGGAGCGGCTGGCCGCGGCAGGCATCCGCGTCGAGCGAGGCGAGGTCGCGGAGCTGCCCGAGGGCATCACGGTCATCGCGACCGGGCCGCTGACTGCTTCGGCGCTGGCTGATGCGTTGGGCCGCGCAGTCGGCGCAGAGCGGTTGTTTTTCTACGATGCCGTCGCGCCGATAGTCCTTGCCGAGTCGCTGGACCGCGACAAGGTTTTTGCCGCGTCACGCTACGGTGTCGGCAGCGACTATCTCAACTGCGCCCTGAGCGAAGCCGAGTATGACCGGCTGGTCGACGAGTTGGTCGCTGCGGAACTGCACCCGCTGCACGACTTCGAGAGCGCCGGGTTCTTCGAGGGCTGCCTCCCGGTCGAGGAGATGGCGCGGCGCGGACGGATGGTGCTGGCGTTCGGGCCCTTGAAGCCGGTCGGGCTGGTTGACCCGCGCACCGGGCGCCGGCCGTTCGCGGTGGTCCAGCTCAGGCAGGAGAACGCGACCGGCACGATGTACAACCTGGTCGGGTTCCAGACCCGGCTGAAGCACGGCGAGCAGAAACGGGTGTTCGGCCTGATACCGGGGCTGGAGCGGGCCGAGTTCGCGCGCTTCGGCAGCATCCACCGCAACACCTTCCTCGACGGGCCGAAGACGCTGCTGCCGACCCTGCAGACGCGCGTGCGGGCAGACCTGATGGTTGCCGGCCAGCTCACCGGGGTCGAAGGGTACGTCGAGTCGATTGCCGCTGGCCTTGTTGCGGGAGCGAACGCAGCCCGGCTTGCGCTCGGGCAGGAGCCGGTCGCTTTGCCGCCGGAGACGATGGTCGGCGCGCTGCTGGCTTACGTCGCCGGTGGCCGCGGGGCCATCAACGACTCGTTCCAGCCGATGAACGCGAACTTCGGGCTCTTGCCGGCGATCGAAGGCAGGATGCGGGGACGGGACCGCAAGGCGGCGCAGGCGGCGCGGGCCCTGGCCGCGATGGCCGATGCAGGCCGGCGGCTGAATCCTGGTGACTGATACTCGGTTTCCTGCTAGGATGATTCAATGACGATGAAGCGTCTGCTGACGTTGGTCCTGCTGGTCGCAGCGACCGCCTCTGCGCGTGACTGGCTGGTACGAGTGGATGGCGCTGAGCCGCCAAGCGGCGTCGTGTTCGCGGCTGACGGCTGGAGCCTGCTCGTTGCCGATGATGCCGAGCTGTCTCGGCTCGGGCGGGCGGTTACCGCGCTGGAGCCGTGGGACAATCGCACCGAGTACGTCTACGTGCTGTGCGAGACTGCGCGCGACCGCGCCGCGGCCTCATCGTGCGGCAGGGTGTTGACCGAGGACGCGGCCGGGCTGGTGCTGGCGACCGACGCCGAGGGCATCTTCGCGCTCAATTGCCTGCCGGTTGAGCTGTGCGGCATCGGCCGGCAAGCGCGGAGCGATGTTGGAGGAGCGTCAGAGCCTGCGGCGGCTGCCCTGCCCGACAGCCTCATATGGAATCTCGTTGGCCGCGTGAGCGAGGACTCGTGCCGTGCAGTCATCCAGCGGTTGTGGGACTTCCACGTCCGCTACTCGGATACTGATTCCTGTCGGCGGGCGATGGATTGGGTGTCGTCGCGCCTCGCCGGCTGGGGTTGCGACAGCACGTGGCTCGATGCATTCCGTGCCGACTACGCGCCGAACGCAGTCGGGCTGAAGCGCGGCACGGTCAACCCGGACAAGTACTACATCGTCTGCGCGCACGCCGACGCGACCTCGGAGACTCCGCGAGTCTACTCGCCCGGATGCGAGGACAACGCCTCCGGCGTCGCCGCGGTGCTGGAACTGGCGCGGGTGCTGGCCGACATGACGGTCGAAAGCAGCCTGATCTACTGCGTGTTCGCGGGCGAGGAGCAGGGCCTGGTCGGGTCGGATTCGCTGGCGCGCCGGGCGCGTGACCGCGGGGACTCAATCAGGCTGGCAATCAACTTCGACATGATATCCTACGGCCGCGAGAACCGGGACAGCATCGTCATCTACGGCGCGCGCAACGCCCCGAACTCGGAAGCGTTCGTGACTTTCTTCCGGGCGCAGGCCGACACGTTCACCGAGCTGAAGCATTACGCGACGATTGAGAACACGCCGCAAGCCCGGTCCGACCATTACAGCTTCTGGAAGTACGGGTTCCCGGCCATCCGCGGCGGGTACCACGACCGAACACCGCTCTACCACTACACCGGCGACACCATCGGGCCGCTGTACTTCGAGCGGTGCGGGACCAACAACGTGCCGATGGAGACCGAGGTCATCAAGGCGCTGGTCGCAACCGTGGCCAAGCTGGTCGGCGCGACGCCCGCAGTCGGTGTTGCCGAGCCGGGGACGCGGGGCGTTTCGCCCGCGAGTCTGCCCACGGTCGTGCGTGGAGTCTTGCGTCTGCCCGGGACCGAACCGGCGACGCTTCACGACGCCTCGGGGCGTAGAGTCGCAGCCCTTGCGCCGGGCGCAAATGACATCGACCGACTGCCGGCCGGGGTGTACTTCATGAGCGGCGGTGAAGGCGCGGCGCGGCGGGTCGTTGTCCAGCGGTAACGGACTTCTGCCCAGCCTGTTGACAGCCGCGGCTGGTAGGACAGTATTAGACAGGGTCATTCGGCGGCCCTGACTGGAGGAACAATGGACGAGCAACCGAAGGAAGAGCGCACGAGGACCGAGGAGTTCGAGGTCGACGCCGGCGACCTGGTCGACCGCGTGAAGGAGATCGTCGACGCGGGCAATGTGCGCCGCGTCATCATCAGGATGCCGGACAACCGCGTGCTGTTCGAAGTACCACTGACCGCAGGAGTCGCCGTGGGTGGCGCGGTCGTGCTGCTGGCGCCGTTGCTGGCCGCGATGGGCGCGCTGGCCGCGGTGGTGGCGCGGGTCAAGGTCCAGGTCGTTCGGACCGTCGAATAGCAGGCAAGCTCGAAACCGAACCCCGCAGCCCGAAACGAATCGGTAGCGCCCGGGAGCTTTGACCGCTCCCGGGCGCGGTCTTATACTGACCCATGGCAAGTTGGAGCGGTCCGCTCGAGAGAATCGACGACTACCGGCTGAGAATCCCCAAGTCCTACAAGACCGGGATGCACGTCGACGGAATCATCTACGCCGACGCGCGGCTGGTCGGCGACCTGAAGGCCGATAAGGCGCCGGAGCAGGTCGCCAACGTCGCGACGCTGCCCGGCATCGTCGGCCAGTCGATGGCGATGCCCGACATCCACCTGGGTTACGGCTTTCCCATCGGCGGGGTCGCGGCGTTCGACTCGAAGGACGGCGTGATATCGCCGGGCGGGGTCGGCTACGACATCAACTGCGGCGTGCGCTTGCTGCGCACGAAACTGGGCGAGGACAACCTGGCGCCCGCGATGCTGGACAGGCTCGTCAAGGCGATATACGAAAACGTGCCGTCCGGCGTGGGCTCGTCGGGCAAGATTCGCATCAGCCAGCAGGCCGTGGCCCAGGTGCTTTCCCACGGCGCGCGCTGGGCAGTGGACAACGGGTACGGCTTAGAGGAAGACCTCGAGTACACCGAGGAGCACGGCCAGATGGCCGGTGCCGACCTCGCCGGGGTGTCGAAGCGGGCGTTGGAGCGCGGGATGCCGCAGTTGGGCACGCTCGGCGCGGGCAACCACTTCCTCGAAATCCAGGTCGTGGACCAGGTGTATGACACGGGTGCGGCCGAGGCGCTGGGATTGGCGAGCGGACAGGTCACGGTGATGATTCACACCGGCTCGCGCGGGCTCGGGTACCAGGTCTGCGACGACAGCGTCAGGACGATGGGCGAGACGGCGCGCAAGTACAAGATTGCGCTGGTCGACCGACAGCTCGCCTGCGCGCCGGTCGATTCGCCCGAGGGGCGAGAGTACTTCGGGGCGATGGTCTGCGCGGCCAACTACGCGTGGGCCAACCGTCAGGCAATCGCGCACTGGGTGCGCGAGGCCTTCGCCAAGACGCTGGGCCAGCCGCTCGAGGCGCTGGGCATGGGCCAGGTCTACGACGTGGCCCACAACATCGCCAAGTTCGAAGAGCACCGGGTCGGCAATGGGTGCGCCCGGCTGTGCGTTCACCGCAAGGGCGCGACCCGGGCGTTCGGGCCGAACAACCCGGCGACGCCGGCGCGGTACCGGCACCTGGGCCAGCCGGTGCTGATTCCCGGTGACATGGGCACGCACTCCTACGTCCTGCTGGGGACCGAGACCGCGGACCGCGATACGTTCGGCTCGGCCTGCCACGGTGCGGGCCGCGTCTGGTCGCGGACCCGGGCGCTGGCCGAGACCAGGAACCGCGACGTCGCGGCAGAGCTGCGGGCAAAGGGCATCAAGGTAATGGCGGCGAGCAGGGAAGTGCTGCGCGAGGAAGTGCCGGACGCCTACAAGGACGTCGACGCGGTGGTCGACATCTGCCACAATGCGGGCATAGCGCGCCGGGTCGTGCGAATGCGGCCGCTGGGAGTGGTCAAAGGATAGGCCGCGCCCGATGGTCAGACCGGTCCGACCAGTCAGACTCGTCCGCCAGGGCGCGATGACCTTCGCCGAGAAGGTGTCTGCCGCGCCGGACGGGCCGGGCGTGTACCTGCTCAAGGACAGCCGTGGCCGGGTCATCTACGTCGGCAAGGCGCGGGTGCTGCGCGACCGGCTGCGCACGTACACCGGGCAGCAGGACAACGCGCGGCTTGCGGCGCTGGTCAGCCGGGTGCGCGACCTCGAGACGGTGGTCACGCGGTCCGAGGTCGAGGCGCTGGTCCTCGAGGAGAACTTCATCAAGTTCCACAAGCCGCGCTTCAACGTGCGGCTGCGCGACGACAAGAAGTTTCCTTACCTGAAGCTGACCACGCAGGACCCGTTCCCGCGCATCTTCGTGACCCGCAACATACCGCCCGACGGGTCGAGCCTGTTCGGGCCTTACACCAACGCGCGCGAGCTGCGCAAGGCGCTGCGCGCGGTGAAGCGGGTGTTTCGGCTGCGCACCTGCACGTGGGCTTTGCCCGAGGCGCGGCCCAGGCGGCCGTGTCTTGAGTTCGACGTCGGCCGCTGCACCGCGCCATGTGCGGAGGAGGTGTCGCAGTCCGAATACGCGCGGCAGGTGGACAACGCGGTGCGGTTTCTTTCGGGCCGGTCGGATGCGCTCGCCGAGGAGTTCGAGGCGCGGATGTGGACCGCGTCGCAGGCGCAGGACTTCGAGGTCGCGGCGGCCCTGCGCGACCAACTGCTGGCCCTGCGTGAGATTCGCCGGGAACAGCAGGCGGCGATGCCCGACCGGGTCAGCCGCGACATCGTCGGGCTGGCGCGCGGCGAGCGGGCCGCGATGGCGGTGGTGCTGCGGGTGCGCGAGGGCAAGCTCGTGGCCAAGGAGGAGTACCCGCTGACCGCGGAACGCGCCGTGCCGGACGGCGAAGTCGTAGCCGGGCTCATCCGTTCAATCCACATCCACACCGCCGATATCCCGGAGGAGATTATCGTTCCGGCCGAGCCGGACGACCGCGCGACGCTCGAAGACTGGTTTGCACAGCGGCACGACCGCCGGGTGCGCATCGTCGTGCCCGAGCGGGGCGAGAAGGTGAAGCTGGTCCAGCTCGCTCGATTCAACGCCGACAAGGCGCTGGTCGAACTGGCGCCGGACGAGCGCGTGCCGCGGGCGAACGAAGAACTGGCAAAGGTGCTGGGGCTTGCGACCGTGCCGCGGCTCATCGAGGGCGTGGACATCTCTAACACGCAGGGCACGAACGCGGTCGGCTCGGTCGTGGTGTTCCGCGACGACCGGCCGTCGAAGATGGCGTACCGGCTGTTCAGGGTGCGCACGGTGCAGGGGCCGAACGACTTCGCGATGATGGAAGAGGTGCTGGCGCGCCGGGTGCGCGGCCTGCTGGAGAAGAACAAGCCGCTGCCGGATTTGGTGCTGGTCGATGGGGGCAAGGGCCAGCTCTCGGCCGCGGTACGGGCCTACGGCCGGTTCGATACCGAAATCCCGATACTCGGCCTGG
>JAWOHG010000311.1:0-2772 GCA_046485245.1 bacterium
CGATGAACCAGTATCCGCCGGCGGCTGACGGCTTGCGGCGACCCGGCAGCATTCATCACTCACCGTTCATGGATCACCCCTGAACCCTTGCCCCTTGCCCCTGCCGGCGTTCGGCTTCCGGCTCACGGCTGACGGCAGCACACGTCTGCCATCTGGCCTCTGACATCTCACCTCTGACCTCGCGCCCGCGATTCTGCCTTCTGCATTCGTCCTCTCCACCCTCATTGGAACTCGGGGCTTCCGCTCATCGGCAGTATTCATCACTCATCACTCATCGTTCATCACTCTCCCCCAAACCCTTGCCCCTCTCCCCTGCCTCAGCTATATTCTGCCCGATGCGAAGAACACTGACTGCCATCCTGCTCCTTGCGGCCGCGGCTGCGGCACTGCCTGCCATCACCGACACCATCGACATCCGCGAGTGGATTGTCGGCGGGCCGTTCCCGTCGGCCCCGCGCGAGGGCATCGTCCCAGTCATCGACGACGCGGCGACGTTCCGGCCCTCACTCGGCGACACGTACTACAGCGGCCTTGTGCAGGGCGGCGTCACGCTCGCCCGCAAGGTCACGGTCGACTCGCTCGGCTGGCTGGCCACCGACTGGCAGGGCGTGCGCTGGGACACCCTGCAGGACTACTACGGCAACGTCGGGCTCTACTGCGCCGGGTTTGCCTACGCCGAGTTCTCCTCGCCGCACGCCGGCCGCGCCGTGGCGGTCGCAACCGAGTTGGGCGGGTTCACGCTGAACGGCCGCGGCTACACCGGGGACGTCTACGGCGCGGGCTGGTTTGCCTGCCCGGTCGAACTCGACTCGGGTCTCAACCGCGTGCTGTTGCGGCTGGCCAGCTTCGGCGACGACCGCGTACGGTTCCGGCTCGTCCCGCCGCCGGCCGACGTGCGCACGGTCTGCGCCGACGCCACGAAGCCCGACCTCGTTGCCGACTCTGCCCTCGACGCGTGGCTCGGCCTGCCCGTGCAGAACCTGACCGGTGATATGCTCAGCAACGTCGTGGTGACGGTCAGACTTCTGCCCGACAGCATCGTCGGCCGGGGTTCGGTCAGCCTGCCGCCGTGGGCCGCACGCAAGCTGCCCGTTCGCATCAAGGTCCCGCGCCAGCCCTGGGACAGCACGCGCACATCCCTGCCGCTGCTGGTCGAGACGCGCCTTGGCGACTCGGTCGCGTTCGGTGAAACCCTGAAGCTCGACATCCGCCGCGCGGACGAAGTCCGGCGCATCACGTTCCTTTCAGCCATCGACTCGTCGGTCCAGTTCTACGCGGTGCTGTATCCCAGGGACTTCGACCCCGTTCGCCGCTACCCGGTCATCTACACGCTGCACGGCGCTGGCGTCGACGCGGCCGGCCAGGCCCGCGCCTACAAGCCAAAGGACTGGGCGTTCGTTGTCGCGCCGACCAACCGCCGCCACTATGGGTTTGACTGGCAGGACTGGGGCCGGCTCGACGCGATGGAGGTGCTCGACACAATTCTCGCCCGCCTGCCTATCGACCCGGACCGGGTATCGCTGGTGGGCGGCTCGATGGGCGGCCACGGCACCTGGCACGTCGGCCTGACCCACCCTGACCGGTTCGCGGTCGCCTCGCCCCAGGCCGGCTGGCCCACGCACCAGCTCTACGTGCCGTGGTTCCTCCAGCGCAGTTCCATCTTTGCCCAGCCCGGCGCGCTGGCGATGCGCGAGCGGGTCCTGCGCTCCGACAACACGCCCGCGATGCTGGGCAACGCGCGCAACCTGCCCTACTTCATCCTGCACGGCGGCGACGACGACAACGTGCCGCCCCTGCACGCGCGCAACTTCAAGATGTGGGCCGACGAACTCGGTCTCGACGTGACCCTGCACGAGGTGCCGGGCCGCGGCCACTGGTACGTCTACGAAGACCTCGGCATCACCTGCGTCGACGACACCGCGCTGATGAGCTTCATCCGTGACAAGCGCCGCGACCCCGGCCCGCGCCACGTCCGGTTCCGCACCGCCGACCTCGGCACTGCCCATTCGTCCTACTGGGTCGCAATCGACCGCGTCGCGGTCGTCGGCCAGGACGCCGTGATGGAGGCGTGGGCCGATGACTCGCTGGTGCGCGTGCAGACCGCGAACGTCGACCAGTTCGCACTCAAGCTCGACGGCAGCCCCTTCTTTGCGGGCAAGATTCGCATCGAGATCGACGGCGCGAGGGTCGGCGGCCTGTTCGCCCTGCCCGGCCGGCTCACTTTCCACCGCAAGGCCGGCAAGTGGCAGCCCGGCCCGAACTGGCCCAAAGGCCTCGCCAAGACGCCCGCACAGTACGGCCCGGCGCGCCAGGCCCTGATGAAGCCATTCTTGCTCGTCTATGGCACGCGCGACACCGCGCTGGCCCGCGACCTCAGGCACGCCGCGACCCAGGAAGCCCTGCGCTGGTGGCTGATTGCCAACGGCGACGCGCCGGTCCTCGACGACACCGCGGTGAATGACTCACTCCTGCAGCGGCGCAACGTCGTGCTCTACGGCGGGCCGGACCAGAACACGATTGCGCAGCGCATCGCGGGGGACCTGCCCTGCCGCGTCAGGGCCGGCCGGCTCGAGTTCTCCGGCCGCGACCTCGGTGACAGCGCGGCCGCGGTGTTCGTCCGGCCCAGCCCGTTCAACCCGGACCGGCTCGTGCTGGTGCGAATGGGCACCGGCGCGGCCGAGTGCCGACTCGCCGCGTCGTGGGGGTTCGTCTACTCCGGCGCCGGGATGCCCGACTTCGTCGTGTTCGACAAACGCTACCGCCGCTGGGGCT
>JAWOHG010000160.1:0-2762 GCA_046485245.1 bacterium
GACGTTGGCGCTGATGAAGAAGGCGTTGGCGCGGTAGCGGCTCGCCATCTTCTCCTGGGCGTAGCCGGCCACGCCGAGCGTGAGCAGGTGGACGATTTCGACGTCCTCGATGGGCTGGTCGACCAGGGCCTGGACCAGTTTCTGGGGCGTGCCGCAGGCCGAGCCGATGAACACGCGCTGGCCGGGCCGCAGCACCTCCAGCGCCTGCACCGCGGTCTTCAACTTGTCCTTGTACTTCTCACGCCAGTCGGTGTTAGCCATAAACTCCTCCGAAGATGAATGCCTGTCAATGCTCCGGCCGTGCCGCGCTCAGGCCGGGTTCAGCACGAACCGGCCGCCGTCGCGCCCGATCCTGCCGGCGGCCAGATCGGTGTCGTGGGCCGGGAAGCAGAGCCACTGCTCCGCCACGGCCTGCCCGACCAGTCGTTCCTTTGCGTCCATTGTCTGCAGCGGTAGCATATCATAGCCCATAATGTAGGACGTGGCAATATGTGACCGGGTGGGGAGAAGGTCGGACCAGTAGAGCGCGGTGGCGCCGCCCGAACGGACGAAAACAATCTGGAGCCCGGGGGTATGGCTGGGCGTGAGCCTGGCCGCCACGCCGGGTACGGGTTCGAAGTCGCCCTCGACAATCTCGAGCAAGCCGGCCGCCTCCAGCGGCAGGAAGTTCTCGCCCAGGTAGGCCGCGCGGGAGCGGCGGTTAGGGCTGGTGGCCAGGTCCCACTCGGCCCGCTGGACAAAGTGCCGGGCGTTGGGAAAGCGCGGCACGATGCGGCCCGATTCGATCAGCGTCGCCCCGCCGCAGTGGTCGAAGTGCAGGTGGGTCAGGATGACGTGGGTGATGTCGGCCGGGGAGAACCCGGCGCGCTCAAGCGAGACGTCGATGGTGTCGGTCTTCTCGATGCGGTAGGCGTCGGCGAACTCGGGGCTGGATTTGTCGCCGATGCCTGCGTCTATGAGAACGCGGTGCCGGCCGTTGACCACCAAGAGCGGCCGCAGGGCCAGCCGGATGCGGTTGCGCTCATCGGGCGGCTGCAGCGTCTGCCATACCGGCCGCGGCACCACACCGAACATCGCCCCGCCGTCGAGCCCGAAGAAACCGTCACAGAGGCTGTGCAGAGTGAAGTCGCCCAGAATCACGCGACCGAATTGTACCCGCGGCGCCGGGTGAAATCAACCTGCGGCACCGCGCGCCCGGCCCTGGGCGAAGCCTATTGACAAACCGGCGACGCGGCCGCACTATGGAGGCGGCGGATGGAAAGCCACGGCTCACATAGCCCGTCTTGCAGCCACGCGGCGTCGGCGCGCCGGCCCGGGTGCGTCGGCGGCGAGGCGTACCCTGACTCGGTCCTCGCGACTATCCCGGTCGGCGGCACACCGACCGACATCGCGGTACTGCCCAACGGCGAGCGCATCTACATCGGCAACTCAATCAGCAACCACGTGACCGTCGTCGATGTCCTGTCGCGCTCGGTCATGGCCGAGGTGGCGTGCGGCAACAGCGCCTGGATGGTCGCAGCCAGCCCGGACGGGCAGCGCCTGTATGTCGTGAGCGAGTTCGACGGGTCGCTGTCCGCAATCCGCACCGCGGACAACACCGTGGTCGCGACCCTGCAGGGTGTCGGCAGTTCGCCCTCACGATGCTGCGTATCCCCGGACGGCGTCCGGTGTTTCGTTGCCGACCAGAACGGCGACCGGCTGACCGTTGTCCGTGCCGCGGACCTCGCGGTCGAGGCGAGAATCGACGTGGGCCCGATACCGCGTGACGTCGACTGCACGCCCGACGGCCGCCTGCTGTACGTCGTCGGCATCGGCTCGCCCACCTTGACCTGCGTGCGGGCGGCGGACCTGTCCGTGGTCGACGTGGTCGACATCGGCTTCCGCGCGCACCGGGTCCGGTGCCTGCCCGGCGGCGAGTACGTCGTGGCGTCGGAGTACTACGACCACCGCCTGGCCGTGGTCCGCCCGAGCGACAACACGCTCGTGCGGACTATCGACCTCGGCACGACCGTTTGCGGGATGACCACGACCGGCGGCGGGGCGTACCTCTTCGTCGCGACCGACTTCGAGACCGGCGCCGCCGCGGTATTGTGCGTCGCCGACTGGACCGTGCTCGGCTTCATCCCGACCGGCATCCGGCCGCCCTCGGTTCACGCGCCGGCCGACGGGAGGTTCGTCGCCTCCTGCGACCGCGTCTCGCGCACTGTCACGCTCATCGGCCGGAACCAGCCGGCCCAGCCATAGACACTCTGACCGTCGAACCTGCCCGCGGCACAGGGGGCAGGGCGCGAGGCGGCCACACGGGCGGTCGTCACTGCGAACTGGAGAGCGGTCCTGCAGGCGACCGGCAGAATGGCCTTGAGGGCGGCCGGTCCGGCGACGCTGTGAGCGGCTCGGCGCGCGGGCTACAGAGCGGGCCTGCGGGCGGCTGACAGAGCAGGGAACTGGGCGACCGGTCAGGCGGCCGGGACCGTGAATCACAGGGCGGGCCGGAGAGCGGCTTGACCGGCGACCCAATAGGCGGTCCGTTCTGCGGCCCTGCACGCGGCTTGCGAGGCGGCCTGGGGAGCAGACCAGGGTTCTGAGGGGTCTGCGCGTAACTAGCCGTGGCGGCAGGAATTGGGCCATTGAACCTAGAAGTCGTTTCCTGTAAGATATCTTACAGGAAGTCACATAGCCCCGATGACGAGCAGACACCAGCAGGGAGCGTTCAAGTTCGGACCTGAGGCTGGCGCCGCACTGCGCGGCATCCGCGAGCGGGC
>JAWOHG010000259.1:0-2516 GCA_046485245.1 bacterium
GCAGGCCCGGCCGGTGGTATGCATGGAGGCGTTACCGGGAGAACATCGTGAAGAAGTCTGTGTGCGTCGTGTCCGGAGATCCCAAGGCGGGGTCAGCGCTGGATACACTGCCGGCGGGCGGAGGGTGTGACTGCCGGCTGTTCTCGACCGGCGGCCCGGCCGGGCGGTGCGGACCGCGGCGCCGCGCATCCACCCACCGTCAATGTTGGAGGGAGTCGATATGACCAAGAGAGGAAAACCTGCACGCAGGGCCCCGGAAGGCGGGCCGGTCAAGGCCGGCACCCTGAAGCCACTCGCGAAATGCCCGACCGGCATTCGCGGGCTGGATGACGTCACCGAGGGCGGATTGCCGCGCGGCCGGCCGACGCTTGTCTGCGGCGGCGCCGGCTGTGGTAAGACGTTGATGGCGATGGAGTTCATCGTCCGGGGCGCGCGGGATTTCGGCGAGCCCGGCGTGTTCATGTCTTTCGAGGAGACCGTAGCCGAACTCACCAACAATGTCGCCAGTCTCGGGTTCGACCTGCCTTCGCTCATCCGGCGCAAGAAGCTGGCGGTGGACTATGTCCGTGTCGAGCGCAGCGAAATCGAGGAGACCGGCGAATATGACCTCGAAGGGCTGTTCCTCCGCCTGGGCTCGATGATTGACGAAGTGCACGCGAAACGCGTCGTGCTGGACACCATCGAGTCGCTCTTCTCCAGCCTGCCCAACGAGGGCATCCTGCGCGCCGAACTGCGCCGGCTGTTCCGCTGGCTGAAAGACCGGGGCGTCACGGCGGTGATTACCGCCGAGCGGGGCCAGGAAGGCCAACTCACCCGCTACGGCCTGGAAGAATACGTCAGCGACTGCGTCATCGTCCTCGACCACCGCGTGAACAACCAGGTCGCCACGCGCCGGCTCCGGGTTGTGAAGTACCGCGGCAGCGGTCACGGCACGAACGAGTACCCGACGATGATCGACGAGCACGGCCTGAGCGTCCTGCCCATCACTTCGCTCGGGCTTCGCCACCGCGTTTCCGACCGGCGCGTCTCCACCGGCATTCCGCGCCTGGATACGATGATGACCGGGAAGGGTTACTGGCAGGGCAGCAGCGTCCTCGTCAGCGGTACCGCCGGTTCGGGCAAGACCAGCATCGCCACCGCGTTCGTGGATGGCATCTGCCGGCGCGGCGGCCGGTGCCTCTACTACTCGTTCGAGGAGTCGCCCAACCAGATTGTCCGCAATATGGCGTCCATCGGCTTCCGCCTGGACCCGTACGTCCGCGACGGCCGCCTGCAGTTTCACTCGGTCCGGCCGACGCTCTACGGGCTGGAGAACCACCTGGTCACGCTCCACGACCTCGTCGCCCGGTGGCGCCCCGCCGCCGTGGTGATGGACCCGATAACCGGCCTGACCAGCATCGGCGAACCGGGCGAGGTCAAGTCGATGCTGATGCGGGTGGTCGATTTCCTCAAGAGCCGGGGCATCACCACGCTGTTCACCAGCCTGACCGAAGGCGGCGAACCCGTCGACAGGACCGAAACCAGCCTCTCCTCGCTGATGGATACCTGGCTCCTGCTGCAGATGGTCGAGTCGGCCGGCGAGCGCAACCGTGTCCTGTACGTGCTCAAGAGCCGGGGCATGGCGCACTCCAATCAGTTGCGCGAGTTCATGCTTACCGACGACGGCATCAAACTGATGGACGTCTATACCGGCAGCGGCGAGGTCCGCACCGGCTCCGCCCGCGCCAACCAGGAGTCGCGCGACAAGGCCGACGCGGTCGCCGCCGACCAGGCCGCCCGGCGCCGGCAGCGGGAAATCAGCCACGAGCAGAGTGCGCTGGAAGCCGAGGTGCGGGCACTGCAATCCCGGCTCGCCGGGCTGAAGCAGGAAATGGCCACGGCCGACAGGCAGGAACGGGAACGCGGCGCCGCCGCGCGCCATGACACCGAAGGCCTGGCCCGGGTCCGGAAGGCCGACCGCGACGGGGCACCACGAGAAGGGGACGCCGTATGACCAAAGCAGCACCAGGCTCCAAGCCTGAGACGTGGGACCTGAAACTCTACATCGCGGGCTACACGCCCCGGGCGGTGAAGGCCCTCGAGAACCTGAAGCAAGTCTGCGAAGAAAACCTGCACGGTGTGTACAGCATCGAGGTGGTTGACCTGTTGCGCAACCCGCGCCTGGCGCGGGGCGACCAGATTGTGGCGGTGCCGACCCTGGTGCGCAAGCTGCCGGAACCGGTCCGCAAAATCATCGGCGACCTGTCGAACCGCGAACGCGTCCTGGTCGGTCTCGACCTGCGGCCGAGATGAAGACACGCAGGACGGAAGACGGGGTACGAAGGACGGACGCCGGGACAGGAGAATGAACGAACGCCGGAAGGAGTCTTCAGAGGAGCTGCGCGCGCAGCTCGAGGAGGTCCGGAGCCGGCTGGTTGAAGCGGAGGATACGCTTCGCGCGATTCGCGAGGGCGACGTGGACGCCGTGGTCGTTTCCGAAGGCTGGGGCGACCAGATACTCCCGCTCGACCAGAGCG
>JAWOHG010000102.1:0-6475 GCA_046485245.1 bacterium
TCAGCCAGTTCGAGCAGGGGCCGGACCCCGGTGCCGGTCGAGCGGAACCGCTCGCCGGCCTGGTCGACCACCAGCATCGAGAGATTCGCGGTCTCGAGCCGGGAGAGAAGGCTGTTGTCTAGTTCCACTTGTGGATGAACACGAGATAGCCGGCGCCGACACCGGCCGCGTCGGCAACTAGGTCTTTCCAGGAGAAGCGGCGTTCGCGGCCGAACAGGTCGTAGAACTCTTTGCAGATACCCAACGTGAATGCGCCGCCGCTGTCGCCGCATCAACCGGCGGCCGGCTTGCAGTCCAGTTGGTTGGCGAAGAGCTGGTAGCCGGCGCCGACCGACACGAACGAGGCGGAGAAGTGCCAGAACTTGTCCATCGCGAGCCAGCGGTCGGGTTCGCGGTGCGCCGGAGTGGACCGGCTCGTGTCGAGGCAAAGGGGCCTTACCGCGAGCGAGTCCTGTCCGGCCGCAAGACAGATGAGCAGCAGGGCAAAGGTCATCAGTCCATTGTGTGAATCCCGACACAGAAATCAAGAAATGCCACAACTGACGCTGTTTCGCTTGACAATGGGGGAGGGGTGAGTATTTTTGCGCCAAGTGGCTAGTACCTGTCTGCGCAAAGACCAGCAGGCGAATTGGCTGGCGAAGCTTTCCGAGAGCTTCGCCGTTTTTGTACCCGTGGGTACGGAGAACCACGTACACTGGCAGAGGCACGCGCCGCCGGGCAGTCCCGGCACCACCCAATCACCGGTTCCGGCGCTGGAAGAAATCCGGGCGGCGGAGCCGGTGAAAGCTTTTCTGTTCAGCTCGCGCGAGACCGTGGCCGGTCTGCCCGACCCGCTGACGCCGGGCCCGGCCGAGAAGCGCGTCCTGTTCGGGGTGAAGGCCTGCGACCTCGCGGCGCTGGCCGCGCAGAAGAAGATGTTCCTCGAGGGCGAGTTCGCCGACCCGTTCTACAAGGCGCGGCTGGACAACACGGTGCTCGTGGCGGCCGACTGCCCGAACCCGGCCGATTCGTGTTTCTGCAGCCTGGTGGGCGGCAAGCCGTGGGCCGAGTCAGGGGCCGACCTTGTCGTATCCGTGGTCGACGGCGACTGGCTGCTGGAGCCGCTGACCAAGCGTGGTGAGGAGCTGGTGATGCAGTCGGGCGCGGGGCTGGCCCCGGCGCTGGACCGCCAGGTCGCCCGCCGCGACGAGCAGCGCAAGGCGGCCGTGCAGAAGCTGGCCGAGGTCAATCCGACAGCGCTGCCCGCCGACCTGCCGGCGCGGCTGCACAAGCGCGAGACCGACCGCGCGTTCTACCGCGAGCACGCAGCGTCGTGCGTGGAGTGTTTCGGCTGCCTGATGACCTGCCCGACCTGTTACTGCTTCCTGCTCTACGACCGCGCCAAAGAGGGCGGGATGGAGCGGACCAAGACTTGGGACGCGTGTTACCTTGGCGCGTACCAGCGCGTCGGCGGCGGGGCCAACCCGCGCGGCGAGTTCCTCAAGCGTTTCAGCAACCGGTTCGAATGCAAGTTCGAGCATTTCAAGAACGCCAACGGGTTCTACGCCTGCTCGGGCTGCGGCCGGTGCTTCAAGGTCTGCATGGGCAAGATCGACATCCGGAAGGTGCTGGGTTCGGCGTGAGCAATCCCTACCAGCCGCTGAAGGCCGAGATACTCAAGCTGATTGACGAGACCCCGAACATCCGCACGTTCGTGCTCAAGCCCGAGCGCGAGATACCTTTCCTGGCCGGCCAGTTCGTCGAGCTGACCGTGCCCGGGCACGGCGAGGCGCCGTTCACGCCGTCGTCTTCGCAGTTCAAGCGGGACATCATCGAGATGACGATAATGAAGGTCGGCCGCGCGACCGGCGCGCTATTCGACCTCAAGCCGGGCGACTACGTCGGCCTGCGCGGGCCATACGGGATGCGTTACCCGCTGGAGAAGTTCGAGGGCCGCGATATCTACATCGTGGGCGGAGGCGTGGGCCTGGCCCCGCTGCGCGCGCTGTTCCTTGCGCTGACCCACGAGATGAAGAAGTACAAGCGGATATTCCTGCGCTACGGCGCGCGCACGCCGGCCGACATCGTCTACAAGTACCTCATCCCGGAATGGGAAAAGCTGCCCGGCGTGGACATCGACCTGTCGGTCGACGTGACCGACGAGAAGTGGATGAAGAAGGTCGGCGTGGTGACCTGCCTGATGGACGAGATTCCCTGCGATGAGAAAGAGAGCATCGCGGTGGTCTGCGGCCCGCCGATAATGATGAAGTTCGTGACGAAGAAGCTGCTCGACGCGGGCTTCCAGGGCAAGCACATCTACCTCTCGATGGAAATGAACATGTCCTGCGGGCTGGGCCAGTGCGGTCACTGCAAGCTCGGGCCGTACTTCACCTGCAAGGACGGCCCGGTCCTGACCTGGGACCAGGTCAAGGACATCGAGGAGCCTTTCGCCTGATGACGGCGACTGAGACCACCTGCCCGTTCTGCCTCAACGGCTGCACGTCGGGCGTGGACTTCAACGGCTACCAGTACCGGATGCACTATTTCCCCGAGGCCGAGGTCAACAAGGGCAGGCTCTGCCCGCGCGGCAACGCGGCGAGCATCGTCATCGACCATCCCCACCGCCTGTCCCGGCCGCTCGTCGACGGGCGTGACACGACCTGGGCCGAGGCCGAGGCGATGGTGAAGGGCTGGTTCGCCGCGACCAAGGCGGAGGAGCTGGCCATCGTGTACAGCCGGGGCCGGGCCCCGGACGAGGTGCGTCGGCTGCACGGCCTGGCCGATGAGTTGGGCACGCCGCATTTGGCCTGCGGCCACATCGAGCCGGAGAACGCGTTCAACCGCCGGCTCGAGGGCGTGCGCGACGCGACCCTGGCCGACCTGGACAAGTCGCGCGCGACCCTGCTGGTCGGGGACGTGTTCAACACCTCGCCGGTGGCATCGTGGCGAATGGTCGACGCGCGCTACGCCGACCGCAAGAGCCGGCTGGTCGTGGTCGACTCGGTGCGCACGCGCCAGTCCGGTTTTGCCCACTGCTTCCTGCGCGTGAAGCCGGGAAATGAGCCGCTGGCGCTCGTGGCGCTGGCCGCACTGCTTGACCCCAAGCTGTGTGCCGGGGCCGACGTGGACAAGTTGGCCGCGGCCGCGGGCGTGACCCGCGGTCAACTTGAGACCGCGGCCGGGATGCTGAAGGCCGACGTGCCCGGTTTCGTGGGTTCGGCAATGCACACGGGCCGCGTGTCTCACCCGGTGTTGCACAGCCTGGCCTCGCAGCTCGTGGCGCTGGCCGCAAAGAAGCCGTTCACCGGCTTCCGGGAGACCGCTCTGCCGCCGGGCAAGGAGAGCTTCACCGACCTGCGCAAGGCCGCAGGCGAAGGCCGGGTCAGGATGCTGTTCTGGACCGGCGGATTGTATCCTTATTCATACGCCGGGCTGGCGCCCGAACTGGACAAGGTCGAGTTCCGCGTTGCCACGGCGATTTTCCGGCCCGAGCCGGCAGTGCGCGGACTGGTGCTCCCGGTTGCCGCGGAACTGGAGCGCTCCTCGACCGGGAGTTCCTACTGGGGACCGGTCGAGCGGCAGGCCCTGGCAGCGCCGATAAGCGGCTCACGAACCTTCAGCCAGGTTTTGGGGCTGTTCGGCAAGGGCGCGGAGAAGCCAGAACCCAAGGTCGCGGCCGCTGCGCCTGCCGCCGTGGTCGAAATGGCGGCGCGCGCCGCAGGGATGGACCGGGCCGCAGGGGACGGGATGTTGCTGTTGGGCGAGAAGAAGGCCATCGGGCTGCGCGGGTTCTACGACAACGAGGATTGCGCGCTTCTGAACCCGGTCGACGCTGACCGGCTCGCGGTCACGGATACCGGTTACCTGCGGGTGACCACGGATACCGCCGCGGTTGAGCTGCGGGTCCACGTGACCGATGCGGCCCCGGCCGGCGCGGTCGTGGTCGGGGTCAACGTTCACGCAAACCGGGCGTTGTTCGGCCCGGCTGTCGACCCGCTGGACAACGAGACGACGGTGCCGCCGCGACGCGCCGCCGTCGAGAAGGTCGACCGCATCACGTTGATGGGCGGCGAAAACCCGTCGGTGTGGCTATGAAGAACATCGTTCTGCGCCTGGACTACTGCATCGGCTGCCGGTCGTGCGAGGCGGCCTGCCGGTCACGTTTCAAGGGCGAGGCGCGCATTCGCCATGCCGAACTGGACGCCGGGACCCTGATGCCGCAGGCGTGCCGTCATTGCGAGGAACCGCTGTGCGCGGCGGCCTGCCCGTTCCAGGTCATCGTGCGCGACCCACAGACCGGAATCGTGCGCAAGTCGGATTTCCACTGCGTCGGCTGCCGTTCGTGCTCGTTGGCCTGCCCGTTCGGGGTGATCCAGCCCGAACTGGTGCGGCACATGGCGCAGAAGTGCACGTTGTGCAGCGACCGGCCTGAGGGGCCGCGCTGCGTGCAGTCCTGCCCGACCGGGGCCCTGCAATTCGTCGAAGTGGCCGCCGGGACCGAGATTCTCGTCGGGTCGCGGCAGACCGGCCGGTCGGCACACTGGAGGCGGCCGTGAGCCTTTGGAGCGGTTGGGGCCTGGCGGTGTCGTTCATCCTGTTCCCGGGATTCGTGTTCAGCGCCGCGGTCGGGTTGGTGCTGACGTGGGTCGACCGGTTCGTGACCGCCCGGGTACAGATGCGCGTCGGGCCGCCTTTCTACCAGCCGTTTGCCGACCTGCTCAAGCTCTCGATCAAACAGACCCGGGTGCCGCAGGGCGCGCATCAGACCACGTTCCTGATGGCGCCGCTGGTGGGTTTGGTCGGTATGTGCCTGGTGTCCGGCATGCTGTTCTACGCGAACTTCCGCCCGCACGGGTCGTTCATCGGCGACCTGTTCGTGCTGGTCTACCTTTTCGCCCTGCCGCCCCTGGCGGTCATCATCGGCGCGTCGGCCAGCCGCAACCCGCTGTCCGCGGTCGGCGCCTCACGCGAGATGACCTTGTACCTCGGGTACGAACTGCCTTTGTTGCTGGCCCTGCTCGTGCCGATTATCAAGTCGGGCGGCGCGATCCGACTCGGCGACCTGGTGCTGGTGCAGGCTGCGCGCGGTCCGTTCCTCTACTCGATATCGGGCGTCATCGCCGGCGTCATCGTGCTGCTCGCCATCCAGGCCAAGCTTGGTTTCGTGCCCTTCGATGCGGCCGAGGCCGAGCAGGAGATAATGTCCGGCGTGTACATCGAGTACTCGGGCATGGCGCTGGCCGCGTTCCGCATCACCCGGGCGATGATGTTCTTCCTGTTGCCGCTGTTCTTCGTCACCGTGCTGTGGGGCGGATTCGGCGACTGGTGGGCAATTCTCAAGGTGGTCGCCATCGCCGTGCTGGTCATACTGATCAAGAACACCAACCCGCGACTGCGCATCGACCAGGCCCTGCGGTTCTTCTGGTTCGGCCTGGGCGGGCTCGGCATCGTCGCGGTCATACTGGCTTTCGCAGGACTATGAGCAAGCTCGGACTCTGGGGACTGAAGCGCTCGCCCTGGGTGTATCACCTGTGCGCGGCGTCGTGCAACAACTGCGACATCGAGATACTGGAACTGCTGACGCCACGCTACGACGTCGAGCGGTTCGGGGTCGTGCTGGTCGGTTCGCCGCGTCATGCCGACGCCCTGCTGGTGACCGGCGTGATAAACCGCAAGTCGCTGCCCCGGCTGATCGAGACCTACGAGCAGGCGGCCAAGCCGTGCCTGGTCATCGGTATCGGCACCTGCGCCTGCGGCAAGCAGATTTTCCGCAACTCCTACAACGCGGTCGGGCCCTACGACAAGCACCTGCCGATGCACGCCTACATCCCGGGGTGCCCGCCCAAGCCCGAGGCAATGATAATGGGCATCGTCAAGGCGCTCTCAAAACTATGACGGCAATCGAGCAGGCTTTCCGGGAGCGATTTCCCAAGGCGGACGTGTACGTGCACAATCCGCGGCGATACTACCTGCGCATCCCGCGCGAGGAAATCACCGCCGCGGCTCGACTGATGCACCAGGAGTTGGGCCTGCGACTCTCCATCTGCACGGGCATCGACACCCGCGAGGGCTACGAGATTCTCTATCACTTCTCGGATGACAAGCTGGGTGCGCTCTACACGCTGAAGGTGCTCGTGCCCAAGGATGACCCGAAGATTGAGTCGCAGGGCGCTTGGTTCCCAGCCGCCGAGTGGATCGAGCGCGAAATGGCCGAATTGCTGGGCATCGAGTTTGTCGGACATCCCAACCCGAAGCCCTTCCTGACGTCGGATACCGACTGGGACCCGGCGCGTCTGCCGCTGCGGAGAGACTATGAGCACAGAGCCGAACAGCACGAAAAGTAGGCGCATAGTCCCGATCGGGCCGTACCACCCGCTCCAGGAGGAGCCGGAGTTATTCAAGCTCGTCGTCGAGGGCGAGACCGTGGTCGATATGGAGATTCACCTCGGGTACAACCACCGCGGCCACGAGTTCATCTCGCCCGAGCTGACGTACG
>JAWOHG010000145.1:0-18189 GCA_046485245.1 bacterium
AGCCGGCCGGTGCCGAAGATGTCGCCGAGCGCCGCTGCCGAACCGGTCGGGCCGCCGGTCGACCGCGTGACGATTGTCGCCCCGCTGATGCCATCGAGGACATACACCTTGCCGTCGTCAGCCCCGACGATGACGTCGAGCGCGCTGTCGGAGTTCACCAACCCGAGCGCGGGCGCGCCGCGCACCTTGCCGCCCAGGGCCCGCGTCCACAGCAGCACGCCGCCGCAGTCCAGCGCATAGACCGACGAGTCTTCCGACCCGAACACGACATCGGGGCTGCCGTCGCCGTTTGCGTCACCGACCGCAGCCGCGGTGGCCGGGCCGCGCGCCGCAAACTGCCAGACGACCGCGCCCGAGTCGCCCGTGAACACGCTCAGCGTGCCGCCGGCCGCGCCGACGATCAGTTCAAGCCGGCCGTCCGCGTCGAGGTCCGCAAGAGTGGGCGACGACGCGGCCGCGCCTGCCGGCCCGGTGCGCTCGAACTCGCCGGTTCGGGCGTCGAACACCCGCCACAGGCTGTCCGCGCAGCCGACCACGACCTCCTGCCTGCCGTCCGAGTCGAGGTCGCCCAGCGCCGGTGCCCCGGTCACACCGCCCGGCAAGGTTACGCCCCACTGCTCGGTTCCCAGTTCGCCGTCGAGCACCACGACCCGGCCCGCGTCGGTGCCGAGGATGACCTCAAGCCGGCCGTCAACGTCCGGGTCGGCAATGACCAGGCCGCCGGTCGGGGCCGCGCCTGCTGTGTAGGTCCACAGCGGCGCGCCGGTCGCGCCGTCGTAAGCGCGTACCGTTCCGTCAGCCCAGCCCGCGGCTACGTCGAGGCCGCCGTCCGAGTCGAGGTCGCCGATTGCCGGCGCTGATGAGACCGCCGAGCCGAGCGAGTCGCACCACAGGATTGAGAGATCGTTGCCGTTCACCGCGCGCAGGGTCCCGTCGGCCGACCCGAACACGACCTCGTTGCGGCCGTCCGAATCGAGGTCGCCCAGCACCGGCGCACCGCTCACCGCACCGCCGGTCACAAAGCTGCCCGCGTCCCGGAGCGTATCCAGCTCGGCCGAAAGCGCGATCGCCGCGTGATGGTCTGGGAACCGACCGAACCCGGGCCAGTGCAGTTGCTGCCCGGGCAAGGCGAGAGTGGCGCCCGCCCCGGTGCCGTCATCGGGAATCGGTACGTAGACCACGCCGGCCGTGCCCAGCGCGCCGCGCTCGATGTCCACCGCCGCAAGCCCGGTCAACTCACCGGTGACGCCGTCCATGCGCACGTCGCGGCCCTCGATGAAGACACAGCTCGTATCGGTTTGCTCGAGCAGTTCCGCGGCGTCGGTCAGGTCGAGCGGCACCGGGTGGGCCGGGAAAGCGTGCGCGCCCTGCCGGTCGAGGTCGCGTTCGAGAAACGTCTTCTGCCAGACGGGCACGCCGTTGCGCCGGATGCCGCCGTCGAGCCGCACGTCCTCGCGCGCGCCGTGCGCGAGCGTCGCCCGCGCGACCAGTCGCGGCGCGTAGCCGATGCGGTCGCGCAGGAACAGGCCGATGCGGTATGAGAGCTGGCCGTCCTTCACCGCCTCGTAAGACATCCAGCCGTAGCCGCGGTTGCCCCAGCCCGTGCCCCACGAGTTCACGAACTTGAACGCGCCCGCGCCGTCATTAGTCGGCCGGTCGTCGTCGTAGCCGACGAACGTGATGTAATGCCCGCCGCGGTTGGTGCCGTAGCGGTCGACCGAGCAGTAGCAGGTGTCGAAGTTGTTGATGTTGTCGAAGTTCGCCCAGACGTTGATGGGCAGGACCGCGTTGTCGCCGGCCGCGATGTGCGACTTGAGCTCGACGATGCCCGGGTCCGAACCGCAGCTGATGTAGCAGGCCTCCTCGCAGCGGTACGGCAGCGCGCGGGCGTAAGCCGACTCGCTCGGCCAGGGCACCGGGTTGGCCGAGTTCGGACAGTCGGCGAAGGTCGCGCAGCCGAAGTCCAGCAGCAGCTTCATGTTGTCGGTGTAGTACGAGCCGATGTTGCCGCCCGCGTTGGCCATGTTGTACAAAAACGCCGGGCTGAACTGGTGCGCCGGCACGGTCACGTCCCAGCCGCGCTCAAGCCACTCCTGGTAGGTCTTGTAGTAGTAGGCAAACGCCCACGACGTGCACGACGGCAGGCTGCCCTGGCTGCCCACCGGCGGCATGTTGGCGGAATGGTCGACCGCGTCCGGCGGGTCGGCCGCGGTCGCGTCGGGCTGGACCTCGACCAGCCACGGCACTTCAGCCGGGTCGACGAACAGACCGCCGGTCGGGTGCAGTGTTGCGGGCACGACCACCAGCAGCGTTGCGAGCATCATCATCGCGGGCATGGTCACCTCCGTTCAAGCGGCCGCGGTAGTGCAGCCGCTTGATAGTAGTGTTGAGCCGGCCCCGGTCAAGCCTCCGGCGCACGACGCATTGAGAGGTTGCGGGGCAGGCCTCAGCCTGCCCCGCAACATACCGGCTCGGGTTACCTACTCGGCGACCACCAGCCGTGAGTTCGCCGCGCCGAGGCGCATGAAGTACACGCCCGGGGCGAGATGCGACACGTCGTTGGCACCGGCGTGCAGGTCCATCACCCTGCGGCCGGAGGCGTCGAGGAGCACGCTGGACGCATGTCGCCTGACGCCCGACGCCGGAAGCACTAACGTGCCCCGGATGATCGTCATGCCCAGCGTGGTGCGTGAAGCGTGCGGCGTGCTGCGTTCTGCCACGCCCAGCGTCGGCTCGACGATTTGCAGACCGCAGCCCCAGTCCGCGATGTAAGCCCGGCCGCCCGCGACGTGCGCGGCGTAGGCCTGGTGCGGCGTGTCGTAGTACGCGGCCAGCGACGGGTGGGCCGGGTCGCCGACATTCAGGACGCGCAGGCCCGACGAGGCGTCGGATACGTACGCGTAACCGGCCTCCAGCTGCACCGCCATCGCCTGGCCCGGCGTGTCATAGACGCCGACCTCGGCGGGCGCGGCCGGGTTGGACACGTCGATAAACCGCGCCCCGCTGTTGCGGTCGGCAACGCAAGCCAGCGTGCCGTTCACGTCCACCCCGAAGGCGAAGTCGGGGGTGTCGAGCGAGCCGACTTCCTGCGGGTTGGCCGGGTCGCTCACGTCGATGACGCGCAGGCCGCTCTCGCGGTCCGCGACGTAGGCATGGCTGCCCTCGACCGCGACCCAGCAGGCCAGGCCCGGCGTGTCGCGGTGCCCGACCTCGTAGGGGTTGGCCGGGTCGGCCACGTTAATGATGCGCATCCCGGACCCGCGCTCGGCCACGTAGGCGAGGTCGCCGACCACCGTCACGCCCATCGCGTAGTCGGGCGTATCGTAGCTGCCCAGCAGGGCGGGCTGGGCCGGGTTGGCCAGGTCGTAAATCAGGATGCCGCGACTCCACGCCGGTATGTAGAGCCGGCCGCCGCTGACCGTCGCCGACATCGCCTGGTCCGGCGTGATGACGTGCCCGACTCGCTGCGGGTTGGCCGGGTCGGCCGCGTCCAGAACCCAGACACCGTGGTAACCATTGGCGACGTAGACGTGGCTGCCGGACAGCGCGACACCGTGAGCCCAGGCCGGCGTGGCGTAAGCGCCGACGCGGCGCGGGGCCGACGGCACCGCCACGCTGACGATGCGCAGACCCCCGTCCCAGTCGCCGACGAACGCAAGCGTGTCCTGCACCTCGATGCCGCGGGCGAACAGGAAGTCGGGGAAACGGTTGAGCTGGACCGGGCTGGCCGGGTTGGTGACGTCGAACGTGACCAGGCCCCAGGTCCAGTCCACCGCGTAGGCGTGGCTGCCGACAATGTCGACCATCGCCAGCCCGTTGAGACTGTCGGAGTGCCAGACTTCGACCGGCGCGGCTGGGTTGGCGAACGATATCACCCGCAGGCCGCGGGTCTCGTCCGCGACGTAGGCGAACGAGTCGATGATGGCCACCGTCTTGCCCGCGCCCGGCGTGTCCAATCGGCCGACTTCGCACGGCGCGGCCGGGTCGGCGATGCTCATCACGGCCAGGCCCGAGTCGCCGTCCGCGACGCAGGCGATGCTCCCCGCGATCGCGACATCGAACGCTCTGCCCCGCGTGTCGCACGACCCCAGTCGTCGCGGCTGACCCGGGTTGGCCACGGCGTACGCGACCAGGCCGGAGTCGCGGTCCGCGACATACAGGAACGTGTCCCGCACCCAGACGCCGTAGGCGTAGCTCGGGGCGCGCAACCCGCCGAGCCGAGCCGGCGCCGACGCAGTGGCGACATCGAACACCGAGATCTCGCCGTGCGCGATGAACAGGCGGTTGTCGACCAGGAACAGGTCGCGGACCATGCCGTTGGTCCGGATGGCTTCGCTGAGCAGCACCGGGTTGGCCGGGTCGGCGATGTCCAGCACGAGCACGCCACCGCCCGAGGCCGGGAAAGCGAGGCGCCGGACCGGGTCGGCCGCGACCACTGTGGCCGCGCCGAAAGGCCAGTTGCCCACGAGCCGGCAGTTAAGAGTGTCGGTGGCCAACGCCGCCGTGGTGAGCGCGACCGCGGCCAGTACGAACCTTGTGGCTCTCATCTCAGTTTCCCCGTTTCCGGGACCGCACTAGCGGGCCGCCTTGACCACGCGCACCGCGCCGGAAGCCACACCATCGACCCGCACGACGTACACGCCCGGGTTCAGGCCCGCGGCGTTCCAGTCGAACTCGTGCCGGCCCGCGCCCAGCGCACCGTCAAACAGCGTCGCCACTCGACGGCCGCCCGCGTCGTACACCGCGCAACTGGTCTGCCCGGCCCGGCCCTGCGTGAACTTCACACGGCCCGAACCCGCCACCGGGTTGGGTGCTACGCAGAGCGCTGTCGGCAGGCGAACGGCCCTGCCCTCTTCGATGCCGGAAGCGGTTACCGAAACCCTGTCGGCGGAGACCTCCGCCCAACCGGCCCCTCAGGTGCCGTTGTCGTACGCGAACAGCTCGACGCAGAGCTTGCTCACCGCATCCGGGTTGATGCCGGTCAGGTTGTTCTGCAGTTCGTCACGCACGGAGAGTTGGTAACTGGCCCAGTGATCCGGGTTGGTAATCTCAATGAGACTGGACGTGTCACGCCGCTCCCACGTGCAGTACTGGTCATGCAGGTAGTACCGGGTCTTGCCGAGGTGGTTCCCGGCCTCGTCGAGGTAGCGGACCATGAACACGGCCACCGGCCAGCAGGTCGAAGAACCGCCGCCGATGCTGAACCGGGCATCGAACGTCAGAGTGACGTTGGCATCAGGGATATCGACGACCTGGAAAAGCGACGCGTAGTCGCCGAGCGTCTTCCATACCTTGGCCGCGTAGCCGGAGACCGGCTGGCCGAACGTATCGGCTCGCTCGAATCGACCCTCGCCGACATAGCCGACCACGGTATCGGTCCAGCCGACGTCAAGCGGCTGCTCGAAGTCGCCGTTGGCGACAAGCTCGGCCCGCGCTGCCGAAGCCAGCAACAGGACGCCGAGAACTGCGATCAATGTGCTCTTCATCACGTGTCCTCTCTTTGTACCTGGAGTCTTGACCAGATATCTTCCACGGCCCGACCGCTTCTGTCAACGGTTGCGCTTGACCCGGTTGCGGCGACTGTCTACAATCGCTCGACCGAGCCAAGGAGGCTCAATGAAGATGAAACTGCTTGCCCTGCTGCCGCTGGTCGCGGCCGTCGCCCTCGGCCAGAACCTGCTCATCAACGGCGACTTCGAGCAGGACCTGACCGTCGGCTGGACCTACACCGACTCCGGCTACGGCACCCACCAGGCCGACCGGCAGACCAGCTACGACCCCGACCCGGACTACGAGGCGATGGCCTACCAGTATGACAACCCGGGCTGGGCGCGGCTCGCCCAACGCGTCGACGCGCCCGGCGTATTGCTCCAGCTGTCGTTCCGCGCCAGCTTCCTGCAGACCGGCGGCACGTCCTCCTGCTGGCCCGCCGCCTGCGTCAGCGTCTGCTATTACGACGGCAGTTCGACCCTGCTCGGCGAAACCCGCTACTTCTACTCGACCTACGCCAACTGGACCCCGTCGCCGACGCTGAGCCTGCACCGGGTGAACGACCCGGCCTGGGCTGACTACTCGTTGAACGTGGCCGAGGAAATCAGCACAAACCTCCCCGGTGTGGACCCGGGCGACGTCGCACAGGTCGAAGTCGCGCTGCTGGCCTACACCTACTCGGGCTGAGGGACCCCAACGGCGAAGGTCTTCGCCGACGACGTTTCCCTCACCAGCACCGCCAACGGCCCGTACCTTGTCTTCCGCGGCGTGACCTGCCTCGACAGCCCGCCCGGCGGTAACGCCAACGGCCGGTTCGACCCGGGCGAGTACGGCGACCTGCTCATCGGCCTGCGCAATGTCGGCAACCAGGGCGTCGCGAACACCACGGCGCTGCTGCGGTCGGGCCACGCGCTTTGCCGCGTGACCGACTCGACCGCGGCCTGGGGCGCGATTCCGCCCGATTCGGTCGTGCACAACACCGCCGACCCGCTGTCCATCGACGTCGACAACTCAATTCCGCTCGAGACGCCCGTACCCATGACGCTCTACATCGCCGGCACGGACTACGTCGACACCCTCAGTTTCACGGTCACCATCGGCGAGATACGCAGCATCGACCCGATACCGGACAACGCCGCGCCGCCGCGCTTCTGGTCCTACGACGACGTCGATGCCGGCTACTCCCAGCGGCCCGAGTTCTCGTGGGTCGAAATCAACGGCATCGGCACCCGCCTGACCCTGACCGACGACCAGACCGTGGTGGTAGACCTGCCGACGGGTTTCGCCTGGAACTACTACGGCACGCCCTCCAGCCAGATTTCCATCTGCGGCAACGGCTGGGTCGCGCCGGGTTACCAGACCATCTCGACTTACACCAACACCGCCCTGCCCAGTTCGGGCATGCCCGGGTTTGTCGCGCTGTGCTGGGACGACCTCTACCCGCCCACGGGCAACGGCGTCTGGTACTACCACGACGCGGCCAACCACCGCTTCATCGTCGAGTACGACAGCGTAGCGTACTACTCCAACCGCACGGTCCTCGACAAGTACCAGTTCATCCTCTACGACACGACGGTGCATACGCCGACCGGCGACAACGTCTTCACGGTGCAGTACCTGACCGCCGACGGCTTCAGTTCGAGCACGGTCGGCATCCAGGACCCGAGCCGGTCCTATGCCATCCAGTGCCTGTTCGACGGCGCCTACCACCGCGGGACTGCCCGACTCGAGGCCGGCCGCGCCATCAAGTTCGTCACCATCGAGCCGACCACCGGCATCGCCGACGAGCCGCGCTGGCAGTCCGCCGGGAACCTGCGCATCCGCGCGTTCCCCAACCCGTTCACCGGGTCGACGCGCCTCGAAGCGTCGCTGGCCCGGCCCGGCCCGCTCGCCTGCCGCGTGTACGACAACACCGGCCGCGTCGTGCGGACCCTCGACTCCGGGCGCGGCACGCAGTCCGTGACCTGGAACGGCCGCGACGACCGCGGCGCGGCAGTCGCGCCCGGCATCTACTTCTACCGCTTCACCGCGGCCGAGGCCGATGCCTGGGGCAAGCTTGTCCTGACGCGTTAGGTTCGACTGACAATGCGGCGGGCGGCGCTTGTGCGCCGCCCGCCCGCTTTGCTGCCCGGCCGGTCAGTGCTCCCGGCCGCGCCGGGAGAACTCGCACCCGCAGTAATGCTGGCGGTACATCCCCAGCTCTTTCGACATCGCCGCGCTCTGCTGCTCACCGCCCTGCTTCTTCCAGTCCGCCTCGAGAAACCGCAGGCCGCGGGGCGCGCACGCTTCCCGGCCGATGGCGTTGACAGTCTCGGCCCGCTTGTTGCGGCCGATAGTCAGGGTCGACGCGACCACGCTGCAGCCGTTGGCGAGCGCGGCCTCGGCCGCGGCCTCAAGCCGCAGCCGGAAGCAGGTGGCGCAACGTTGCCCGCCCTCGGGTTCGCCTTCCATCCCGCGCGCGGCCGCCAGGAACGCCTCGTGGTCGTAGAGCCCGACGTCGACAAGCACGTGCCAGAGCGCGCTCAGCCGCTGGACCTCCAGCAGCCTGCGGCCGTACTCCTCCTCGGGCCAGATGTTCGGGTTGTGGAAGAAGCCGACGATTTCGTACTCCTCGTGCAGGCGCCGGATGACCTCGGTCGCGCACGGCCCGCAGCAGACGTGCAGCAGCAGTTTCGGCCGCGGGCCGTCAGTAGTAGTACCAGATGCTGCGGTAGTCACGCCGCTTCTCGCCGCGTTCCTTCAGCCACTCGAGGTACTCCCAGATGCCGACGTCGGTCTCGATGTAGGTCGAGGCGAGCGAGATGCGTTTCTCCCACGGGTGGAACTCGTACACGCGCCGGCCGTCGGCCAGTATCATTATCACGTCGTGGTGCTGGGCCGCACGCACGTAGTTCTTGCCCAGGCCCGGCAGGTTGAACACCGCCTCGTCGGTCCGCACCATCCCGCTCATCTGCCGCGCCTCCTCCTTCTGCTCCTGCAGCAGCCGGGCGATGGGCACGCGGAAGTCGGAAGTCTCCTCCTTGCCCTTGGTGTTGAACGTGTAGTACGGGTCGACCCCGGCCAGCCGCAGCAGCCGGCGCAGCGCCGCCGCTTCGAACCGCCGGCTGACCTCGCGCGTGTACACCATCTGGTTGTAGACCGCGATGCCGCGCTGCCGGAACTCCTGGACGGCGCGCACGGTCTCGCCGGTGACCTCGTACACGTGCTGGATGTGGGTAACGATGACAACCTCGCGCCGGCCCGGCTCGTGGAACCGGGCAATCGTGTCGGCCAGCCGCCGGGTGATGCGCTGGGGCACGGTGACGAACACGCGGCTGCCGATGCGGATGCGCTCGATGTGGTCGATTGCCGCGAGCTGCTCCAGCACCCGCTCGATGAAGCCGGTCCCCGGCACCAGCGGGTCGCCGCCCGTGACCAGCACCTCGGTCACGGCCGGGTGAGCGCGGAACCAGTCCATCGCCGCGTCGAGCCGGGGCTTGTCCGCCGCCGCGCCCGGCGCCAGCGGCTCGGCGATTTCCCAGTTGCGCTGGCAGTAAACGCATATCTGGGCGCAGGTGTTGTAGGGCTTGAGGATGGCGATGCGCGGGTAGCGCCGGGTCACCAGGTCGACCGGCGAGGTGTCGCCCTCGAGCATGAAGTCGAGCGAATGCTCGCCCCGGGCCCGGCAATCGCGCAGCCGGTGGACGTAGTGGGGGCTCGGGATGACCTGGGCCCGCACCGAGTGGTCGAATGTCCGGCTGGCATTGTAGTCCATCAACGAGACGTAGTGCGGCGTCACGCCGAACGGCACGCCGCCCGCGCGCGCGGCCTCGATCGCCGCCGCCTCCTCGTTGGTCAGCCGGACCAGCCGGGCAAGGGCCCGGGCGTTGCGGATGACGTGCCGCAACTGCCAGCGGTAATCGTCCCATTGTTCCTCGGTCGCGCCGAGCACGGCGCGGATGCGCTCGCGGTTCGCGGCCCGGCGCCGCACCACGGCCGGGGCAAGCCCGGTCGGGTAGCGCTCGAGCCAGCCGGCCGCGTATTCGGCCAGCCGGTCGAGTGCCTCGGACCGGGCCAGCGCCGCCTCCCGGCCCTTGAGCTGGCGCGGTGCGGTCGGCTCAATCTCGGCGTGCAGCCGCGCACGGCCCGCAGCCGCGCGCAGAAGGTGCCGGAACTCCTGTTTGAACCCGGGCTGCAGGTCCTCGTCACGCGTGATGCCGCGCGCCGCGTTGTACAGCAGATTCAGCGCACTGAACCCGCTCACCTCTTCGTTGCGCACCGAGAACACCCGCCGCAGGACGCGCAGGCTGTCCAGGGTCGTGGACCACTCCAGCGGGTGCACGTCGTAGTTGTGGTTGAGCAGCCCCTCCTCCTGCGCGGCGAGGTACCCGAACAGCCGCTTGCGCGCCACGCCCAGCGTGGGTGAATCGGCGAGTATGAACTGAACCTCGGGGTTCTCGCGCCAGACGTCTGAGATGCTCGGTATCATCGTGTTGCTCCGGGCGGCGCCACGCCGCCAGCTTAACTTAGCCTGTCCGGCCCGCGCGGTCAACACCGGATGCGCCGGTCGTTGACTGACCCGGCCTTGCGGCTAACCTGTGCCGTGCCGCTCATTCGCGACCGCGAGGCCGTCCGCGCCCTGCTCGAACAGGACGGCGTCCGCGCCGCGTCGGTGCGTAACCTGGTGTTCGGCACCGCCGGGGCGCGGGCCCGCTGGGTGCGCGTCGACTCATTGGACCGACCGCGCGCCGTGCTCTGTCGGGGCCGCCGCCTCTACCTCTGGGCGCGCGAACCCGCGGCCGCCCGCGCCGCCCTCGCCGGCCTGCCCGCGCGCACGCGCTGCAACTTCAGCGCGACCCCGGGCCGGGTCGTGCCCGCCTGCCGCCGGCACTTCGCCACGCTGCGCCCGAACGTCAAACAGTCCTGGACCAACGTCTGCTGGCTATATGAACTCGCCGGAGCGCCGCCCCCACCCGTGCGCGGTGTCCGGGTCGAGGAACTCGGCCCGGCCGACGCCAGGACGATTGCCGGGCTCTGGCCCCACGGCCGCCGGGTCGACTATGTCCGCGCGCGCATCCGGAACTGGCCGACCTGCGCGGTACGCCGCGGCGGCCGGCTGGTCGGCTGGGGCCTGACCCACGACGACGGCTCGATGGGCTTTCTTCACGTGCTCGACGAGTGGCGCGGCCGCGGTTTCGCCCGTGCCATCACCGCCGCGCTCACCCGGCGCCTGCTCGACCTCGGGGTCCGGCCGCACCTCTACATCATGCAGGACAACCGCGCCTCCATCAGCCTGACCGAAAGCTGCGGCTTCTGCCGCGTCGAAGATTACTGGTGGTTTGGAGAGGGTCGCCGCCGGGCCCGGCCGCGCTAGGCGAAACTCGAAGACGCCAGTTCCTTCAGCGCCTTCAACTCGTTGACAATCTGGCCGGCGTCGTTGAGGCTCGTGGCCAGCAGCAGCACCGCGCCCTTGTGCTCCTTGCGCTGGGCCCGGCGCAGCGAGCCGAGAAAATCCGCTATCTCCTCGGGCGCGGTTTTGAGCCAGGCGCCGAGCAGTTCGGTCCGGACGACAACGCCGACCTCGTCCGGCCCGGGTGACGGCCAGCGGTCGGCCTGCACCGACACCACGATCGCGCCCTCGGCCGAGCCCGCCTGCAGCGCCCCGGGCACATAGAACTCGAACCCGCGCCGGGTCAGCCCGAGCCCGTCCAGTTCGACGAGCTTGCCGAGGATCTCCTTCTGCTTGGGGCTCCAGTCGCCGGTCGGGAACGTCCCGCGCGTCGCCGGCTCGGCCGGCTGCGCGCCGCCGACTGCCGCGGACGAGGTGTGTTCATCGACAAACTTGCGCTCCACGGGCGGCGCCTCGGCCGGCTTCGGCTGCGATGGTTGCGGGGACGGCGCCTTGGGCGCGGCCGGCGGCGGCGCGGCGGCGGCCGGCTTGCGCACCGCCAGTACGTGCGGCCGCACCAGCTCGTTGCCGTCGAACCGGTGACACTCCCACGTGCACAGCCGCACCTCGATGTTCATGTTGACGAGGAACGTCGCCGCCTCCTGCATGGCCGGGTCGTCCCGTTCGACGAGCAGGATGACCGGGAACCGGCCGCCGCGCAGGCATTCCTCGGCCCCGGCGCGGAACGCTTCGGCCGACCACGCCGACCCGGCCCGGCGCGCGATCCACTCGACGAGGCTCATCCCGAGGAAGCTCTCGAACGGCTCGGCCAGGGTCTCGTAAGGCTGGCGCCAGAGCCGGCCGCTTGCCGCCAGCACCTCGCCGACCAGGCCGCTCACCGGCGTTGCGGCATCCGGGCAGGCGACCGTGACCACGCCGCCGGCTTCGGTCACGGCCAGCAGCACGTGCCCGGAAGCGGCCTGCGGCGCAAGCGCCGCCGCACGCGGCAGCGGCTCATCCGGCTGGCCCAATCCCAGGAATTCGGGCGCCGCGACGATGAGCCCGACCGTGTCCAGTTCGCGGGACTCGCCGCCGCCGCCGAAACTGCGCCAGCGGTCGCCGCCCTGGCTAACGCGCAGGCAGAACGGGGCGAATGCGCGGCTCATCGCTTCTTGCCCAGCCCGCCCCAGCCCGACTTGGGCGGCCGCTTGTTCGACATCGCGCCGGGCAGCGTACCCGGCGCCGGACCCTTGCCCGCCGGGTCGGGTGACGGCGGTGCCGGCGCGCGCGTGGACAGCGGCGACTGGGGCGCGGACTGGGGCGCCGCTTCCGGCTTGGACGCCGGCGCGGCCGGCTTCGCGTCCGGAGACCCGATCCCGCCCAGTTTCGGCCAGTTGCGCTCGGCCTTGCCTTCCTTGTCGGTCGGCTCGCCCAGCCCGCCCAGTTTCGGCCAGTTGCGCTCGGTCTTGCCCTCGTTGTTGCCGAACGTACTGCCGCCCCCGAACGTCGCGTGCTGGGGCGCGGCCAGCGTCGGCGGCCGGGACGACTGCCAAGTGCCCGGCTGGTTCGCCGCCGGCTTCGGTTGAGCCGGGGCCGAGGCCGGCTGGGGTATCGGCGCGGCCGGCGGCCTGGGCCGCTCGACCGCGGGCGCGCGCAGCTCGACGTGCACCGTGACCGGGTTGGCCACCACGACCTCGACGCCGCCCGACTGGTAGGCCTCGGGTACCAGCCCGACCGCGTCCAGCGCCATGCCGGCCAGGAACCCGACGCTCTGCCGGCATTCCTCGTCGGCGGCGCGGGCGAGCAGGCGCACCGGGAAGTGGCCGCGCGCCAGGCTGGCCTCGAGCCCGGCGCGGAACTTCTCTCCCGCCTTGGGCGCGGGCAGTGTTTCCGCCGCGATTTCGGCAAGCGACCGGCCGGTCGCCTCGGCAAACGGCTGCAGGAATGCGGCCATCGGCATCCGCCAGACCCGGCCGCAGAGCGTCAGCACCTCCCTGACCAGCTCGGTCCACGCGTCGCGGGAGTCGTCGCGCCCGAGCCCGGCGATGAGCACGCCGCCGTTCTCGTCGACGGCGAGGCAGAGCAGCGGGCCCGGGTTGTCGGCGCGACGGAGCGGCGCGAGCGCGATGACGCGCGGCGCGGTCGGCAGATGGAAGTTGAGGAATTGCGGGGTGTCGCGCAGCAGCGCCGGTATGTCGACCGGCTTGTCCGCAGGCAGGGGCAGCACGACGCTCCACCCGCCCGGCCCGCCCTGCGCGCGGAAGCAGAACGGCACGGACGGCTCGGCCGTCGGCTGCGAACCCGGTTCCTGCGCCACGTTATATGGTATCCGCTATCCCCGGAAGTGTCAAGTTATCAATCGCTTGTGCGTGTCGGGGCGGCGCGGGGCCGCCCCGACGTATTGGTTTCCCGGTTCAGGACGCGGCGCCGAAGCAGGCCTGCCGCTGGTGCAGCAGGGCCCACTGCGCGTCGACGTGCCGCTGGACCTCGGCGATGATGGCCTTGCCCTCTTCGCCCTTGAACAGGTGGCTGAACCGGCCCTGCGGCTTCATGAACTCTTCGACCGGCTTCTTCTCTTTCGGCTCGTAGGTGATCTTATACGCGCCGTTCTCGAACTCGTAAACCGGCCAGAAGCAGGTGTCGGCCGCGAGCTTGGACACCTCGATGGTCTGGTCGCCCGGGTGACCCCAGCCCAACGGGCAAGGTACCAGCACGTTGAGGAACGCGGGACCGTCCGCGGCCAGCGCCTTCTGGACCTTGGTCACGAGGTCGTTCCACAGCGCCACGGTCGTCTGGGCGGCGTAGGCGGCGTCGTGGGCGATCATTATCTCCATTATGTTCTTGCGGTGCACCCGCTTGCCCGGCACGACCTTGCCCGCCGGCGAGGTCGTCGTGTGCGCGCCGTAGGGCGTGGCCGACGACCGCTGGATGCCGGTGTTCATGTAGCCCTCGTTGTCGGTACAGACGTAGAGGAACTTGTGCCGGCGCTCGAACGCACCCGACAGGGCCTGGAACCCGATGTCGTAGGTGCCGCCGTCGCCGCCGAAGGCGATGAACTTGATGTCTTCCTTGATGCGCCCGGTCTTCTTCTTGAACCGGTAGGCCGCCTCAACGCCCGAGGCGGTCGACGCCGCGGTCTCGAACGCCGTGTGGATCATCGGTATCTGCCACGCGCTCTGCGGGTAGATCGACGAGAAGATCTCGGTGCAGCCGGTCGGCATGATGCCGACGACGTGCCCGGACGCGGCCAGCAGGGCCTGGCGCACCGCCAGCGCCTCGCCGCACCCGGCGCAGGCGCGATGGCCGCTGGAGAACAGCTCGGGCTTCTGACAGAGTTCCTTGAGTCTTGCCATCGCCTACGCCTCCTGTCTTTCCGGGGACTGGTGCATTCTGCGCTCTGCGTTCTGCATTCTGCATTCGCCCGTCATCGCCTACCTCACTCCTATGTAGGTCACCAGCTCGTCCTTGGAGCCGGCCAGCGCTGTTTCGAGCACCGCCGCCGCGTCCTCGGGCGTGAACTCCTTACCGCCCAGCCCGTAGACGTAGGACAGCACCGCGGGGCGCTTCTCCAACTCATACAGCGCCGCCTTGGTCTCGGTGTACAGCGCGCCGCCGTACGAACTGACCGTGTCGGCGCGGTCCATCACCGCGACCGTCCTGAACTTGGCGAGCTTCTGCTTCAGCAGGGCGTGCGGCCAGGGCCGGAACACGCGCAGCTTCACCATCCCGACCTTCTTGCCCGCGTTGCGCAGGGCGTCCACCGCCTCGCGCATCGTGCCGCAGGCCGAGCCCATCAACAGCACCACGGCCTCGGCATCCTCGGTGCGGTACTCCTCGATGACCTCGTAGCCGCGGCCGAACGCGGCCTTGAACTCGCGCTGCACTTCCTCGATCACCGGCAGCGCCTTGTTCATCCCCTCGATCTGGGCGCGCTTGAACTCGAAGAAGTAGTCCTGCATCGTCGCCGGCCCGACGAGAATCGGCTTTGCGACGTTCAACAGGTCCCAGTTCGGGGTCCAGCGGCCGAGCCAGTCGCGCACCGGCTTGTCCTCGAACGTCTCCATCCGCTCCATGCAGTGCGACAGGATGAAACCGTCCACGCAGCACATCGCGGGCAGCGACGTCCGCTCGGCGATTTTCACGCATTGGATCAGCGTGTCGTAGCCCTCCTGCACCGACTCGCAGAAGAACTGCATCCAGCCCGAGTCGCGCGACGCCAGCGAATCCGAGTGGTCGCCGTGGATGTTCAGCGGCGAGGATATCGAGCGCGACGCGACCGGCATCACTATCGGCAGGCGCAGCCCGCCGGCGATGAACAGCATCTCGTGCATCAGGGCCAGCCCCTGCGACGCGGTCGCGGTCATCGTCCGGCAGCCCGACGCCGCCGAGCCGATGCACGCCGACATCGCCGAGTGCTCGCTCTCGACCGCGACGAACTCGGAGTCCACCAGCCCGTCGTTGACGTAACCGGCGAATATCTGGACGATCTCGGTCGAGGGCGTTATCGGGTAGGCGGCGACCACGTCCGGGTTGATCTGCTTCATCGCGTAGGCCAGCGCTTCGTTACCGGTTTTGGCGATGATCATTTCCGCTCCGTTTCCATCGTTATCGCCTGCACCTTGGTCGGGCAGACGCTCGCGCAGATGCCGCAGCCCTTGCAGTAGTCGTAGTTGATGCCTGTCATCTTGCCGTCGGTGATGACGATCGACGAATCAGGGCAGTAAATCCAGCAGGTGAAGCAGTTGATGCACTTGTCTTTGTTCCACACCGGCCGCTGCGACCGCCACGCGCCGGTCTTGTTGTCCAGCACCGCCTTGGGGTCCTCGATGATGGCCCCGCAGGGCAGTTCCTTCCAGCTCAGGAGTTTCGCCATCCTAACACCTCACCTCTTCGTACGCCCGGCGGATGCTGACCAGGTTCGGCGCGACGAATTTCTCCTTGCCGCCCCGGAACTTCTCGCCCAGCTTGTGCTCGATCGCCTTCATCATCGGCTCGAACTCGAGCACGCCGGTGACCTTCACCAGCGCGCCGAGCATCGGCGTGTTCGGCACGTTCTTGCCCACGGTCTCCATCGCGATCTTCGACGCGTCCACCACGTAGAGCTGGATGCTCGCCGGCAGCTTCATCCGTTCGCGCAGCGCGGCCGGCTCGTCGGTCGAGTTCACCAGCAGGATGCCGTCCTCGGGCAGCCCGTCGGTCACGCGCGCCGGCTCGATGAGCGACGCGTCCAGCACCACGACAATGCGCGGCGACTTCACGCCGGCGTGGGTGCGAATCGGCTTATCCGACAGGCGGTTGAACGCCGCCACCGGCGCGCCCATCCGTTCCGGCCCGTACTCGGGGAACGCCTGGATGTACATCCCGGTGTCCAGCGCGGCCTCGCCAAACAACAACGCCGCCGTCTTGGCGCCCTGCCCACCGCGGCCGTGCCAGCGTATTTCCAGCACCTGCCCGGCAAGGTTAAAGCAGACTTCAGCCATCTTACCTCCGTTCAAAGCGGTCCCGGACCTCGGCCGGCCCGGTCCGCAAATAGGACTGGTGCACTCTGCATTCTGCTTTCTGCATTCTGCATTCGCCCGTCATCGTCATACTGCTCTGCCCGCGAAGCCCCCGGTCCCTCGACTGACTGCGATTGTTCTGCGCGGATGGTGATGTTACCAGAGCGCGGCCGGAAGTCAACCGACCGGCTCAGGCGCCGCATTGACGCGGCCCCACGCCCGGCCTAAGCTGTCGCGTGCTGGAGCTGCCCGAACTCGAGGTCATCCGCGAGCGCCTGCGCCTCGCGCTTGTCGGCCGGCGCATCGCCGAGGCCCGCGCGCTCGACCGGGCGGCGTTCGTCACCCGCAACCCGCCCCCGGCTGCGCTGGACGGCGCCCACTTCCGAAACGTCACCCGCCGCGGCCGCCACCTCGTGTTCGAGACCGACGCCGGCGCCGCGTTCGCGCTCCGGCTCGGCCGCTACGGCCGCATCGCCCTGCGCCGGCCGCCCACCGGAATCCAGCGCGGCACCGTGTTTGCCGTCACGCTCGCCGACGACACCGGCCTCGACGTCATCGACACGGGCCGCCGCGTCCGACTCGAAATCGCCCTCGCCGGCAAAGCTGCCGAACTGCCCTGGCTCGGCCGCGCCGGGCTCGACCCGCTCGACCCGAGCTTCACGCTGACGGCTTTGCGTTCGACCCTGGCCCGCGTCGACACCACGCTCCGCCTCGCGCTCTCCGACAACCAGGTCATCGCCGGACCGCTCGACGCCTTCGCCGACGAAATCCAGTTCGAGGCGCGGCTCTCGCCCTTCCATTCCACCGCGCTCCTGCGTGCCGAGGAGGCCATCCGGCTCCACCTCGCCATCAAGCGCACCGTCAGCAACGCAATCGTCCGCTACAAGTCCCTGCCAACTGACATCTTGCCCGACGAATCGCACCGCGACTTCCTGCGCGTGTACCGCCGCGCCGACGCGCCCTGCCCGGCCTGCGGTTCGCCCGTGCGCACGGTGCGCGAAGGCCACATCACCACCCACTACTGCCCCCACTGCCAGACCTCGGGCATCGAACTCGCCGACCGCAACGCCCCGGCCGACTGACCCGGGCCCGCCGCAACCAGAACGGTCGGGACACCGGCCGCGAACGCCGCGCTCAAACAGCGCTTGGACTGCGCGCTCGACGAATCGCTGACGGCACTGCTGGAACCGGCGCTCTCATCGACGCTCGGCCCGGCCCTCAACGACGACCTGGACTGGCCTGTCGAAACCTCGCTCGACGCCGCGCTCATTCATAGTCTGGACACGGTGAACAACGCTGGCCTGGCCCGTCGATTCGGGCTCAGCCTGCCCGCCGCACTTGTCACCATCGTGGCCCAACCGCTGGCCGGCTCAGCGACCTAGGCATCCAATGGGGTAGTCACCCCCTCCACAACCTGTAGTATGCCGTTCTCGCTCGTACCACTATATGTAGTGACCGTCCTCGGCTGTGTTTCCTCTCCCGCGTTACGAGAGGGCGGGTGAGGGTGACCGCACGAAACGCCCGGCGGCGGGTTCATCGCCCGCCGCCTCTGGCATCTGCCGTCTGCTGCCTACTCGGTTCTGACCAGCTTCTTCTGCGTTCTGCCGAGGTCAGCGGTCAGTTGAGCCGGAAGCGTGCCGTTGCCGAAAACTAAGTCTTTGATAATCAGATACTTAAAAATAGGGGAAGTGTCCCGGATATCCCCACTGTCTTGTGCCTCCCTCGCGGCCAGCCGTTGCGCCTCGTCAACGGCGGGATCGTCAGTGTGCTTCCGCGGATTGACAGCCCTTGTGTCAGGCCTATCCTGTCGCGCGTGACCAGAACCAAAGTCTG
>JAWOHG010000267.1:0-22212 GCA_046485245.1 bacterium
GAGACTTGAGTATGCCGAACCGCTGGCGACCACGAGCAGCAACAGCAAAGACAGCGCTTTCACATCTTCCTCCTATTTTGCTACCACGACCTGTCTCACCCTCGACCCCTCGCCCCTCGCCCCTCGTCCCACACCCCTTACAAAGTAGACCCCCGGCGCGAGCCGCGAGACATCGTTGTCGCCCGAGCGCAAACTCATCACGCATCGCCCCACCGCATCGAGCAACTCGACACTCGACTTTCGGCAATCGTCGATCGACAGTCGCAAGACTCCGCGGACGATGGCGGCGCCCGGCGTGACACGTGGAGCGTCCGGCGTCGGGCGTTCCTCAACCACGCCGGCCGCCCAGTCAAACAGCGCCGGCGCGATGGCGCCGAGTATCGCACCGTGCACGCCCGCCAGGTTGCACAGCACGACCGCGCCCGTGTTGTCGGCGCGGCAGAAACCGAACCAGGTGCTGATGCCGTTCCACATGCCGCTGTGCTGCCAGACCTCGCGCGAACCGACGTAGCCGTGATGCCAGACCAGCCCGATGCCGGCCGGGTGCTGGATTGTCGTCATCTGTGCGACCGTGGCGCTGTCGAGCACCCGCACCGAGCCGAGCGTGCCCCAGCCCAGCATGGCGCCGAGCAGCCGACCGAGTTGCGGCGCGCTCGACTTCATCGTTCCGGCCGGCACGTCGGGCAGACTCTGGTGGCCGTGGCGCCACCACCTGCCGGCCGAGTCGTAGTAAGGCATCGCCATCGTGTTGGTGTCGACGTCGCGGAAGTACCAGACCGTGCGGTCCATGCCCAGCGGCCGGAACAGCGAGTCGCGCGTCTGGTGGTGAAAGCTGTCGGACAGCGCCTCGACAAGGTAACCGGCCAGGGCTATGCCGAGGTTACTGTACTGGTAAGCGCCGCCCGGCGGCCAGGCGCAGAAGTTGTTGGCGGCGTCGTAAAACTCGCCACCCGGCACCAGGTAGCCTTCGACGAACCGCCGCAGCGCGACGTCCGGGTCGCCCTGGCGCTGCAGCCGCTGGAATGTCGGCCAGTGGTCGGCGATGCCCGAAGTGTGCGTCAGCAGCATCCGAAACGTCACCGGCACGTCCGGGTAGCGCGGGTGCCGGACCGGGAACGGCAGGCTCGCGTTGACGTCGTCGTCCAGCGCGAACAAGCCGCGCTCGCAGAGCTGCATCAGCGCCGCGGCAGTGGCCGTCTTGGACACCGAGGCGAGGTCGAACACCGTGGAGTCGACAACCGGGATGCTGTCCTCGAGCCGGGCGAACCCGTACTCGCCGTGCCACGACAGCTCGCCGCCCCGGACCACGCACGCGGCCAGCCCGGGTATCCGGGCCGCAGCCATCTGCGCTGATATCAGGGAATCAAGGTAGCGGTTCTGCGAAGCGGTGGTCGAAGCCGCGCCCGCCGCGCCGGACGTCAGCCAGCCCGCGAACAACAGCAACCGCAGAGTCCGGGACAACTTCGCCACGGTTAAGGCTAGGCCGACCGCTGTTGGCTGTCAATCCGCCGAAGCCCGGCGCCGAACGGCGAGACGAACGTCTGTTCAGGCAGGCACGAGTCAGGAAGCCGGCGGAGTCGAACCGTGACGCAGCCCGGCCTACCTCGCCAGCATCAGCCGCGCCACGCGTCGGTCACGAGGCTCGCCGCCGAACCTGCCTGCCGGGCGCAGGAAGTAGACGCCGGACGCCAGGTGAGAGACGTCGTTCTCGCCGGGCTGAAGCTCCATCACACTCCGCCCTGCCGCGTCGAGCAGCACGACGCGGGACATGACCGAAATGCCCGGCATCTCGGATCGTGTCCCAAGTCCCCGCGGCAGCCGCAGCACCCCCCGCACGACGGTCGGCCCGGCACTCATCATCCCGTGTTCATCGCTCATCGCTTCGTCTATCCCCGTCGTCACCGTGTCCCGCAGGACCGACACGCTCGAATCACCGCTGTTGGCGACGTAGACCCGGTTCCGTGCCGGGTTGTGGACCAGTGCGCACGGCCCGGCGCCGACTCCGACGGTTGCGACCACACGGGCCGACGCGCAGTCGATGACCGTGACGTCGTCGCTGCCGTAGTTTGCGCAGTAGACCCGGTGGTTGACGGCGTCGTGACAGACCGCCCAGGGCTTGATACCCGCCGGCACGGTCGCGAGCACCGAATCCCCGGCGCCGTCGATGACCGCCACGTTACCGTCGTACTCGTTGGCGCAGAACACGCGGTTCAGGTCCGGGCAGACACACGCGGCGATCACGTAATCGCCCACGGTGAGATTGCTGATCAGCCCGTTTGTCGCGGCGTCGATGATGGTGACGTTCTTGCCCAGGTGGTTGACGCAGTACACCTTGTTCGCGGTCGAGTTGTAGAGGATGTCCCACGGATGGTCGCCGGCGCGCAGGGTGGCGATCACCGAGTCCCCGGCGCCATCGATGACAGTGATGTCGTCGCTCTCCATGTTTGCGCAGAATATCTCGTCGTCCTGCGTATCGTGGCAGAAACTCCACGGGTTGACGCCGGTGCGCACCGTCGCGATGACGGAATCGGTCGCGCCGTCAATCACCGTGACGTTGTCGGTGACGAAGTTGCCGCAGTAGACCTTGTCGTCCAACCGGTTGTAGCCCAGCGCGTACGGGTACTGCCCGACCGGTACCAGCGCGCTGACTGCGCCGGTCACACCGTCGGCCACGACTACCCGGTCACCGAAGTAGTCGGCGCAGTACACCTTGTCCTGCCGCGGGTTGTGGCAGATGTCGTACACGGTCGAACCCGCCGGGATGCGGCCGACGATGCGGTTCGACGCTCCGTCGATGACGAGCACGCCGTTGCCTTCCTCGCCCCCGACGTACACCCGGTCGTCAGTACCGTTCCAGGCCAGGCACCGGGGCACCGCCACCCGGCCGAGCGAGGTCGACGCGCTGATGGTCGCTTCAAGAAACTGCCCCGCGGCCGGCGACAACCAGAGCCCAGCGGCCAACAGCAGGACGGTGAACTTCACGCCGACATCCTACCTTGCGACCACCACCTTCGCAACGGCTGTCGGCCGTTCCCTCTCCCCTTGCGGGAGAGAGCCTGCCCTGAGCTTGTCGAAGGGGACAGGGTGAGGGGTGACTACGAAGTAGATTCCCGGCGCGAGTCCGCTCACGTCGTTGTCGCCCGCGCGCAGGGCCATCACAGTTCGCCCCGCCGCGTCGAGTAGTGACGCGCGGGACCGGGGGTCGGGGGCCGGTGGCCGGGGCAGGATAAGGACGCTGCGGACAACGGTTGCGCGCGGCGACGCCCTTGCCGGCTCGGCCGGGCCGAGTTCTTCTTCGATGCCCGTCAGCGAGAACACAATCGCCCGCTGGTTCCAGTTCCGGTCTACGTAGAACGGCGCGGCCGTGAGCTGGTACCAGGTCTCGCCCATCAACGGCACCTTGATGAACCCGCCTCGGGTCCGCACCATCGGCCCGCCGTCTACCGACAGCGGGTGGTCGCCCGTGAAGTGCGTCGTGGTCACGCAGGTCCAGAAGTCCACGCCGGAATCGACCGGCACGGGCGGCGTGATGTTCACCCGTTTCCATCGCTGGGTTCCCGCCCCGGGGTAGGTCACCGATGCCAGCCGCGTGCCCGGCCGGCTGCTCGTGTTCGCGCCGTATACGTACACCCTGCCGTCCTCGGCCGACGCGTCCTGCTGGTAGAAAATGACCGCCCTCAGGCTGCACGGATTCTCGGGCGTGAACCGGACCGCGGCGTGGTACTCGTACTGGCCGGTCACGGCAAACCCGCCGTAGACTCCGCCGTCGAACTTGAGCGTCTCCTCCACGCCGTTCTGCGGCGCGAACTCGCCCGGCACGACAAGAGCGGGGCAGGCGAGCGCCGCAACCGCCAGTAACGCGAGAACTCTCGTCATTCAATCCTCCTATCGCGTGAGGACAACCTTCGTCACGGCTGCCGGCCGTTCCCTCTCCCCTTGCGGGAGAGGGACAGGGTGAGGGGTGACCACGAAGTAGACTCCGGGCGCAAGTCCGTTCACGTCGTTCGCGCCCGCGCGCAGGCTCATCACGCGCCGCCCGGCCGCATCGAGCAAGGACGCGGGACATGACCCAATTGCGCCCGGGCTATTGGGATCGTGTCCCAAGTCCTCCGCCAGCCGCAGCACGCCGCGGACGACTGTCGGCCTAAGCGTGATGCGTTGCGCGTCTGGCTTCAGGCGACCCTTCTCGACGCCGACGATGTCAACGCCCCGCGCCAGCCAGAGGTCTCCGCCCGAACAGAGAATGGCGACCAGCGGCTGGCCGGCGCGACTGAGCTGCAGGTCACAGTCGGTAACGCCAAAGACACCGGGAATTGTCTCCCGGTGCCAACCTGTGTCCTTGAACCAGAACTGCGCGTCTCCGCCCGGCAGGGCGAGCGCGAGGCACGTCCTTCCACCCGAGTCGACCTGTACCGCGCCTCCGGTAATCGCGTAGGGCAGCAGTAACTCTCCCTCGCAGCAGGTGTTGGCACCCATCTTGTACAGGCCGCAGCGGGCGCCGTCCGCGCCGTCGGTGATTGCATACCCGTCGACGTACACGGCAATCCCGCCGCCGTAGGTTCCGGTAATCCAGAGGCTGTCGTGGCGTTGGGCCCAGTTGATGTAATGGTCCCAAGGCGGGTCTGCGTTGGGCTGCCAGCCCCAACTGGCCTTGTACAGCATCACCGGCCTGCCGGATGAACCGGACCCGAAGTCGTACAGCACGATGTTGCACCAGTATGCCGGGTTTACCGTCACGACCACGGCGGTATCCACGGTCCACTGGGAGCCGGTCCTCGACTCGACGATTACTGATGAGCGGGACGTGCCCTCAAAGCAGTCCCTTGCCACAAGAAGCTGCCCGGTTGGAGTCCAGCAGACGTACATGCCCTCGGCGAAGATTGTCGTGTCGGTCCTCGACCAGGCCACTGTCCAGCCCGTATCGGAGCGCTCCACGACTCGCCGGTACCCCGTACTGGCACTGCTGACCGCCGGACGTCCGTTGAGGCTCACATCGAAGCTGAGCTGGCCGTGTGGATGGAGCAGAGCGGTATCGAGGTCCTCGAACTGCCAGCCCATACCGCTGCTCGTCGCCAACCGCACCGCCCCGGACGACTGAGAGTAGGCCATGTACAGCGTGTCGCCCCGCCTTACGAAGTGCGCATCTGATGCGCCCACGTCCACCTGCTCGAGAATCCAGGACTGCGCGAACGCCGGCGCGGCGAGCGCCAGAGCGAGTGAGAGCGCGATGATGGCACGTTTCATTGTGCTTCCCTGCCCGATTGTAGGCCGGGCGGGACAGCCGTCAATAGGACGGGCGCGGAAGAGCTATGGCGTTATGGTGATGCGCAGCGTGTCCGACCAGTCCGACTTCTTGCCGTTGAGGTCCTGGGCGCGGGCCGTGATGCCGTAGTCGCCCGGGTCAGCAAACACGTGCTTGCGCTCGACCGTGTCCAGCATCGAGAAGTAAGGCGACCAGCCGGGGCTTGTGGTATCGCCCCACACTATCCAGAAAGAGATGTAATCGTCATCCGCGTCGGAGGACCAGACCCGGAAGGCCACCGTGTCCCCGACGCTGGCCGTGTCCGGTCCGAACAGCTCGGGCGTGGTCGGCGCCGAGCCGGTGTCGCAGCCGATGACGAGTGCGCCCGTCGCGGCCACCAGCCCGGCCAGTGCAATCAGGTTTCTCAATTTCACTCCTGTGTCAGCTACGGACAGTTCTAGGACAGCCCGACGCGAAGTCAAGGTCTGCGGCCAGGCTCAGGCCGGCAATTGCCCGGCGGCGGGCCGCCGGCCGAGCGGTGACTGACCGGGCCAAAGACTGTTTCGCGGCCCCGGGATACCAGGGCCGCGAAACAAACTGCGGGCTGTCGGCTAGTTGCCGTTGAGCAGCAGCGCGTTCGTGACCGTCGCGCCGGTCCTGCCCTTGCCGGTAAGGTAGATGCTCACACGTTCAACGCCGGACGGCACGGCAAACGACTGGGACAGCCGCCCGTCCTTCATCGAGAACGAACTGCTGGTCGCATTGTCCCACGCCAGCGTGCCGTTCACCTGCCCGACCACGTTGAACTTCAGCGTCACGGCATTCGCGTCAGAGAGGGAGATGGCGCTGTACCGCACCGTGGCCCCCTTGCGAAGGACTACGCTGGCCAGGGTCCAGAGCGTGTCCACGTGCGGCGGCGGCGGGGGCGGCGGCGGCGGCGCGCCATTCGGGTACTGCCTCAGAACACACCCGTCGACCATCGAGGAATCCTCGTCGGTCCAGTAGGTCAGTTCGTAAGACGCGGTCGCGGCCGGTGCGGTGAAGTTGTGGACGTTCTGCTGCGTCCACAGGTCGCCCACGACGACGCCGTTGGTCTGGAAGATGAGGGCATTCTGCGCGTCAAGCAGCTTGAGGGTGAAGTTCATCCGGGAGCCGGTCCACCACGAGTAGTTGGTGAGGTAGCAGGCGTTCCCGGCAAGCTGAATCGTGTCGTCGTCCAGCACCCTGTAGGACGGGCCGGAGTAGCGAATCCACCCGCCTCGGTCGATGACGCAGAAGCTGTCGACGTTGTGCAGCAGGTCGGGCCGGATCTCGACCGGCCCGGAGTACTCCCAGTTTCGGAGTCCATACCAGAAGTCACCATCAGCGTAGAGCAGGCCCGGCTGCGGGCCGGTGGTACGCACGAGCCCCTCGGGCTCGACCATCTCGCACGCGCCGAAAAGAACCAGGGCGAGTGCTGCGACTGTCAGCGTCCGTTTCATGCAGACTCCTTCGGTTTGTCGGACTCTTCGGATGGCCCACTGCGCGATGCCGTCAGCCTCGCCGCCTGTAACGGCCCGCGACAGAACCGAACCACGAACACTACCACTCTCGTCGTCCTTGTGCCCTCGCGCACCACCAATGGCAGCGCGTCTTCATCGGGCGACGACGAAACGGGCCGCGGCGAGTTCTCCTGACTCTGCCCGCGCCCGCAATACGTAAACCCCGGCGGCCAGCCGGGAACAGTCCAGCCTGCCCGGTCCTTCGAACGTGCCGCTCTGCACACTTCGGCCCAGCGCGTCGAACACGCTCACCTCGGCGCGGCCGCGCCAGCCCTCAACGCGCGCCGAACCGCGCACGAGGGTCGGAAACACCCGCACCGCCGCGGCGAACCGGTCCGGCTCCGTCTCGGGCGGCTCCTCGGCACGGTGGCAGACAACAAATGCCCGCGACGCCGTGTCGTTCGCGGCCTGTTCGTCGCCGGCGAAGTGAAGGCTGCAGCGCGCCGAGTAGTGCCCGAGCGGGACGTCCCACGCCGTGAACGCGACCGCCGCCTCCCCGCCTGCCGGCACGGTCACGTCGGTCGACTCGGAATAGAACACCGCATCGAGCCGGACGTCGTCAAGGCGCAGGCCGGTCGACCCACCGACGTACCGGAAAGCGATGCAGGCAATCGTATCGCCGGCAAGTTCGGTCGAGGCACGGCATTCGACCGGCTCGGGCCCGGCGCACCCGAACGCGGCAACGCGGTGCTCGAACTGCCCGGCGAGCGGGTCGCCGGCCGACACCCACACTTCTACCGACTCGCGCCCGGCCCCGGCCGCGGCCAAAGTGAACTTTATAGTGTCGGATGGCCGGACGCGGACGCGGGGCGTGACCAGCCAGTCGTCGCCCGTGCCGCCGTCGACGTCGAAGTCGGGAAGGCACTGGGCCCAGCCGGACTGCGCGGTCGAATCCGACCCGCCACGCTCCCAGCCGCCGTCATCGCCCGGCCCGAAACGCAGCCAGCCGGCCGGCGGAAAGGCCGAGGAGTCGCAGAAGGTTTCGGCGATGCCGCCGCCCGGCCGCTCCACGCGGAAGAACGCCCGGCAAGAGGCGTCGGTGCCGCCGAGGTTCGCGACCCTGACCTCGGGCAGCATCGCGCCCGGCCGCCCGTCCTCTGCCGGGCGCACGAGCGCCGTCAGCGCGACGTCGGCCGGCAATGGGGCAGCGGGCGCGGGCGGCACGACCGGCACGACGCCGACCGGGCAGCCGTAGTTGTAGTTGAGCACGATGTCGCGCGCGGTCCCGCCCCAGCAGTCGTGCACCACGATCCAGTCGCGGTCCGGCGGGCCCCAGCCGCAGAACGTCACCGTGTGGCTGCCGTACTCGGGATGCCCGACCAGGCAGAGCACGCCGGGGCGCCCGCTGTCGATCTCCGCAACCAGCAGGTCCTGGTTGTCCCACGACAGCCAGCTCACGAATTCGTAGCCGTTGCCCCACTCGGGGGCATTGCACACCGCCGCAATGCCGGGCGCGATACGGTTGCCCGCGGTCGAGCCGTTGCCCAGCGTGTCGGTCTCCATCGCGACGGCCAGCTCGCGGCTGACATTGGGCACGCTGTCCAGGTCGCCCTCGATCGGGTCACGCACACCGTGGCTGACCGAGTCGACCAACAGGGGGAAACCGCGGTCCGACCAGTAATCCAGCACGTTGGCCGCCGCGGTCGGCGCGCAGCCGTAGTGCCAATCCCAATCCGGCACGCCGTCAATCCAGCGCTGACCGTCCAGCCCGCGCGGCGCCGCGCCGCCGAGGTATTGCCGCCACTCCTCGATGTTGGCCGTGCGCCGGCCGTCCGAGTAGCGCACCGGCTCGACCGACCGCACGCGGCCGGGCTCGACCGGCCTGAAATCGCGCAGAGAAACCATCACTGCGGCATCGCCGGCCGAATACTCCAGCCACAGGTCCAGCGGCGAGTAGTAGACCATACCTGTAAGAGAGACGCTGTCGCTGACCAATGCCCGGGCCGCGACAAAACGGGCCCGGGCCGCGCCAGAGCGGAGCGGCGCCGGCCCGAGGCAGTACAGCAGCACGGGCGGCATCTCGGTCCGGGCGCCGACCATCACCGTGACCGCACGGCCGTCAACCAGCTCGCGCTCGCACAGGTACACGCCCGCTTCACCGCGGACGTCGTCGAACCGCCAGCAGCCGGTCGACCTGGATTCACCGTAGAGACCGTCGGAGAAAGTCTCGGCAACACCGACCGCGTCGGCCTCACATACCGCGCCAGCCTGCGCGACCGAGGCGCCGGCTGCAAGCAGCATTGCGATTGTCAACTCGAGACTGATGGCACAGAACCAAGCCGGCCGCGACGAACCACGACCCAACGCGAATCGACCGCAGCCGGCTTTGGAAGTCAACACTCTCTCTACGCAGACACATTGCACACAGCGTGCCAACGCGAACAGGCGTCGCCAATCCCGCAATCCACTCGCGTATATGGACTTACGGCGCCGCGCCACGGCCGCACTGCGACCGGCCGCACTTATGTCTCCTCAAGGAAGGACAGATAACCATCTGGCAACTAGCGTGTTACCGACTGCGACGCGTGACGAACCCCGGGCCATTGACACTGAGGCCTCGCCGTGTTAGAATTATGGGATCTAGGGTTATGCTCCCTCAGAGGAGCGCGGGCCAAGACGTCTGTCTTGACCTAACACAGGGGGCTGCGTGACTCCAACAGAGATTGGCATAGCCGGCTGACCAGCGCGACCCGTTACCGCGTCTGGCGTGCCGGATTCCGATACCTGGGTTCCGGGCTTGGTCTTCCCCGACCGGGGGAAGATTGTTGAAACTAGGAGGATCGCGATGCGTACCGTCAGGCTCTTGCTTTGCCTGGCCGGTTTCTGTTCGATTGTCCTGGGTGGCGCGCCGCAGCACGGCGTGAACGAACCATCGATCCACACGCCTGATGTCGTTCCCGGCGATTGCCGACACGACGTCGGTGCGGTCAGCATCATCTGGCCGCGTGACACCGTGGCGCTCGACACGGTCGGCATCCCGCACGCCGTCATCCGCAACTTCGGCGACCAGACCGAGAACAACTTCCCGGTCGTGTTCCTCATCCTGTCGGGCGCCGACACGCTCTACCGCGCGACCGACACGGTGCGCACCGCGTTTGCGCCAGGCGCGACGCGCAGCGTGACGTTCCCGGCGTGGACCGCGCGTCCCGCGGGCAGTTACACGGTAGCCTGCTTCACCCGGCTCGCCGCCGATGCGGACCGCCGCAACGACACGGCACGCGCCTGCGTCCGGGTGCTCGACTGCCGCCACGACGTCGGCGCGACGCTCATCCTCTCCCCTGTCGGCACGGTCGACTCGGGCACGGTCCACACGCCCCGCGCCGTCATCCGCAACTACACGACGTCGCCTGAAACATTCCCGGTGACCCTGACCATCGGCGGGTCCTACAGCCAGACGCGGCAGGTGAGCCTGCCCGGGCTCGGCATCGACACAGTCGAGTTCTCGCCCGACTGGACCGCCAGCCCGCTCGGCACCCTGCCGGTCGTGTGCTACACGCGCCTCGCCAGCGACAACGACCGCTCGAACGACACCGCCCGGGCTACGGTCACGGTGCGGGCCTGCCCGCGCCACGACGTCGGCACACCGGAGATACTCTGGCCCCGCGGCGCGATTGACTCGGGCACGGTCGTGACGCCGCGCGCAGTCATCCGCAACTACGGCACGAACTACGAGGAATTCCCGGTCACACTGCGCATCGGCATCGTCTACACGCGCACCATCTCGACGACGCTCGCCGCCGGCGCAACCGACACGGTCAGCTTCCCGAACTGGATTGCCCACCCGGTCGGCGGCCACACCACCGTCTGCTACACGCAACTCGGCATCGACGAGAACCGGTCCAACGACACCGCCTGGGGCGGCGTCTGCGTGGTCCCGCTCGGCTACCACGATGTCGGCACGACCGCCATCATCGTCCCGGCCGGCACGGTCGACTCCGGCACGCTGCACTACCCGACCGCCGTCATCCACAACTACGGCACGCGCAGCGACTCGTTCCCCGTGACCTTCGAGATTGAAGGCGGGTACAGCGCGACCCAGCGCCGCACCCTCCTGCCCGGCCAGACCGACACGGTCAGCTTCCTGCCCTACTGGACCGCTCATCCGCTCGGCACGCTGGCCACCCGCTGCTACACCGCGCTCGCCGGCGACGCCAACCGCGCCAACGACACCGCCTACGGCTCGGTCACCGTCATCGTACCGGAAATCCACGACGTCGGCGCCGTGCTGGTCATCGCGCCGACCGGCACGGTCGACTCGGGTTCCGTGATTACGCCGCAGGCGCTCATCCGCAACTGGGGCACCCGCGATGAGAACTTCCCCGTGACGTTTGTCATCAGCACCGGGTACAGCCAGACCCTGCAGCTCGACCTTCTGTCCGGCGCCGAAACCACGCTCGTGTTCCCGGACTGGACCGCTCAGCCGCTCGGCACCCACGCCGTGCGCTGCTACACCCAACTGGCCAATGACGCCAACCGCGCCAACGACACCGCCCGCGCGACGGTCGAGGTGCAGTCCGCGCCGCGCCATGACGTCGGGGCGATTGTCATCATCGCGCCCGTGGGCCTGGTCGACTCCGGCTCGGCCCACACGCCGACCGCGGTCCTGCACAACTGGGGCAACCGCACCGAGAACTTCCCGGCCACGTTCACCATCAGCACCGGCTATGACCAGACAGTCCAGTGCCGGCTCGAACCGGGCCAGACCGACACGGTCATCTTCCCGGCCTGGGTCGCCGCGACCCCGGGCGCGCACGCCTGCACCTGCTACACGGCGCTGGCGGCCGACGCTGACCGGTCCAACGACACCGCTGCCGCCGCGGTCGAAGTCCGCGCCCTGCCGCCACCCGACGTCGGCTGCGAGGTCATTCTCGCCCCGACCGGGCTGGTCGAACTGGGCCAGGCAATCACGCCGCGCGCAATCGTGCGCCACTACCCAGACACGACCGACGCGACTGTGACTTTCCCGGTCACGCTCACCATCGGCACGACCTACCGCGAGTCGCTGGTCGTGACGATGCCCGGCGGCACCAGCCGCACCGTCGCCTTCCCGGACTGGACGGCCCAGCCGCTCGGCACCCACGCCGTAGTCGGCTTCACCAACTTGGACACCGACCCGAACCGGTCCAACGACACGGCCCGCACGACTGTCGAGGTCGTGACCGAAGCGCACCACGACGTCGGCGCGACCGCCATCCTCGCACCGGCCGGCACGCTCGACTCGGGCACGGTTCACACTCCGCAGGCAGTTATCCGCAACTTCGGCACGCGCGACGAGACCTTCCCGGTCACGTTCCGCATCGGGACGGGCTACTCCGAGACGCTCCTGCGCCAGCTCACGCCGGGCCAGGTCGATACGGTCAGCTTCCCGCTCTGGATTGCCCAGCCGCTCGGCCGGCACCAGACGGTCTGCTTCACCGCGCTGGCCAACGACGAAGACCGGTCCAACGACACGGTCTGGGGCGCCGACTCGGTCACAGTCATCCGGCGCCCGCGTCACGACGTCGGCGCTCGGACGATAACGGTCCCTTCGGGCACGGTCGACTCGGGTGAGGTCATCGCCCCGACCGCGCTCGTGCACAACTGGGGCAGCGAACTCGACAGCTTCCCGGTGACGTTCATCATCGACACCAGCTACACCCGGACGCTCGGGCTCGTCCTGTCTCCCGGCGCCGAGACGACGCTGGTGTTCCCCGACTGGATTGCGCACCCGCTCGGCACGCTCGACGCGGTCTGCTTCACCGACCTCGCGACCGACGAGAACCGCACCAACGACACCGCCCGCTCGACCTTTGAGGTCCGCGAACCCCGCCGCTCCGACGTGGGCGTGGCCCGCATCGTCGCGCCGGCCGGCACGGTCGACTCCGGCTCGGTCATCTCCCCGACCGCGGTCGTGTACAACTGGGGCAACCGCAACGAGAACTTCCCGGTAACCATGACCATCGGCGCTGCGTACCGGGAGTCGCTGCACGTATCGCTCGGCCGCGGCGACTCGGCCGTGGTCGTCTTCCCCTACTGGATTGCCGGCCCGATCGACAGCCTCGGCGTGGTCAGCTACACCGCGCTGGACCGCGACGAGAACCGCGCCAACGACACCGCCCGCAGCTTCGTGCGCGTGGTGCGCGGCGAGCGCCACGACGTCGGAGTGACCGAAATCGTCGCGCCCAAGGGCACGCTCGACTCGGGCACGGTCGTCAGCCCGCGCGCAGTCATTCGCAACTGGGGCCATGCCGCCGACAGCTTCCCCGTGACACTGCGCATCGGCGGCGTCTACACGCAGACCCGGCAGGCAACGCTCGCCGCCGGCGCTTCCGACACGGTCGACTTCCCGGACTGGATTGCCCAGCCGATCGGCCGGTTCCAGACCGTCGCCTTCACCGACCTCATCACCGACGAGAACCGCGCCAACGACACGGCCTTCGGGGACGACTCGGTCGTCGTGCGCGCGGCCGCGCTGCACGACGTCGGCGCGCTGGTAATCACCAGGCCGGTCGGCGTCGTCGATTCCGGCACCGCCCAAACGCCCGAAGCAATCATCCGCAACTTCGGCACCCGCGCCGAGGCGTTCCCGGTAATCTTCACCATCAGCTCGGGCTACGCGGACACGATAGACTGCGACCTCGAGCCGGGCGAGACCGACACGGTGATATTCGAGGCCTGGGTCGCCGACCCGCCCGGCGACCACCACTGCGTCTGCTACACGGCCCTCGCCGGCGACACCAACCGGCACAACGACACCGCAGTCGCGACGGTCACGGTCAGCCCGCTGCGTCGGCCCGACGTCGGCGCGGTGCACATCCTCGCCCCAGCCGGCACGGTCGAACTGGGCACCGTCGTAACGCCGCACGTAGTCGTCCGTCACTTCATCGAGACCGACGAGCGCGTCGAGGTCACCTTCCCGGTGATACTGACCATCGGCACCGCCTACCGCGATTCGACGACGGTCACGCTGCCCGCGGGCGGCATCGACACGGTCGCGTTCCGGGACTGGACCGCACAGTCGATGGGCTCATTCGCCGAGGTCTGCTTCACCGACCTGGCCGGCGACCCGAACCGCTCCAACGACACCGCGACCGGTACGGTCGAGGTGGTTGCCGTCGCCTACCACGACGTCAGCGCGGTGAGCATCCTCGCCCCTGAGGGCACGGTGCACACGGGCACCGCGATTCCTCCCCGCGCCGTTGTCGTCAATCTCGGCAACCGGGTCGAGACGTTCCCGGTCACACTCTCCATCGGCGCCGAGTACCAGTCGACAATCTTCGCCGAGTCGCTCGGGCTCGGCGTGTACGACACGCTGACCTTCGCGACGTGGAATGCGCCATTCGTGGGCGTGCAGGCAATGCTCTGCTACACCAGCCTGCCCGCCGACGAGAACCGCTCCAACGACACGGTCAGCGGCACGGTGCGCGTGGTCAACGCCGACGCCGCGGCCATAGAGATAGTCGTGCCGGTCGGCACGGTCGACTCCGGCCGCGTGCTCACGCCGCGCGCGATAATCCGCAACAACGGCCCTGAAGCGGCCGTGTTCCCGGTCATCCTGCGCATCGGTGCGGGCTGGTCCGGCTCGGTCCTGGCCGACCTCGGCGCCGGCCAGTCCGACACCTTCTCGTTCCCGGCCTGGACCGCCGAACCGCTCGGCGTGCAGGACGCGGTAGTCATCACGCAACTGCAGGGCGACCCGGTGCCGGCCAACGACACGGCCCGCTCACAGGTCGAGGTCCTGCCGGCGACCCACGACGTCGGCACGCTGGCCGTGCTCGAACCGTCGGGCAAGGCCCATCTAGGCGGACCGCCCTGGCGCAACGCAATCACGCCCCGCGCCCGGGTCACCAACCACGGCCCGCGCACCGAGGCGCTGTTCCCGGCGCGGTTCCGCATCGACCGCTACGAGGTGCGCTCCGGCGCCAGCCCGGAAACCGTGTACGTCGCCACCGTGTTCGAGGAGACGCGCGACGTCACGGCGCTCGAGCCGGGCGAGTCGCGCGAACTGGCATTCGCCGACACCGCGCTCGGGCTCGGGCTCTACGTCGCCTCCTGCTCGACCCGCCTGGCCGGCGACGCCGACCCCTCAAACGACCGCGCGCACGAGATCTACGAGGTCGACGACTCGCTCGGCACGCCCGAGTTTAACGTGCGCATCTACACGCGCGCCGGTGAGCTCATCCGCCGGCTCGGACTCACGCGCCGGCCCGGCGACCCGCTCTGGGTCACCTGGGACGGCTGCAACGACCGCGGCGAGCGCGTCGCGCCCGGCACCTACATCTGCCTGATGTCGGTGCAGGTGGCCGACGGCACGCCGGCCGAGACCAGGCGCAACGTGCTGGTGCCTCGCGATGCCGTGGAAATCCGCCTGAAGTGGAGGCAGCCGTGAGCATCCTCGCACTGCCGCTTGTCCTCGCCCTGCTCGGCGCCGGCAACACCGGCACCGCGGTCCTGCCGCTGATGAAAATCGGCCAGGGCCCGCGCCAGGCCGCAATGGGCGAATCCTTCACCGGGCTGGCCGACGACGTCAGCTCGGTCTACTGGAACCCGGCCGGCCTCGGGCGCATCGACCGCTGGCAGCTGGGCCTGTCCCACCACCAGTGGTTCGCCGACATCAAGGACGAGGTCGTGCACGGTGCCCTGCCGCTCGGCCCGGGCGCACTAGGCCTAGGTGTGGTCTACGCCGGCGAACCCGAGGTCGAGTACTGGGACGAGGCGCTGGGCGACTTCGCGACCGCCACCACCTGGAGCACGATGGTCACGGCCGGCTACGGCCTGCGCCTGGCCGAGAACTACAACATCGGCCTGACCGCCAAGGGCCTGTACGAGGACCTGCTCGACGAGCAGGCCTGGGGCGGCGGCGTTGACCTGGGCGCCGTGGCCCGGCCCCTGCCCGGCCTGGGCATCGGCGTCGCGGCCCGCCACTTCGGCCTGATGCGCTTCGCCACCGGCGACGAGCGCCTGCCCGCCGAGGTCGCGACCGGCCTGTCCTGGGACGCCGGGCTCGTGCGCGCCACGCTCGACGCGGTGTTCCCGCTCTTCGACAACGACCCCAACTTCCGCGCCGGCATCGAGGTCTCGCCCGTGCCCGCCCTCGCCCTGCGCGCCGGTTACCGCACCGGGCCGGTCGACCTGAAGAGTCTCGGCGCGCTGGCCGGCGTCACCGCCGGCATCGGCGTGGCGGTCGGCGGCATCGGCATCGACTACGCCTTCGTGCCCTACGGCGAGCTGGGGATGACGCACCGCATCGGCATCCGCACCGTGCCCGCCTCGCTCGGCGACCTCGTGGTCACCGTCGTCGACGCCCGCACGCGCGAGAAGCTCACCGCGTTCATCACCGCCTCCGGCGTGGCCGAAGTCAGCGCCAACCTCGACCAGCTCACGCTGTTCGGCCTGCGGCCGGGCAACGTGCTGGTCCGCGCCACGCGCGACGGCTACGCCCCGGGCGAGGTCCGCACGCGCATCGTGGCCGGCCGCACCACCTACGACACCATCCCGCTCGAACCGACTTCGGCCCGGCTCATCGGCGGTATCTACGACGCCCGCACCAAGCTGCCCATCGGCGGCTCGCTCGCCTACCGCGGGCCGGTCTCGGGCCGCATACCGGTCGCCTCGATACCCGGCACGTTCGCCGTTAACGACATCGCCGCCGGCTCCTACACGCTCGAAGCCGCCGGGCCGTCCGACGACTACCTGCCGCAGACCTGCCAGCTCGACGTGCCCGCGGGCCGCACCACCCAGCGCGACTTCTACCTCTGGCGCCGGGGCGAGTACCTCATCCTCGAGGGCGTCAACTTCGAGACCGGCAAGGCCGACATCCTGCCGCAGTTCACACCCATCCTCGACCGGGCTGGCGAGATACTGCGCCAGACCCCGGACATCCGCCGCGTCGAGCTTGCCGGCCACACCGACCCGCGCGACATCAGCACGAACACTTTCCCGTCCAACTGGGAACTGTCCGACGCGCGCGCCAAGGCCGTGCGAGCGTACCTCATCGAGAAATGGGGCATCGCGCCCGACCGGCTGACCACGCGCGGCTACGCCGACACCCAGCCGATAACCACCAACTCGACGTTCGAGGGAATGGCCCGCAACCGCCGCACCGAGATGCGGATCCTTGAGTAACCGGCGATGAATCGCGCCAACACTGGAGGCATAATGAAGCACCGACGCATTGCCCTCGCGCTTCTGGCCCTGGCCCTGCTCGGCGTGGTCCGGGCCGAGAGCGACCCGGGCATCAACTTCATCAACATGTTCATCCGGCTCGACGACCAGCGCGCGTACGGCCTGCACAAGCTCAACACGGCCGAGCGCGGCCGCCTGAACGAAGTGTTCGGCCGCATCGTCGCCGAGCGCAACGACAACCTGCGAAACAGCGCGCTCGCGTACCTGAAGGAAGCCGGCTGGGCCGCCATCGAACTCACCGGCACCGAACAGGTCACCCTCGACCCGGCGGTCGGCCAGAAGACCTACCTCGCGGCCCGCTGGCTCGACGCCCGGCTGACACTCGAACCGCTGACCGTGTCCACGCTGATGCCCGGCAGTTACCTCGGCCGGGTCGATTCGACCATCTGCCGCATCCTCGCCCCGGAGGGCAAGCCGGTCGAGTTCCTCATTCGGCGCACGGGCCTGCCCGGCACCGACGACTGAAACAGTAGAGAAGTCCAAGTCGCGGCCCGGCGGGACAGCACCGCCGGGCCGCCGGCACGAAGGCCGGGCTTGACGTAGTCCGGACACATCATATCATCCGGCGAGGATACAGCATTGAAGCACGCCCCTCGCGGCGACGGTGCACGGAAGGCCATCGCCCTGCTGCTGCTCGTCACCGCGGCCTGCCCGGCCGCGGCCGACACCGAAGTCCACAGGCTCAGCCCGTTTCTCGACATGCCGACCCGACCGTCGCTGCGCATCGAACTGGCGCGCGGCGGTTTGGGAACTATGTACGACTTCTACCGGAACCGGCTTGATAACTACGCATTGTCTGCATCGCTACTGGACCTCGAGTTCCGTCACGACCGCTTCTCTGTAGGCGCGGGCCTCCTCGAGGCCCATCGCGGCACCGGCTGGTGGCGCGACCCGGAACCGCCGGACCCGCCAATCGAAGACCCGCTATTCCTGCTCATCTCCATGATGTTCGACCTGATGTTCGGCTGGATTGAGAGACTCCCGGACCCGCACGTCCGCTACACGGGGACCATGTTCCCGGTACGCGTCGGGGTGACAGTCGCCCGCTGGCAACCGGGCCGGCTGGCGTCGAACCTCGACCTCGAACTGCGTGCCGAAGGCGCGGCCGGGTTCCGGTGGCACGACGAACTCGATCCGCCCTATCTGCGCGGGTCACTCTTGATGCGCGGCGATGCCCGCTTCGGGTCAGCCAGCCTCGAACTGGGCGTGCTCGGCTGCGAGCTTGAGTACCGATCCGAGAGCCCAAGGCTCCGGCGCACCGCTGTGCTGTTCGGCCGAGTCAACTTCGGAGCCGGCCTGTTCCGCATCCGCCTCTAGCCCGCCAGGTTGACATCGGCCGGGGCGCGGCCTACCATCTGACAATAGGAAAGGAGCCGCCATGAAGCTCGCCAACCTCAGCCAGCCGCCGTTCCAGACGACCCTGCTCGGCGTGGTCAAGGGCGCACTGGACTACTTCGGCATCAAGCACGCCGACGCGGCCGCGTTCGGCGGCTCGGGTCACGCATTTCTCATCAACGTCCACGACGAAGTCTGCCCCAGCGGCCCGTACTGCTGGAAGTACGACGGCTTCTTCCCGCTCGTGCGCAACCTCGGCATCGAGATGGAGAACCTCGGCTACTTCGAGGGTACGTCCACCCCGGCCGAGCGGGCCGCCGTCGAGTCGAAGCTCATCGCCGCGCTCGACGCGGGCCTGCCCTGCGCCGTGCAGAACATGGAGAACCAGCTCATCGCCGGGTACGAGGACGGCCGGTTCCTGCTCCTGCGGCCGTGGGAATGCGCGCCCGAAATCACGCCCGCGACCCTGACCTTCGGCACCTGGGCCGAACTGGGCAAGGAAGTCCACGCCAGCTTCTTTGTCCTGCGCAAGGTCGACCCTGCCCCGCACGAGAAGCTCCTCCGCGACAGCCTGCGCTTCGCCTGCGACGTTTTTGTCAAGCCCGGTCAGTACAGCTTCGAGCGCTACGGCATCGGCCCCCACGCCTACGACAACTGGGCTCGTGCAGTCGAGAAGGGACTGGGCGGCTCGCACGGCAACTGGTGGAACGCCGAGGTCTGGTCCGAGTGCCGGTCGATGGCGTCGGCGTGGTTCCGCGAGCTTGCCGCGGTTGAACGCCCGAGCCGCGCCGAACTGGCCCGGATGCTGGCCCGCGACTACGCCGACATCGGGGAACTGCTCGAGGGCATCGGCGATAAGACGATGGCCGTACCCGAGAAGGTATCGACCATCGCCGAACTCAAGGCCCGCGAACTGCGCGCGGTGAGCCACATCGAGACCTACCTCGCCCTGCTCACCAGCGGCCCCGGCGCCGGCCGTGAGACGAACGAAGACTGACGCGCGGCCCCGCCGCGCCCGACTGCACTTCCCGCCGGCCGCGAACCGGCCGGGAATGAAAACCCAAGACCCGGACCGCGCAAGGAGGAACCTGCCGTGACGAAGAAGCCTGTCGCTCTCAGCCTCGCCCTGCTCCTGCTCGCCTGCAGCAGCAACGCCGTGTTCACCGGGACGGTGACGGACGCTGCGACCGAAGCCGCGCTCGATGCAACGCCCGTGCAGGCCGAGCGGGCCGAGCCCGAACTGACGGTCCGGGCCAGCACCCGGCCCGACGGTTCGTTCAAGCTCAGCCTGCCGGCCGGTGAATGGACCGTGACCGTCAACCCGGCCGCGGGCAAGGACTACAAGTCCGACTACCTCCCGCTGGTCATCCCGCTCACCGCGGCCCCGAAGGAGAAGCGCACCCTCGACACCGCCTGGCTCGCGCCGCGCCCGCCCGACTCCCAGGCCAGGACCGGCTACCTGCTCGTGCGCGGCAAGGGCTACATCACACTGCCGCTCGTCGACACGCGGCACTTCCCGCAGGGCGAACTCGTCCTCTACCAGAAAGACCCGCTGTTCTATGCCGCGGCCCGGCCCCTCGCGCTCGTGACCTACGGCCCGACGCCCTCGCTCCTGCTCGGAGCGGGGCCCGGCACCTACGTCTCGGAGGGAATGACCCGGTACTGGAAGTTCCCGGTCGAGCCGGTTCCCGGGGCGCGGGACCATGCCGCCGACGGCTGGCGCGTTTCGGTCTGGCCCAGCGCACTGACCCCGGGCCGCTACGCCGCATTCCTGCCCCGTGCCGAGGCCGGCGACTACACCGAAGGCGCGGCCTGCCTCTTCGCGGTGCCGGCCCCGGGCGAGTAGCGACCCCGGTCGCGTCACCACCACAGCGAGCCGCCCGGCGCGATGCCGGGCGGCTCTGCGGCAAACCCTCTTCGCTAACGCGCGACCACGACCTTGCGGCTCACCCCCGGTGAACCCTGGCTGCCGGGACCGGCTTGCCGGACGAAGTAGACGCCCGGCGCGAGCCGGCTTCCGGCTGCACGGCAGCCCAGCGCATCAAACACCAGCTCGCCCTGCGCGCCGCCGCCCGGGACCCCGCCGGCGGGTCGCGGTTCGACTCGACCGCGCGGCTCCGTCACCCCGGTGAACACCGGCCCGGTCGAGAACACGACCGCGGGCCAGTCGGCCGCGGGCAGACCCAGGGACGATTGGATTGCCGCGCGCTCCGCTGTCTCAAGCGGCGCGAGGATGTGGCCGCCCAGTCCGAGCGCGCGCGCCTGCACGAGAAACTGGAACGCAGCAAACCCGGCCTCGATCGGACCGTAGGCGCTGCCGGTATCCGCGACCGTGACCACGATGTAGAGGGGCGCGGTCCCGGGCAGCCGCGGGGCGGCCGTGCGCAGCGCGGCGCGCCGGTCACCCTGGCTCACGGACTCAAGCCGGTGGTCGCTCGTGGCCAGGCCGGTGCCCGGCGGCACGCGGTTGTGGTAGCGCCACAGCGCCGTGTCGCCGACGAGGTAGATGCGCCGCGTCAGGTAGTAGTTGGCGATTGCCGAGGGAATCGTCGTGCCGCGCCGGCCGTTCGTGGTCATGTGCGGGGCCACGCCGTACCCGGCCCAGAGCAGCTGCCCCCTCGCCCCGGCCGGCGGGACTGCGGGGTCGAACAGCGTGTCGAACTCCAGCGCTCCGAGCAGTTCCTCGTACGAGTTCGCGCCGTCCGTTGTCGGCAAGGGCAGGCTCGAGTCGGACGAGCGGGCCACGCAGGAGTCGGTCAGCCCGGTCATTGCCCGCTGGCCGTGCACGTTCACCATCAGTATCGTATGCGCCGGGTTCCAGTTGCTGTTCGCGTAGTTCGCCGCGTAGGTCATCGGGCAGGAACTGACGCTGCCGCCCGCAGAATCCCAGAACGCGACCGAGGCCAGCAGACCGGCCTGCACGCACAGGCCCGCCTCCTCGTACCGCTCCACCGCGACGCCGACCTCAAACGCCGAGTTCGAGATGTAGCGGTGATTGCCCGCGAGATGCACGCGCAGCACGTGCGCGGATGTGTCGTAGGTGTACACGTTGCTCGCTGTCGCCACGTAAAATTCCCGGTACGCGCTGCCCAGCGACGGCGCGCGGTTCATCGCCCAGAGGATGTTGGCCAGCACCTGTGTCGGCACGCTCGAAGTGAACCCGGAGTGCGACGAGTAGCGGCTGTTCGACAGAATCTCGAACGAGTTGCGGTTGACCACCACCGGCGGCAGGCTCTCCACCTGCGCAAGCACGGGTACGGCCAGCACGGCAATCGCGGCCAGAGTCAGCAGGCTCTTCATACCGCCAGCCTACGCCGTTCACCGGGCCTGTCAACCCCGATTCACCTCGCGCGCACGGAGCCGGCCGGTTGACAGTGAGTCACGCACGGCCTAGCCTGTGGCGCGATGCACCAAGCAGCCGGCCCCCGCCTGCGAATCGACCATATCTTGCGCCACCCGCGCATCCGCCCGACCGTTGCCCGCTGGATATTCGACGAGTGGTGGCGCGACAAGCCCGGCCACAGCCCGGCAACGCTCGATGCTCGGCTCAAGCAGGCCTGCGACCCGGACCGCGTTCCCCTCTCGCTTGTCGCCCTGCTCGAAGGCCGGCCGGTCGGCACGGTCAACCTCGTCGAGAACGACAACGAGTCCCGGCCCGACCTTACGCCGTGGCTCGCGGCGTTGCTCGTCGTGCCCGAACTTCGCGGCCGGGGCATCGGCTCGGACCTCATCCGCACACTCGTGGCGGAAGCGAAGCGGCTCGGCAACGGCCGGTTGTATCTCGGCACCGACATCCGCGTCTACTACCAGCGGTTCGGCGCGCAGGTGCACGAGGAAGTTAAAGGCGACTACTGCATAATGCGCCTCGACACCCGCGCCTGGACGGACCGCAGTCGCAGCGACTTGCGCGGCGGCTTGCCCGGCCGCGAG
>JAWOHG010000041.1:0-6119 GCA_046485245.1 bacterium
CCGGCGAGCCGCGCCGGCCGCGGGGCGGGGTTATCGGCGATACCAGTGGTCGTGCGGGCTCCGGCCATCTTGGCCAGGGTGGCGACCGCGGTCTTTATCGCGTCGGTCGCCATCGGGACGTTGTTGGTGCCGCAGTTGACGTAGTACAGCGGGCCGACCGTGTCGCCCAGCGTGTGGTACATCGGGGTGAAGTCGCGTTCGATGCCGCAGAACCCGACGTAGCCTTTCTTCCAGAACGAGTGGTGGTCGGAGTACGGCGCCGAGGTGACCATCGACCGGCGGGTCTTCATCGTGGTGTAGGCGCGGGCATTGGCGATGAAGGAGTCGACCAACCAGGCGCAGTTGGGGTTGGAGGTCTTGCCGATGACCTCGAGGCTGTCGCGGTTCTGCCGGCCGTAGGAAATCATGTCGAAGTTCAGCACCGCCATTATCGAGTCGCCGCGGCGATAGGCCCGGGTGGCGAAGGAGTCGGAGCCGAACAGGCCCTGTTCTTCGCCGGCGAAGCCGATGAACCAGACCGAGCAGTCGAATTCGACGTCGGCCAGCACGCGCGCCGCCTCGATGACCGCCGAGGTGCCGGACGCGTTGTCGTCTGCGCCCGGGGCGCGGTTGGGCGGCACGTCCGAGGTGTTGTCGACGTGACCGCAGATGATGTAGGCCCGGCGCGGGTTGGTCCGGCCGACCTTGACCCCGACCGCGTTGGGCGCGTAGGTCGAGCGGAACGTCTGCAGGTAGCTCGAGTCGCAGTTGTAGTCGTCCAGCCGCGCTTTGACCCAGTCCATGGAGCGGCGGCAGGAGTCGGTCGTCGAGTAGCGGGTGTAGAAGTCGACCAACCGGTCGATGTTAGCCAGCACCGAGTCGGGACTGACCCGGTCGACCAGGGCCTGGACCAGGCTGTCGTCGACCAGCGGGAAGGCGTCGGGCTGGATGCCTTCGCCGAAGACCATCGGTTCGAGCCCGACACGGTAGAGCTCCACCGGCAGGCTGTTGAGAGCGAGGATCTCATCCTCGATTGTCTCGACGAAGAACCCGCGGCTGTCCGATGTCAGAATTCGGCCGTGCGCGGCGATGCGCGCGCGGTCGAAGCCCGCCGCCGGCATCACATAAAGGAACAGCTTGCCTTCCGGGTCGGCGGCCAGCGCCGTGAGGTCGAGCGAGCTTTCGACACGGGCAAGGTCGCTTTCGGTCGCGCGGGCCAAGGCCCACGTTCCGAAGTCGTCAATCACGGTCAGGCCGGCATCGCGGACACCGGCCGCGTCGGTTCCGGACAACTCGACCCGCACCAGCCAGTCCGACGGCGCGGCCAGCGCGAGGGAACAGACGGACAAGAGGGCGACAAGTCTCACTGATGACTCCTATGGTTTGCTGCCATGCCAAGCGAACAGCGATCCTGGACAATGGTACGACCGGGCCGCAGGTCTGTCAAGCCGAGGGCCGGGCTAATCAGCCCGGACCAGGCGCAGGGGCGTCGAGTTGCCCAACTGCGCGAAGTAGACGCCGGGCGGAAGACCGGAGAGGACGAGGGTTCCCGGGTTCGAGGGCTTAAGGGTCAGAGTGAGGACCAGGCGGCCGGAGGCGTCGTGCAACAGCAGGGGCGAGGGGCAGGGGGCGAGGGATGAGGGGGCAAGCGAGATGCGGACGCGGTCGCGGAACGGGTTGGGCCAGGCCGAGAGGCGGTGTTGCGCGACCGGGGCTGGGCCGGCCAGGCCGACCGCGGCGACCACGAACGAGTCGGGCGGGCTGGATACCGCGGCCATCCCGTCGTCGAAGGCGAAGTTGAAGTAATGGGTGCCGGGCGCGAATCCGCTGCGGTAGAGGTCGAAGAGCACGCCGTTGCCGTAGCGGTGGTGGTTGGGCCGCAGGGCGATGGTCTCGGCGTCGATAACCACGGCGCGCAGGACCGGCAGGTTGGTGTCGGGGTCGGTGTAGCGGACGCTGAACCAGAACTCGGTCTCGGGCGCGCCCGAGGCGGGCAGGACGCGCGGGCTGGTCAAGAGCGGCGGCGAGTTGGACCCGACCGTGAAGCGCGGTGACCGGTCGGCGTAGAACCAGCAACCGGCAGTGGTGTCGCGCATCCGGCTGCCGCCGACCGGGTAGATCGCCTGGGTGTTGGCCGCGGCGGTGATGAACCCCTCGTCGTTGGGCCACGGCCCGAACCGCGAATCGCCGGTGAAAGAGCTTATCGGGCAGCGCAGGCTGAGCCGGTTGCCACTGGTCACCGCCTCGGCGTCGGCCACGCGCTCAAACGAATTGGCGTAGCGGTTGATGGCGTAAAGGCCGGTTGTGTACACCGCGGGGATGCTGGCGTAACTCAGGGCAAACGCCCAAGTGTCGGAGGGCGCGGCCGGGTTCACGAACCCGAGCGAGTAGATGTACCACGGCTGGGGGAAAGAGTACGTCGGCCAGGAGGTGTGGTTGTTGGTCAGGGCGGCGTAGAAGTGGGTGGACGAGTAGCCGACAAAGGCGCCGGTGAGGTCGAGCCAGTTGCCCTCGGGTTCGTTCGCGTCGCCGGTCGGCTCGTCCGCGGTCGAGGCGAGGAGGCCCGGCGCGGCTGGCCACTGGTTCTCGGCGTTGAACGGCGATTGGGTGGACCAGTTGCTGCCATTGGCGGCGCGGACGTAGTAATGCACCGCGCCCGAACCGGGCGCAGTGAAGGCGCCGGCAAAGGTGCTGTCGTAACCGGGCGCGCCGGAGCGCGCAAGGTCGATCCGGGTCCAGGTGACCTGGCCGTCCGACGACCAGAACAGCGCGGCCGAGGTCGGCCCGTCATCGCCGGCCTGGGCGCAGTCGGCGTTGAACTCGACCCGGCCGCCGCTCGGCGGGGCCGAATTGCAGACACCGGACACTGACGGCGCGGTGAAGGCACTCAGGGCGGTCACGGCCAGGCCCAGGACTGTCAGCAGGCGCAACACTGTTTCTCCATGGACAAAGCGTACCCGGGCGCAACCCCGCGTCAACGTCCGGTTGACAACCGTCCCTTTGACGCTATCCTTGCTGACCGCATTGAAAGGAGTCCCGTGCTAAGAACTGCTGTTGTCCTATCCGTTGCGCTTGCACTATTCGCAGGCGTGTACTGCGGCGGCCAGAAGGCCGAACCGCAGGCCCAGACCGAGAACCAGGTCACCCCGCTGCCCGCCGAGGCGCTGCAGGCCCTGACCGACGATGAAATCGTCAAGTTCGTGAAGGCCGTTCCGGCCGCCGCCGCCGCCCTGAAGGCCGCCAACTACGTCGCGCCGCAGCCTGCCGAAGACGAGCAGGTCGCGGTCGTCCTGACCAAGATGGTTGACGGTATGAAGGACGTTGCCGGCCTGAACGACGCCCTGGTTGGCGCCGGCACGAACTGGGATGAGTTCCGTGGAACGATGCTGCGCGTGATGGCCGCCTCCGCCGCGATGAGCGCGGACATGGCCGGCGAGATGGCCGCGGCCTACGCTGCGGATACCTCGGCCGAGGCCAAGGAGATGGTCAAGAAGATCGACGCGCTGAAGACCGCCTGCGCCAATGTCCCGGCCGAGAACAAGCAGATGGTCCAGAAGCACGGCCAGGAACTGAACGTACTGCAGCAACTGAACTAGCAGCCGAGTGCTTTGCGTCTGTGCGGGGTTGCCTAAATCAGCCCCGCACAACGCTTTATGGCAGAAGTCCGTAACGGCAAGCAGGCAGATAGGGAATTGCTGGTAGTGTCTACTTTTGACAGTATATTCGGGTTCTGTCCGGGTTCTGCGGCAACGGCCGTGCGGCGGTTGCAGTCTATTAAGCTGGGAGAATCCAACCAGTTTGTGAAAGGGCTACCTGAAAATGGATGAACTGAAAGACGACATCAAGCGAGTGCACGAAGAAATCGAGCGCGAGAGCCTGTTCGTGCAGGCTATCACGAACGAGGTCGGCAAGGTCATCGTCGGCCAGAAGTACCTGGTCGACCGCCTGCTGGTCGGGTTGCTGGCCAATGGCCACGTGCTCATCGAGGGCGTGCCCGGCCTGGCCAAGACCTATGCCGTGAAGACGCTGGCCGCGGCCATCAAGACTCGGTTCCAGCGCATCCAGTTCACGCCCGACCTGCTGCCCGCCGACATCGTCGGCACCCAGATATACAATCAGCGCACAGGCGAGTTCACCGTGAGCAAGGGCCCGGTGTTCGCCAACCTCGTCCTGGCCGACGAAATCAACCGTGCCCCGCCCAAGGTCCAGAGCGCCCTCTTGGAGGCGATGCAGGAGCGACAGGTGACCATCGGCGAGGAGACGTTCAAGCTGGCCGATCCGTTCCTGGTGCTGGCCACGCAGAACCCGATCGAACAGGAGGGTACCTACCCGCTGCCCGAGGCGCAGACCGACCGGTTCCTGCTGAAGTTGCGGGTCGGGTACCCGTCCAAGGAAGAGGAGAAGCTCATTGTCGACCGGATGACCGGCGCGGTCGAGCCGCACGCGTCCGCCGCGGTCGAACCCGAGCAGATACTGCGGGGCCGCGCACTGTGCAACCGGGTGTACGTCGACGAGAAGCTGAAGGACTACATCCTCAACATCGTCTTTGCCACGCGCTTCCCCAAGGAGCACAACCTCGCCGACCTCGAGCCGCTGGTGCGATACGGCGCGAGCCCGCGCGCGTCCATCTACCTGCTGGCCGCGGCGCGCGCGATGGCGTTCCTGCGCCGGCGCGGGTTCGTCATACCCGAGGACATCAAGGAACTGGCGAGCGACGTCCTGCGGCACCGCATAATCCTCAGCTACGAGGCTGAGGCCGAGGAGTTGACGACCGACGATATCGTCAAGAGGGTGCTGGAAGGCGTGGAAGTGCCCTGAGGAGAATTCCTAAGTCCGAATGACGAATGACGAAACCCGGAGCCGAGGCGGACCAAAGTCAAAAGCCAAAGGCCGAAAGGCAGATGTCAAAACCGCCCGAGGATCGAGGGCGTCCTGAGAAGAAACTCGAAGCTCGAATGACGAAACCCGGAACGTCGGGGCTTAAGGCAAAGGTCGTAGAGCGGTCACCGCGGCCGGGCGCGGCCGAGCGGAGTTTCATCCGCCAGGTCGAAATCCGGACGCGGCGGCTGGTGAACACGCTGTTCTCCGGCGACTACAAGTCCAGCTTCAAGGGCCGCGGCATCGAGTTCCTCGACGTGCGCGAGTACCAGCCCGGGGACGACGTACGCACCATCGACTGGAAGGTGACCGCGCGGTTCGGCCGGCCCTACGTGAAGAAGTTCGCCGAGGAGCGGGAACTGGTCGTGCTGCTGGTAGTGGACGCGTCGGGCTCGGACCGGTTCGGCACGCGACGGCAGTTCAAGCTGGAGCAGGCGGCCCAGGTCGCGGCGACGCTGGCCTTCTCCGCAATCCGCAACAACGACAAGGTCGGGCTGTTGTTCTTTACCGACAAGGTCGAGAAGTACGTGCCGCCGCGCAAGGGCCGAGCCCACGTCCTGCGGCTGGTGCGCGACATCCTTTACTTCCGGCCTGAGCAAGTCGGCACCGACCCGGTGCAGGCGCTGGAGTTCGTGATGCACGTGCTCAAGCGCCGCGCCATCGTGTTCTTCATCTCCGACATGGTCGGGCCGGCGTTCCGCGACGCGCACTTGCGCACGCCGCTGGGTGTGGCGGCGCGCAAGCACGACGTCGTTGCGGTGTCGGTCAACGACCCGGCCGAACTGGAGCTGCCGTCCATCGGGCTGGTCGAGTTCGAGGACGCCGAGACCGGCCGACTCGAAGTCGTGGACACGCGCGACCCGGCGCTGCGCAGACGGTTCCGCGAGTTCCGACAGCAGCAGGCCGAGGAGTTGAAACGGCTATTGCGCCAACTCGGCGTGGACCACATCGCGCTCTCGACCGCCGAGGACTTCACGGCCAAGCTGCACACGTTCTTCCAGCAGCGGGCGCGCAGGTATCGCGGATGATTAACCACAAAGACACCAAGAGCACTAGTGATTGTCGATCGACGATTGTCGATTGTCGATTGGCCCGCGTACTTTGTGTGCTCTGCGTCTTTGTGGTGATTGCCTTGGCGCAAGACAGCGTGCCGGCGACCGACAGCGCGGCACAGCAGCCGCAGCTTCGCATCGTCAGCGGTGGGCCGGTGAGCGTGGCCGCCAAGCTGAAGCCGCAGCGCGGCAAGCTGACGGTCGGCGACC
>JAWOHG010000016.1:0-10940 GCA_046485245.1 bacterium
TGGCTCTTGGCCCCTGACTTTCGGCTTCTCCTCGCCCGACTCCTCTCTCCAGCGCGCTCCCGCTTTGGTCTTCTCATTCGTCATTCGGGTTTCGGGTTTGCCCTCGCTTTCTCTCTCGCTGCCCTACTCCGCGGCTTTGACACTTGGCTTCTGGCCTTTGGCTTTTGACTTGTTCCCGCCCTGCTCTTCTCCGCCCTTCGCCTCCGCTTCTGTTTCGTCACTCGTCATTCGAGTTTCGGGTTTCTCCTCGGTCTATTCCGCCTCGCTCTGAGCCGCCGGGTGAGTGGTCCCCCGGACTGCCCAAAACCCGGCCCCTTTCGCAAAGTCAACTTCACCCGTGCCCGCAAGTCCTTACCCCCACGTGTCCTACCTGTTCACTGTTCACTACTCACTGTTCACTGGTAACGATTTTCGTCACAAAACCGCCCCGAGCCGGCTCTAATGTGCCGGCAAACTCAATGGAGGCACCTGATGAACTGTGAAGAACGCCCTGACCCGGGCCGCGTGGCCCGCCGGGCCGAACGCTACCAGCACGGCATCTCGCCGCGCCGCGCGAGTCTCACCCACGCCGAGTGGCGCCGAATGAACGACCGCTACCGAGAGCAGGCCGCGGCCCTCGTGCTGGTCGAGGCGGTCGCGCGGTCGGCGGTCCGGCGCAGCCGAGTCGCGCCGACCCCGGCCTGCGCTTACCTCGCGCTGGCCCGCGAGACCTACGGCCGCTGGCGCCGCTACACCGGCGCGACCCTGGCCAATGAACTCGTGATGGTCCAGCGCAAGTGGCTTGAGCGCGGACTCGACCCCGAAATGGTCTGCGGCATTGTGCTCGCGGTGCGCGAAACGCTCGACCGGCTGGCCCCGGGCCCCGAAGGCGACGCGATTTGACCGGCCGGGCAGCGCGCCTATCGTGAAACCAGATGCCGACCCAACGACCGGCCGACCCCGATGCGCAACTGCTCGCCGACCTGCGAGCGGACCGGCCCGGCGCGCATCGCCGGCTCTTCGACGCCTACTGGCCGCTCTTTCTCAAACTCGGCCTGTCGCGCCTGCCCAACCACGCCGATGCAGAGGACGCGGCTATCGAGGCGCTGGCCGACGCGGCCCGCAACCTCGGGTCATTCCGCGGCGACTCGACGCTGAAAACCTGGCTCGTGCGCATCTGCCTGTCGCGCACGGCCAAGGTCGCGCAGCGCTCGCGGCGGGAGACGGCCGTGACTGACGAACGGCTCGAGAGCCTCGCGGCGCGCGCCGAACCCGCGGCCGACGAACGGTCCCGCCGTGCCTTTGTCGACCTGGCCGCCCGCATCCAGGCACTGCCGCGCGGCGACGCCGACGCAGTCACCCTGCACTACCTTGTCGGCCTCGACCCCGACGAAGCCGCGGCCGCGCTCAGCATCAACGCCGCCGCGTTCCGCAGCCGGCTCCGCCGCGGCATCGCCCGCCTCCGCCGAGACCAGGCAAGGGAAGACAAGTACCGGAGGATAAGGGTACAGGGTTCAGGGGCTGGAGACCGGGGACTCGGCAAGGAAAGTCAGAAGCCAAAAGCCAAAGGCCAAAAGCCAAATCCACCGGACGGCGACGGCGGACCACCAACTGGTGAAGCTGTCGACAATCGAAAATCGACAATCGAAAATGCCTAAAGATTCTCTCGACCGTGAACTCACGCTTGCCCGCGCGTATCTCGACGCCGCAGCGACCGCGCCCTCGGAGCGCGCCTGGCGCGCGCTCTGCGACCGCCGCACTGCCCCCGCGCTCGCGCGCTTGCAGGCAAGGCTCGACCGCTGGACCAAAGGTGCCTCGCCGCGCCTTGCCGACCGCATCGACCTCCTCCTGCTCCTGTTGAACGCGCCCGGCCGCACCGGACGAGCGGGCGAAGGTGTGCTCGGGGTCACGCGTCTGTTGAAACTGCTCTTCGTCGCCGGGCACGAACTCGGGGCCGACGCGCTCAGCCCTGCCCCTTACGCCTTCGTGCCCTACAAGTTCGGTCCATTCTGTGGCGCGGTCTACGACGACGTCTCGGTGCTGGTGCGCGCCGGGCTCATTCGGCGGGTCGAACTCGACGACGACGGCGAAGTCCACCGCTCTGACGATTTGGACGAGGGCTTGCCCAACAACGGCGCGAACGTGCTCTACCGGCTCACGCGCAAGGGACAGGAATTCGCCCGCGCGCTCGAAGAACCGGCCGCCAGGAAGCGCCGCAACATCCTCGCCGGCCTGCGCGTGGTCAAAACCGAGCTCGCGTCAATGCCCCTGCGCGACCTCTTGCGCTACGTCTACTCGCGCTACCCCGAGTACGCCACCGAATCCGAAATCCTCAAGCGCGTCCTCGGCCGCTAGCCGTGCCGGACCGGCCGCCCTGCGGGGGGAGCCGTCGTCCTGATTGTCAGCGCGACTGCCTGGCTGCGCCCCGGGCCCGCACCCGGCGGCGCCGCACGGGCCGAAGCCCGGCGATGAGTTCCGCCTCGCACGCATTCGTGCTGCGGTAGAAGCCCAGCCGGCCCAGCTCGGCCTTCATCATCCGGGCCAGCGTGCCGATGCCCGCGGTCGCCCTGCCCTGCTTGTGCCGCGCGTAGGCGCGGACATAGCGTGCCGACACGGCACACTCCTGCGCGGTCCAGTACCGGTGGGGCAGTTGCCGCCAGTCCAGTTCGTGGGCACGCTTGTCCAGCATGTCCCGCACCGACATCAGGCCGCGCACGCTCACCCGGTCCCCGCCTCTGCCGCCCGCCTGCGGGTGTATCCGGGCCAGTTCCGTGATGCAGACACGGGCGGCGGCCAGCAGGTCCGGGAACTCGTGGGCGATTACGGCGCGGGCGTAGCGGTCGACCAGCGCCAACTCCGGCGCCGTCCATCGCGTCCGCGGCCGCGGGTAGCGCAAGGCGGCGATGCGCGGCAGCATCCGGCCGTGCACGGTCGCGGGCTTGCGAACGTAGCTCGCCCGGTACCGGCCGGGAAATCGACGGCGCAGCCTGTTCACCGCGGCGGCGCACAGCTCCGCGGCCTTGACCGCGCTCTTCAGCCGGCCGTCCGCGACCATTCGCGCGTAGCGGTCAACCAGCCGTTCCTCGGCGGCAGTCCAGGTGCGCCCGGAAGGCGGCAGGTGCAGTGCGGCGATGCGGTCGCTCAAGCACCGGCGCACTGCCTCCGGCGTTCGGCGCAGGTGGCCGGGCGGCGCGACCCGCGCGATGGCGCGCAGGCAATCGGCAGCGGCGGCAGCCGGCGTCGGGTAGAAACCGCGTGCCACCCGGCGCACGTACCGGTCGACCACCGCGACCTCCTGCCGGGTCCAGGCTCGTTGCGCGCTCGTCGGCCGGTCCGGGCACATCTGTCGAACCACGAGCTGCAGCCTCAGGCGAACCGCTCGCTCGGTGCGCTCAGGCACGTGCCTGCGTCCTCCCGGGCCGCCGCGCCCGCGCATCTCCCGGCGGCAATCGGGCGTGGCCGACTTGATGGTCACGTAGCGCCCCGCGAGCACCGCCCGCGCAAACCGCTCAACAACCACATGTTCGCGCCGAGAATAGGGCACGTTGGCCGGCGAGCCACCCAGTTCCTGTACCCTGGCCAGGAGCCGCGAGTAGACTGCCACCGCGCCGCGCTCGACGAACCGGGCCTTGCCCGGCGACAATGCCTCCAGCGCTAGCCGACAGGGCTCCGCAGCCAGCCGGGCCGAGCGGTACTTCCCCGCAACCACCGCCCGGGCGAAGCGCTCCTTGACTGACAGCTCTGCGGCGGTCCAGCGGTCCGGGGCCAGCCGGCGGTCGCGGCCCGCCGCGCGCAGCATCTCGCAGAGCATCGTATTGACCGCGGCCAGCGTGCGCGGGCTGGCATTCCCGGGCGGCCGGGCGGCCAGCTCCCGCCGGCAATCGTACGCGACCCTCAGGGCCGACAGACTGCGGTCTGCCAGTACCAGTCTGACGTGGCGGGCCACTATTGCCCGCTCCGCGGCGGTCCAGCGACGGCGCTGCGGCCGGGCCGGACGCGCGTTCACGGTACGAGCAGGGAAGTGATGATACCCCTGCCTGCCTTGGCCTTGCGGTAGTCCTCGTTCAGGGCGGCGCGGATGCCGGGGCCGAAGTCGACGGGCCAGCTTGAAAGCAGGCCGTCATAGACGATGCGGCCACGAAACGGCAGCAGCACTGCCTGCACCGCGACCGGCGGTCGGCGGCCCAGCACGGCCTCGAGCGGTCTGTTGGGCGCGAGCACGCCATAAGCCAGGTGTGGCGGCCGGCCGTCGAGGAGTATCGCGTGCTTCACGAGGGACTTGAAGAAGATGAAGTCCGAGCGCAGGAAGTGGCGCCACGAGCGCACCTCGGCCAGTAATTCGTCTGGCAGGTCTTCCGGGTTGTCGTCGGCATACCGCTCGAACAACACGGGGTTCTCGTAGAGTGCGTTGCGCAACTTCATCCACTGCGCCTCCGGGCCGAACTGGATTGCGTCAGGCGACTCGGGCAGGGGCAGGATTTCGAGCTGGCGCGAAACGTAGAACAGGAGGGTCCAGTTCAGAAAGTAGAATGCCCTCTTTTCGAACTCGGTCAGCATCGCTGAGTTACCTCACACCGTCGGCCACTCGGTAACTGCCTTATCGACTTCGGCCATCAGGGCCAGTGTAGTTGCGCGGGGCAGGCTGTCAATCCGGCGGAGGCGGCACTGGCCGCCTCCGCAAAGTCTGAACCTACAGCCAATCTCCTTGGGAGTTAGCTTCCTGCCTCCGCAGTCCCGCTGCGGTCGACCGGGATCGGTTTCACGTCACGCACGGGAATCGTGAACACGGCGTCGTCGCTCTCGGGCGACTGGACCGCCGGAGTCGAGGGCGACTCAGACCGGACCGGCCTGGTCTGCGGCCTGCTCGGCGCCGGCACTGCCGGCGTCGGGGCCGGCTCTACCGACCGGGGCGGTTCGGTCCGCTTGGGCCCATCGGTTGGTCCGACGACCGGCCGCGGCCTCTCGGGCGGGTCGGGCTGGCGCGGCTGTCCGCCGCCGCGAGGCCGCTCTCCGCCATCTGGCGGCCGCTGGCCGCGCCCGCGCGGTTCCTGCCGCTCACGCGGGTCAGACCCGCCGCGCGGCACGTGACCGCCGCGTGACCCGTGTCCGCCGTGACCGGGCGGGGACATCCTCGGGTGCGGGAAATGATGCGGAGGCGGTTCCGATATGTAGACGTAGGTCTCGTACTCGTACTCAACCGGCTCCTCGACATACACGGTTTCGGCCGGCGCCTCATACTCAAGGTAGACCGTGTCGACGTAGACTTCGGGCGCCTGGTAGTGTACCTCGCGCACAATCGTGGTCGGTGCCGCGGCGACCTCTACCGGCGCGGAATCTTCATATTGCTGGTCGGTCAGCAGGTCCTGGACGGCGGGCCGGGCGCAGCCGACCAGGAGCGCTGCCGCAGCCACGGAAACGAAACGTCGGCTCATAAGACCTCCTGTGGTCATCTCTGATACATACAACCCACCGGCGGCTCTATTCCCTGCGCCCGCCCGGTCTTTACCCGTGCGGTCCGCCCCGCTATAATTACGCCATGTTGACTGGCTTTATCAAACGACGACTGAATGCCCGTTGGTTGCTCCTGCTTCTGCCGGCGCTGGCGCTTGTCACGCTGAGCTGCTTCGACGCCGAGACGCGAATCACCCTCCTGAACAGCGCCCTCGACCCGGTCCACGTGAACGGCGGGGTGCGTCTTGAACAGGGTGAGGCGGCGGTCGTGACCACGCTGAAGCACGGCTCGGTCACGACCCTGACACTCGAACGAATGGGTAGTGTCCGGGCGACGCTGACCGTGACATCAAGTTACGACCCTGAGGAAGAGGAGCGGCAAACGGCGACGATCACCGTGACCGAAAGCCCGTACTGGACCTTCCACGCGACGAGCGACAACCCCAGCATCACCGTGACCGTGCAGTAGTGTTGCGCAGAAACGATCGGCCGGCGGGCCCTCCGCCGGCCGTTTGCCTTTACGGGCCGCGTCGACACCGCCAGGCATCAGGCGTATGGGAAAAGAAGGCGCGGTGCGCCGGGTTAGTGACGCACCGCGTTTCTTTGTAGGTCCCCGTCGAGAGTGTTGACTGGTGAGGGGGGACTCAGGAGCGCGACATCTTCCCAAGGAGAGCCAAGCTCTCCGAACCCCTTGCGTGCTCCAGCATGCACGCCTATAATAAGCAATCTGTGTGCCACGGCAGTTCTGGCGTGCACGACCATATCTTACTTATAAAACAGTACTTACAAACGTGCGACTGCGCGGCTGCGACAGCCGCAAGAAAAACTGCCGAATTTCTCGGCAGTGCTGCCGTAAAATTCGGCAGCTACCGGCCTCGATGATTTGCGCCGGGCCTGGCGCAAGACTAACCGGCCGGGTGCTTCAGCCAGAGGTCGCGGGCCTTTGGATGCTGTTGCCGCGGGATTAGCCGGACCGCGTCGACCGGGCACGCCGCCATGCAGACACCGCAGCCGAAGCAGCGGGTCGGGTCGATGTAGACCTTTGCCTGCCGGTGCGAGTAAAACTGCGCACCGAACTGGCACTGCTTGAGGCAGGACTTGCAGCCGTTGCACAACTCCGGGTCCACTTCGCAGACGTACTCGGCCCGGAAGAACGCCGGCCGGCCGCGGTTCACGATGTACCCGCTGTACGCGCCGCAGTCCCGGTCGCAGTTGCACAGGCCGACCACGAAGGGCGTCATCCCGGTCCAGACGCTGTGCACGAGGCCGTCCTCGTCGAACTTGCGGATGATACGCTTCGCCTCTTCCCGGTCCAGCGTCTCGAGCGACGCCGACGCCTCGGGGTACTTGCCCATCACGCCCCACTGGTCGAGCCCGAGCCCGAAGCAGTACCGGGCGTTGGCCTGCCCGGTCATCAGCCACCGGCACCCGCAGGGAATCCGCGTGATGGACGTCCCGAGATCGAGCACCGCCTCGACGTCTCTCATCGGCAACACCTGGCCGAAGTGGACCGCCTTGGCATTGGCGAGCCGCTCGGCCGGGTCGGTCGTTGCGGCCTGCGACTCCCATTCCTCGGCCGCTACTTTGAGCCCGGCCGCCGGCATCACGAAGCTCCGCCAGAACCGCTCGACCCAACCGGCCCGCGTCTCGGTGCCGGCGAGCGCAAGCTCGCGGCCGGTCAGCCGGGCGCCCAGCAACTCGGCCGAGTAGTTCTTCATTTCGAGATACCACTTGCGGCCTTCGGAATGCTCGGTGCAGAACTCACACATCGCTACACCTCCCGGGCCTCTCGGCCCGCGGCTTTGTCGTCGACTGGTTGTAGCACGGCAATGGACGGCTGTCAATAGGCTGAGTTTGCGGCGGGGAGCGGCGCCCGGCCGCTTGGCTGCGACCGGGCACTCTGAAACTGCTCGCGCCTAGCGGATGAACCGGACGGCTTCGGCCACGCTCCTGCCGCCGAGTTCGCCGCGTATCGAGTAGACGCCTGGCGGTAGTTCTTTTCCCCGGTCGTCACGGCCGTCCCACCGCGCAAAGTGCATCCCGGCTGCCGCCGGTCCCGACGCCAGCATCCTTACCCTGCGCCCGCCGACATCATAGACGGCGAGGCTGACCCGGGCCGGCCCGGGCAGGGAGTAGCCCAGCGTTGTGGCGCGCGTGAAGGGATTGGGCCGCGGCCGCACGGTCACGGTCGGACCGTGCGGCCGCACCGGCGGGGCCGCGACGCCGCTTAACGCTACGGTCACCGTCAGCAGCCGGCTCGCGCTGTAGATAGTGTCCATGTACGAGGACCAGGCGACCAGCACGCGTCCGTCCGCGCCCGGCGCGACGCACGCGTACGACTGGCGCCAGGACGCGACCGCGAGCGGGATGCCCTGCGGGTCGAGCACCGTGCCCGCCGCGCTGACCCGCGCGCCGTAGATGTCGCTGATGTCGCTGCGCTCATCCTCCCAGGCGACGAAGTAACCCCCGCCGTACCGGGTCACGCCGGCCAGCCGCTGGCCGCCCTGTGCGCTCGAGATGGTGATGCCGAGCGTGTCGAGGCTGTGGCCGGCGGTGTCGATGCGACCGCCCATCAGGTTGTCGCCGGTCGAATCGTGCCAGGCGGCGAAAAACTGCCCGTGACCGTACGTGAGGCACGGGTAGTCCTCGTGGCGCCCGCGCGTGCGCGTGACGAAGAACCCTTCCGGGTCGAGCACGGTGCCCGACGGCGTGAACCGCGCGCCCTTTATCTCGTACTGCGATTCGGACTCGTTCCAGTCGGGCCAGACCAGCAGGTATCTGGCGCCGTCGAACGCGAGCCCGAACGAGGTGTGGTTGTTCCAGCCCGAGCCGCCGCGCCAGCCGATGTCGGCGACCACGAACTCGCTGCCCATCGAACCGTCCTCGGCCACCCGGCGCGCCCGCGCCTCGTACGGGAAGTTGCCCTCCCAGTAGGCGACCATGAAGTCGGTGCCGTCGAACGCGGCGACCGGGTAACGGTTGATGTAATCCGGCGAGATGACGACCGACGAGTCCAGCGGCACGCCGTCGAACCCGATCCGGCGGCCCAGTATCCCGCCGGTGTTGTTGCCGTACGACTCGTCCTCCCACGCCACGAGGTAGCAGTTGTTCCCGGCCGCGACGGTCGGGTCGAGCACAACGTGGCTGTTGCTGGCCACCGGGAACGGCTGGCCGAGCATCGCGCCGGCCGCGCTGAACCGCGCGGCGTAGATGTCCCAACTGCGGCTGCCGCGGAACTCCTGCCAGACCGCGAAGTACTCGTCGCCGTGGGCGACCGCCTTGGCCTTGAACTGGCGCGGCGCGCTCGCCGACAGCACCTTGTCGTTCGGGTACGGGTCGCGGGCGAAACCGGCGCTGTCAATCCGCGTCCCGTAGATGTCGGTGCCCCAACCCGCGTCCGAGTTGCCGCGCGGATCCTCCCACGCCGCGAACCACTCGTCGCCTGCGCGCGTGATGTCGGGGAACCCGACTATCATCGGCTCCGACGAAAGCTGCCGCGGCGTCAGCGAGTCGACAATCGTGCCGTCGGGCAGGATGCGCTTGCCCCAGATGTCGTACCAGGTCGGCGCGCCGTTGTTCTCGATGTAGGCGACCATGAAGTAATGCCCGTTCCACGCCACCGCCGGCACGCCCTGGTACTTGGAAGGGTCGTCGGCAATCGGGAACCCGCCCGGGTCAAGCACGGTTCCGTCGCGCTTCACGCGCGCGCCCCAGATGCCGTTGCCCTCGGGCGGGTTGCCGCTGCGCCAGTCCTGCCATGCCACGAAGAACACGCTGTCCTCGGGGCTGTAGTCCACATCCGGGAACCAGCGCGAGTCGTCCGGGCGACAGGCCAGCGACTCGATGCGCGCGACCGTGCCGTCGCGCTTGATGAGCGCGCCGATGATGGAGTTGCCGCCGCCCTCGTCGGCCACTATCAGCCAGGCGCTGTCCGACGCGGCCACGGCCAGTCCGCCGGGATAGTTCTGGTTGTCGCGCCGCATCACCGCGATGCCGTTCGGGTCAAGCACCTGGCCCGTGGTGGTGACCCGCGCGCAGTACACCCACGCAACGGTGTTGCGGCCGTCGAGCCACGCCACGAGGTACTCCGAACCGTTGAACGCGACGTTGCCGAAGAACTGGTGCCCGTCGGCCGAGGCGATGAGGAACCCGCCGGTGTCGAGCACGACGCCGTCGCGGCTCACCCGCGCGCCGTACAGGTCCTGGTTCACCAGGTCCGGGTTCACGCCCTGCCACGTGACAAGGTAGTTGGTGCCGTCAAACGCTACGCCCGGGAAGTGGTCGACGTAGCGGTCCAGGCCGCTGATGCGGATTCCGACCGAATCCAGCAGCCGGCCGTCCGCGGACAGCCGCGCCCCGTAGATGGTGAGGTCAGTCGCCTCGTCCTGGCGCGAGTCCTCCCAGACCGCGAAGTAGTTGGTGCCGTCGAACGCAACCTGCGGCTTCCACTGGAATTTCTCCACGCCGACGTCAAAGGTGAGCGTGCTGTCGTCGAGCGGGTCGGGCGGGAAAGTCGGGAGCGGCGGCACGGCGGACGACACGGCAAACGCGACCGCCGTCAGCAGAATCGTGTTGGCAACCAGCGCGCATCGGTTCATGGTACCTCCGTTGCCGCGGCGCTGCGACGGGCGGCCGCGCCGCAGGGTTAGTTCAGCGACGACCTGAGTCGATTGTAGGCCGGAAAACTGTCCTGTCACCAGCAGGTGAGGGCTGACCGCGACCATCCTGGTGTCGTGTACCGCGAGGGGGAGGCCGAAGCCTCCCCCTCGTGCTCTACTAGCCTGCTGCTACTTGCTGAGGATTACAAACTCGACGCGGCGGTTCATCGCACGCCCGGCGTCGGTATCGTTGGTATCAATCGGCCTCGCTTCGCCATAGCCCCTGGCCGTCAGCCGGCCCCTGTCGATACCGAGGTTCTGGACGAGGTAGTTCACCACCGACCACGACCGCCGGTCCGAAAGGTCGAGGTTGTAGCTGTCCGAACCCCTGCTGTCGGTGTGGCCCTGGATTTCGACCCGGATGGTCGGGTTATCCGTGAGGATCTTGGCCGCGTCGGCCAGCGCCGCGTGCGACTCCGGCTTGATGGTCGACTTGTCGAAGTCGAAGTAGACCCCGCGCAGGGTGATGCTCATCCCTTCCTTCACCAGCTCGAAGTTGCGAATCTGCGGCTTGCCCTCTTCGATGATGATGGCGGCGGCCTGGTCGATGTAGCCCTCGGCCGCTGCCTTGATGGCATACGAACCGGGCGCTATCTCGGTCATGTAGACGCCGGTAGCGGGGTCGGTCGCCACGCTGGCCAGTCCTGCCTCCGGGAAGCTGACTGTCCCAGCGAGCGCCTTGCCCGTGGCCTTGTCGGACACCTTGCCGCTGAGCGCGGTCCTCTTGGTGGCGGTGGACACCAGCTCGAACCTGGCGCTGGCGACCTTGTCTTCCTCGACCGCGACCGTCTGCGAACCGGGGTAGTAGCCGTCGGCAGAGGCCGAAACGGTGTACACGCCGACCGGCACGTT
>JAWOHG010000169.1:0-5718 GCA_046485245.1 bacterium
CCAGCGTTTCACGACGCACCAGCTCCGCTCGCAACCTCGTCAGCTCGCCCTCTGTCAGCTTTGGAAATTCGGCATAGAGATAGCGGCTCACCACAAACTCGAGCACTGCGTCACCAAGGAATTCAAGCCGTTCGTTGTCGGATAACGCGGCATCCTCCGGCGACGCCTCATTGGCGTAACTGCTGTGTATGAACGCTTCTTGCAGTAGATCCGGAATACGAAACGTGATCCCGTTTTCGATCTCAAATTCGGTTGTAGGTCGATGAGTCATGATGTTGGCCGCGGCGCTATTCAATGTACTGAGGATTGCACCGGCGTCGTGGTCGGCAGCATGAACGGGCCGCGCGCCGTGTCGAACTCGCGGTAGCAGATGCCGAAGTTGTCGCCGCTGTAGACCTCGCGGTAGTCCAGGTCGATCGGGCAGTGGTGGTGCTTCGCGTGGCCGGGGGCGTCGATGAACTCGAAGGTGCGCCCGCCGAGCACGATGCGCTGACGATCCTCGGCGATCACGACGCGCTCGGCCGGGATCGGGATCAGCTCGCCGTAGAGCTGGCGGTACAGTGCCTCCCCGTACACCTGGATCGAGCCCGCGACCAGCCGGGTGGGATCGATCAGGTGCGGCGCGCCGCGCGGGTGCAGCACCGCCCGGGCGTTCGGCAGGGCTCGCATCAGCTGCCCGGCACCGCCGGCGTGGTCGAGGTGCACGTGGGTGAGGAACAGGTAGTCCACCTGCTCCCGGGCGAGGCCAAGCTCGTCGAGCGCGGCGAGCAACCGTGGCGCTGCGGGCGCGGCACCGGTGTCGACGAAGGCTGCATGACCGTCGTCCACCACGAGGTGGCTGGCCGCAAGGCCCGGCCGCAGGTAGAGCGTGTCGACCAGGTACACGCCATTGCCGAGGGGTTGGGCCAGGGGGCGGTCCCGGCCGGAATTGGGGCTGGCAGTCATCCGCGAGGCGCCCGCATTCGGGGGGTTGGCCGCTTAGCGTGAGGCGTCGGGAACCCGAAAACAAGAAGGCCGGGCAGTCCCCGGCCTTCGGTGCGTCATACGCCGGCTCGCAGGAGCCTCAGAGCCCCTTGCACTTGCCGCGTTCGCGCGTCTCGTTGGTAGAGCACAGCGCCGGGCGCTGACGCGAGTAGTAGTCCGCCAGCTCACGAATGTCGGCATCGGTGAGTGCCGCCGCCATGCCGGCCATGACTGCGTTCTGCCGCTGACCACTGCGGTAGGCCTTGAGGGTCACCTGCAGGTAGTCTGCGTGCTGCCCGGCGAGGTTCGGGTACTCCGGCAGGATGCCGATGCCGTCGTTGCCATGGCAGGCGACGCAGGTCTGCGCCGCCTTCGGGGCCGCGCCGACGGCCTTGCCCGTCGGCTTCAGCTCCTGGCCGGCGAGGTAGGCGGACATGTCCTGCATGTCCTGCTCGGACATCGTGGCCGCATGCGCATGCATGGTGGCGTGCGCGCGCTCCTGGCTGGCATAGGCCTTCAGCGCGACGACGAGGTACGCCGCGTGCTGGCCGCCCAGCTTGGGCACTTTGTACACCGGGTAGGCGTTCTTGTGATTCGGCAGGCCATGGCAGCCATGGCAGGTGTAGGCAAGCTTGGCGCCGCGTGCGACGTCCCCGGCCGAAGCCAGGCCCGGAGCGACGAAGCCCACGATGGTCAGGCTCAGGGCGAGCCAGGCCGATCTCGAGGTCATTGCGAACTCCATGAGGAACTGCGGCCTCTCCCCGAAGGCCGAAGGGGCGGCATGTTAATCAAAAGCGTTTCGCTAGTCCAAAGGCGCGGCCGCGAACGGCTGTCAGAGGCCACTGTCATACACTGTGAACCTGCCCGACTTACCCAGGAGACTCCTCATGACCGTTCGCCGCGCCTGGCTGGCCAGCCTCCTCGCCCTCGCGTTCGCGCCCTTGGTCGTCCACGCCGGCGACGACGCCCGGCCGAGGACGGTCACCGTGTCGGGCAGCGGCGAGGTGGCCGCCGAGCCCGATCTCGCGCACGTCACGCTCGGCGTCGAAGCCCGCAAGCCGACCATGGCGGAGGCACGCGCTACCGTCGCGACCACGGTGGACCGGGTGCTGGCGTTGACCCGCGACCTGCGCATCGACCCGAAGCTGGTGAACGCCACGCGGGTGCAGGTGCAGCCCGAGTACAGCTGGAACGAGAAGGACCGCAAGCGCGTCCTGCTCGGCTACATCGTCAGCCGCCAGGTGCAGGTTGAACTGCGGGACCTCGAGCAGCTCGGGCCCCTGCTCGAGCGCGCGGTGGACGCCGGCGTGAACCAGGTGAACGACCCGGTGCTCGAGTCCAGCCGGCGCAAATCGCTCGAGCGCGAGGCGATGGCCAAGGCGGTCGAGGACGCCCGCCTCAATGCCGAGACACTCGCGCGCGCAGCCGGCGTCAGGCTCGGTCCAGTGCGGGCGCTGAACGGTTCGTCCTCGGCACCGCCGATGCCGATGTACCGACGCAGCGCGGTGATGGCGGACGCGGCGATGGCTCCTGAGGCAACCTACCAGCCCGGTGACATGAAGTTCAGCGCGGTCGTGAATGCCGAATACGACCTGGTGGTCACGCCCTGATCACCGCTGCTATTTATGTAGAACAGATACATAAACAGGCCAGAATCAGAGGCTGCATCGGCGTGATTGACAGATAGATTTTGTTGGCCGGCGCGCGGCATCCCGCCGACGGCGGCGGGCCTCACAGCGCCTCGGCGATGTCGGCCAGCAGCCCCTTGTCGTCGGGCCGGGTCCCCGACGGATAGCGGCCGATCACCCGTCCGTCGCGGCCGACCAGGAACTTCTCGAAGTTCCACTCGATGTCGCCCGGGAACCCCTGCGCCGGGTCGGTGAGCCACTGGTACACCGGGGCACGGCCCGTGCCGTTCACGTCCAGCCTGGACGCGAGCAGGAAGGTCACGTCGTAGCGGGTGGAACAGAACTCGCGGATCTCCGCGTCGCTGCCAGGCTCCTGGGCCCCGAACTGGTTGCAGGGAAAGCCCACCACTGAGAAGCCCTCGCTGGCCAGTTCGCCGTGCAGCCGCTCGAGGCCCGTGTACTGGGGCGTGTAGCCGCAGCGGCTCGCCACGTTGACGGCCAGCACCACGCGGCCGCGCAGCGGTCCCAGCAGGTCGGGCTCGCCCTGGATGCCGGCGACGCGGAAATCGAAGAAGGCGGGCATGGATCCGACCGGTCAGCTGGGCAGTCGATCGACGATCAGCACTGCCCCGTCCACGCCGGTGACACGCACGCGTGACCCCGCGGGCATGTTCGGGCCGCGCAGGGCCCAGCGACGGTTGCCGAGCCTGGTGTGGCCGGCGCCGTCCCGAAGGTCGTGGCTGAGGGTGAACACCTGCCCGATGTAACGCTCGCCCGTCCGCAGCGGTGAGGAAGCGCTCTGCAGGTCCTGCTGCTGCACGCGGTGCTCGCGCCAGAAGTACAGCCCGAAGACAGTGCAGGCAAACAGGACGAACCAAACCATGGGGTCGAGAGCCGGTAACCAGGTGGCGCAATGGTCGCAAGGCGCCGGCGCGGCCTCAACCGGATACCCCCGTGTCACCGCCGAACTGTGACGTGCCGCTCAACCGCCCCCGGCGAGGCGCAGGTCCTTGCTGTACTGGACGTTCATGACGTTGTCGGACCAGCCGGACACGTACGGCTTCACGAGGTGCTTGTTGACGTAAAAGTACAGCGGCAGGACCGGGTGGTCCGCGAGCATCAGCCGCTCCGCCTCCTCGAGCAGCGCACGGCGCCGGGCCGGGTCCGGCTGGCGAGTTGCCCCGTCGATCAGGGCGTCGTAGCGGGGATTCGAGTAGCCGGTCAGGTTGATGCCGAAGTCGCTCTGCAGCAGCTGGGCGAACGTGAAGGCATCGTTGTAGTCGCCGACCCAGCTCGAGCGGAACACCTGGGTGTCAGTGCCGGCCTGGATGCTCTGCAGCAGCGCACGGAACTCCTCGGCGTACAGCGTCGTCTCGACGCCGAGCGCTTCCTTCCACATCGCGGCAATCGCGACCGCCAGCCGGCTGTGCACCTCGCCCGAGTTGTAGCGGATCTCGATCTGGAGCGGCCGCTCTGTGGAATAACCGGCCTGGCGGTACAGGTCGCGCGCTTCGCCAACCCGCTCGGCGTAGGTCCGCGATGCGTAGTCGAACTGCTGCGGGGTGTAGTCTGCGGTGCCGCGCGGCACCCAGCCGTAGGCCGGCGCCTCGCCCAGGCCGGTCACGGCCTCGGTGAGCCGTTCGCGATCAATCGCCAGCGACAGCGCGCGGCGCAGGCCTGGGTTGTCCTTGAACGGCGGCCGCCGCAGGTTGAAGCCGTAGTAATAGACGGTCAGCTGCGGCGACACGTGCAGCTCGCCCGGCAGGTTCTTCTGGATCCAGGCGAACTGCTGCGGCGGCACCACGTAGGTGACGTCGAGTTCACCGGCACGGTACTGGCGGAATTCTGTCCCGGCATCGTCGTGGTGCACGAAATGCACGCGCGCCACGCCAGTCTCCGCGTCGTTCCAGTAGTGCGTGTTGCGTTCCGCGACCACGCGCGAGCCGACGCGCCAGTCGCTCAGCACGAACGCGCCGTTCGACACCAGCCGACCGGGACGTGCGTATTCCACGCCGTGCCGCTCGAGCGATGGGCCGTGCACCGGGAACGTGCCGGGCTGCGCGAGCAGGCCGAGCAGGTAGGGCGCCGGAGTGCTGAGGCGGATGACGACCGTGCGGTCGTCCGGCGCGCTGACGCCGAGCGCGTCGGGCGGTTGCTCGCCGCGCACGATGGCCGCCGCGTTCTGCACCGGCTCGAACACCTGGGCATACGGCGAGGCGGTCGCGGGATCGACCAGACGGCGCATGCCGGCAACGTAATCCGCCGCACGCACCGCATCACCGTTGGACCAGCGCAGGCCGTCGCGCAGACGGAACGTGTACTCCAGCCCGTCCGCGCTGACCGTCCACGATTCCGCGGCGCCGGGCACCGCGGCACCGTCGGGCCCGACAGCGGTCAGCCCTTCGAACAGGTCGCGCAGGATGTTGAAAGCCGCGTCGGTCCGCGCACGCTGCGGGTCGAGCGTGTCGGGCTCCGGCCCATTGCCACGCCGCAGGGTGGACGGATCGGCGGCGCCCGCCACCGGTCCTTGATCGGCCGTCGGCGCAGGCTGGCCGCCGCCGCACGCGACGAGCAGCGACAGGACCGCCGCCGCCGCAACGGCACGCAGCGCTGAGGGTACTCTGCCAGCGACAGTGATCATGTGGTCAGCGTCCCCGGGCCGCGCGGGCCAGGCCGTCCGGGCCGGCGTCGCGCCGCTTGAGATGGATCAGCAACAACGACACCGCCGCCGGCGTGACGCCGGGCATGCGTGCGGCCTGGCCCAGCGTGGCCGGCCGATGCTCGACCAGCCGCTGGCGAACCTCGTTCGACAGGCCGCGCACGGCCCCGTAGTCGAAGTCGTCGGGCAGCAGCGTCTCCTCGTGGCGGCGCTGCCGCTCGATCTCGTCGTGCTGTCGCTCGATGTAGCCGCGGTACTTCGCCTGCACGTCCACCTGCAGAGGCACCTGCACCGCGAGTCGCTCGTCATCGCGCCACTCTGCATCGTCCTCGCCCACGATCGTCACCAAGCCGTCGTAGGACACCTCCGGGCGACGCAGCAGATCCAGGGCGCGCTGCTCGCGCGACAGGGTGCCAAACCGGGCTTCGGCCAGCGCACCGATCTCAGTACCCGGCCGCACCCACGTGG
>JAWOHG010000202.1:0-10413 GCA_046485245.1 bacterium
ATGTTGACCCGGAACGCTATCTCCGATCCCAGCGGCAAGAGCGCAAACAACCGCCCGATCGCCACGAACAACGGCGTCCCGGGCGGGTGCGGCACTCCCATGATGTACGACGTCGCTATCAACTCCCCGCAATCCCAGAAAGCCGCCGTCGGCGCTACACTGTACCAGTACACGATGAAAACAACCAGAGAAGTCGCCGAGAAGAGCAGCAGCTTGATTCTGTTCTCAGTCATCAGTCGGCCTCCTTGAGCAGGGCCAGTTGGATGTTGTACTTCAGTTGTGACGGCGTGAGGTTCAGCAGCAGCCGGCCGCGGTAAGCGCAGCTTATCCGGCCGCTGGTCTCGGAGACGATGACCGACACCGCATCGGTGACGGTCGCGATGCCCAGCCCGGCGCGGTGACGCATGCCGAGGAAGCCTTCCTGGTAGGTCACGTCGCTGAGCGGCAGGGTGCAGCCGGCCGCGGTGACCTGGCCGGCTGAGACGATGATCGCGCCGTCGTGCAACGGCGATGGCGGGGTGAACAGCGACACGACCAGGGCGGCCGACACCCGCGCGTCGGTCCGCGTGCCGGTATCGACGTACTCGCGCAGACCGATCTCGCGCTCGATGACCACCAGTCCGCCGGTCTTGTGGTCCTTCATCTGCGCGGCCGCATCGACTATCTCGTCGATGACCGCCGCGTCGGCGCGCTGCTTCAAAAGGAAGCGCAACGGCCGGTACCGCCCGAACCGCGACAGTATCGAGCGAATCTCGGGCTGGAAGATGATAACGAAGGCGACAATCCAGACCGTCGTGAGCGAATCGACAATCAGGCCCAGCGCCTTGAAATCAAGCCACCGGGCGACGAAGGACACTGCGACCAGGAAGAAGAGCGCGTAGAGCATCCGGATCGCGCTCGTCCCTTTGAGAAAGCGGAGGAAGTAGTAGGCTATCAGGGCGACGAGGAGTATGTCGATGGCATCGGTCACCCGGAACCGGACAAACGATATCACTGCCGCCCCCTTGCCGTTATGGCATCGAACACGGCCAGCGCTTTGCGCACCGGCCCGACGTCATGGACCCGGACGATGTTCGCCCCGCCCGCGGCCGCGGCCAGGCAGGCGGCGATCGTCCCTTCGACTCGCCGGTCAACGGGCTCGCCGGTCAGCGCGCCGATGAACGCCTTGCGCGACGGCCCGACCATCACCGGCAGGCCGAGCGTACGCAACTCGGGCAGCCGACGCAGTATCTCGTGGTTGTGCTCGAAGGTCTTGCCGAACCCGATGCCCGGGTCGACTGCCAGCCGGTCACGGGCGATACCTGCGTCGAGGGCCCGGTCGACCGCCGAACCCAGCGCGCCGAGCACCTCGGCCATCAGGTCGCGGTAGACGGGCCGGCGCTGCATTGTCCGGGGCCGGCCTCTCATGTGCATAATGACGCACGCCAGCCCGGTCCGTTTGGCAGTCACTGCCATTGCCGGGTCAGCGGCCAGGCCCGACACGTCGTTGACGATGGCCGCGCCGTCGGCGGCGGCCGCCCGGGCCACGCGCGCGCTCATCGTGTCGACCGACACCGGAACGCGGCACTCCCGGCGCAGGCGGCGCATTACCGGGCGCAGTCGCCGGACCTGCTCGGCCGGATCTACCGGCCGCGCGCGGGGCCGCGTCGACTCGGCCCCGAGGTCAATGAAGTCCGCGCCATCGGCCTCGAGCTTCAACGCTTGCTCGACCGCGGCCTCAGGCGAGAAGAACCGGCCGCCGTCCGAAAAGGAATCGGGCGTGACATTGACCACACCCATCACGAAAGTCCGCCCCCCGAGGGTCAAGCGCCGCCCCCCGACGCGCCAGGCCGGCCGACGCGACATACACCGTTCGAGCATCAGCTGCAGGCCGGGCGCGAGCCGGGCCGCGCAGTCCGGCTGCCGCTCGAGCCGCCCGGCCAGGGCAGCAAGCTGGCGCGGCGTGCCCAGCAGCAGCGCGTCGCTGTGCTTCACCCGGCCGGTAATCACATCGCGGTGCACGGCGCAGTCGGCGCCGCAGACCAGGGCGGATTGCTTGAGGATGTTGGCGGTCGCAACCGACAGGCCATCGAACTTCAGGGTCACCGTCTCGGCCTTGGCGGCAAAGATGCCCCAGGACGCCGGGTCTGCCCCCACGCGGGACAGCTCGGCGTCGAGGTCGGGCCGGCTATCGAGTGCGAGTACCCGCACGGCAACTTATACGGAACAACCAGAGCGAAGTCAAGCCAGCCGGGCCGAAGCGCTTCAACCGGGACGCGACGCGGCCTATCTGAGCACCGTCTCGAGGCGTTCGAGCGCCCAGTCGAGATCGGTCCTTGTGATGACCAGCGGCGGTGCGAGGCGGATGACCGTGCCGTGCGTCTCCTTGGCCAGGATGCCCAGCCCCATCAGCCGCTCGCAGAACCCACGGGCCGGCCCGGACTCGCGCCGGATTTCGACGCCGACGAACAGGCCGCGGCCGCGCACCTCGGCCACGTGCGGCGAGTTCATCGCCGCTATCCGCTCGCGCAGGTACTGGCCGAGCTCAAACGAGTTCTCCGGCAGCCGCTCTTCGACAACCACGTCGACCGCGGCCTTGCCCACGGCGCAGGCCAGCGGGTTGCCGCCGAAAGTTGAGCCGTGGTTACCCGGGACAAAGACGTTCATTATCTCCTCGGACGCCAGCGCGCCCGACACCGGGAAGCAACCGCCGCCCAGGGCCTTGCCGACGGTGAGGATGTCCGGCTTGACGTTCTCGTAGTCACAGCAGAACAGCTTGCCGGTCCGGCCGAACCCGGTCTGGATCTCGTCCGCCACCAGCAGCACGTTGTTGTCGCGGCAGACTTTCTGCGCCGCCGCGATGTACCCGTCGGCCGGCACCCTGATGCCCGCCTCGCCCTGGATCGGCTCGACAAAGAAGGCGACCGTGTTGCGGTTTATCGCCGCCTGCAGGGCCGGTATGTCGTTGTAAGGGATGACCACGAAGCCCGGCCCGAACGGCCCGAACCCGTCCCGGTAAAGCTTCTCGGTCGAGAAGCCGACGATTGTCGTCGTGCGGCCGTGGAAGTTGCCGGCGCAGACGACGATCTCGGCCGCATCCGGGTCGACGCCCTTGCGGGTGTAGCCCCAGCGCCGCGCCGCCTTTATAGCGGTCTCGACCGCCTCGGCCCCGGTGTTCATCAGAAGCACCCGGTCATACCCGCAGGTCCGCGTGATGGTCTCACAGAAGGCCCCGAAGGTATCGTGGTGGAACGCGCGCGAGGTCAGGCACAGCCGCTCCATCTGCTCGGCCATCGCCTTGAGGACGCGCGGGTGCCGGTGGCCCTGGTTCAGCGCCGAGTACGACGACAGCATATCCATGTAGCGCTTGCCGTCGACGTCCTCGACCCAGACGCCCTCGCCCCGGGCCAGCACCACGGGCAGGGGAAGGTAATTCCGGGCGCTGTAGCGGTCGGCCAACGCAATGTGTTCGGCAGTGTTCAAAGTGGACTCCTTTCAGGCTCTCGGGCGGAAGTCGATTCTAGCCCGGCGCGCCTCCGAAGTCAACCCGCGGCAGCCCGTACATAGGAGCGGAGCCGCCCCGAAGGGCGGTTCCGCAAGTGACGTGTGCCGGGCTAGTGGCGGCTCACGCCGCACAACCCCGCTGCACTCCACCCGTAAGAGCGGAACCGCCCCGAGGGGCGGTTCCGCAAGTGACGTGTGCCGGGCTAGTTCAGGACTATCGCCTTGGTCGAGGCAGTATTGCCGTCGACGGTCAGGCGGTAGAAGTAGGTCCCGTTGGCGACACGGTGCCCGTTGGCGTCGTTGCCATTCCAGGTCACTGACTGGTCCCCGGCGCCCATCGCGCCGTCGACCAGCGTGTTGACCAGGCGACCACTCGTGTTGAACACGCTCAGGTTCACGTTGCCGGCCTTGGCCAGGTTGAAGCTAACACGGCCGGTGCCGCGCACGAAGGTCTGCGCGGTCGCGACCGGGGCCAGGTTCAGCGCAGGCGCGCCCTCTTCGACGCCCTGCGGGCCGAAGGAGATGCGATAGTAGCGACGGTTCGGCGCGGTCCAGTTGCCGGCCTCGTCACCCGCGAGCACGAACAGCTCGGAGGTGGACGGACGCGACGCCATGAAGTTGCAGCGCGCCAGGGTCACCGGGTACACCGGCGTGACCGGGGTCACGGTGCCGGTCGCGGTGCTGTACTTCCACATCTTATTGGTGACGGTGGCGGCATTGATGAACCCGGCCAGCCAGTACACGTCGCCGCCGATCACTGCCGTGGCGCCGTTGAACACCGGCTCGGCCAGAGTCGGGCCGGCGGTCCAGGTGATCTGGGTCGGGTTCGACGCGTTGATGACACCCTTGTAGAGCGCGGGCCAGCAGGACGAGTTGTTGTAGCCCTGCGCGATGAAGATGGTGTCGCCGATGATGCCGGCCGAGCCCATGAAGCACGGGAACGGCAGCGCGGTGCCCACCGACCAGGCGTCGGCAGTCGCGTCGTAGACGTCGACGTTGTTGAAGCCGGTCGACGCGTTGTTGCCGCCGAGCACGTAGATGAGCGAATCGCGCCACACGACCTCGGAAGCGGCCAGGCCGATGCGCGGCCGCGGCACCTTGGTCGACCAGGTGTTGGCGGTGATGTCGTAGGCTTCGTTGGTGGCAATCGCGGCGCCCGCATTGTTGTGACCGCCGATGACGTAAATCTTGCCGTCGCAGTACGAGCCCTTGATCCAGCCGCGCGCGGTGGTCATCGCGGCCTTGGTCGCCCACGTGCGCGTGACCGGGTTGTACTCGTAGTTGGCGGTCAGGTAGGTGCCGGCGGCGCCGGCCGGGTTGCCGCCGATCATGTAGAACTTGTCGCCGAGCGGGTCATACACCACGCCGTGGGCGACGCGGTCCTGGTTGGCCGGCGGCTGCGGGATGGTCTCCCACACCGCGGCCGAGGCGGTCACGGTGCCGCGCAGCGTGTCGTTGGCCCGGCGCTCGTCGCCGGTCAGGTTCGTGAACATCGTCACGTTGTAGGTGCCGCCGACCGCGGTCCAGTTCGGCGTGAAGGTGACTTCCGCGCTGGCGCCGGCATTGAGCGTGCCGGTGTACGTGTAGGTCTGGTTGTACACGCGGGTCGCGCCCGAGTCGATCCAGCAGGTCACCGGGAAGTTGCTCTCGGCGTTGGTGCCGAGGTTCGTGATGCGGCCGCGCGGAGCGATCGAGCCCGGCATCACCATACCGGTCGGGGCGAGGATGGCCGCCATCGCAAGGTCGTGGCCGATGGGCGTGCCGCCGCCGAGGCGGATGCACCACACCTTGTCCGGGGTGGCTTGCTCGAGGGCCAGCAGGAACGTGTCGCGCCACATCTCGCAACCGCCGCCGAGGTCCCAACCGGGTGGGTTGAAGCTGTCCGACTTGGTGTAGCTCGGGTAGTCGATCTTCCACATCGGGCTGGCGCCGGACGCGCCGGCGTTGGTCGACCAGAAGCAGTTGTTCAGCGGGTCAAAGGCGAGCCCGTAGCAGGAGCCCATCTGGGCCGCAGGCTTGACCTGGTGGCCGTTCGTACCGGTCACCGAGAACTTCCACATCGGGTTCGACGCGAAGTTGGCGCACCACAACGAATCTTCGGTCGGGTGATGGGCCATCGCGCGGACCGTGCCGGAGAAGCCGGAAACCGTGTAGGTCGCGGCCGGAACCATCGTCGTCGCGTTGTACACGTGGTAGCGGCCGCCGTCGAACCCGGCGTACACGTAGTCCGTGTTCTCGTCGTAGGCCATGTCGCGGATGCCCCAGCCCGACGGTCCGCCGGTCTGCGGGAAGCTGTCGATGAACGTGCGGGTCGGGTCAATGCGCCAGCGGTACATCTTGAGCTGGGTCTGGCCGGCCGACACCCACATCAGGGTGTCCTGAACGTCGGTGACGCCCACGTAGTAGACGCCGCTGCCGTTCTCAATGTTGACGGTCCAGACCGTGTCGAAATCGACGTCGGTCGGGAGCTGGCCGTAGGGCACTCTGCCCTGGGCGGCCTGGTCGACGTCGGCCGCGGTCGTGGCCTGGGGTGCCACAATTGCCGCGGGGCCGGCGGCGAGCGCGAGGCTCACCAGCAGGCCAAGCAGTACTGCACTGCTCTTCACTCTGTCCTCCTTGGTTGTAGTGCTTCTTGCCTCAAGCGTAATCTCGACCTTGTTCGGTCCGATTAGCGCCGGCACCGTAGGCATTCGCCTACTCGGTCAGTCTACAAACCCCGGCCGGGGTGTCAAGCGGCATTCTGCACCCCGCTATCCCCTGCCGCCTCGGCCGGTTACCTTGACTCTCCCCTGCCGGCCGATACCATACCCCACTATGAAAGAAGCAGGCCAGGTTCGCGAAATCCCCTCCAAGTCCGAGCAGTTCTCCGACTGGTACACCGCGGTCGTCTTGAAGGCCGAACTGGCCGACTACGCCCCGGTGCGCGGCTGCATGGTCATCCGGCCCTACGGCTTCGCCCTGTGGGAGAACATGCAGGCCCGCCTCGACGCCCGATTCAAGGCTACCGGCCACGTCAACGCCTACTTCCCGACCCTGATCCCCGAGAGCTTCCTCGTCAAGGAAGCCGAACACGTGAAGGGATTCGCGCCCCAGGTCGCCTGGGTCACCCGCGGCGGCGACTCCGACCTCACCGAGCGCCTGGCCCTCCGCCCCACCTCCGAGGCCATCATCAACACGATGTACGCCAAGTGGGTCAAGAGCTACCGCGACCTGCCCGTGCTCATCAACCAGTGGTGCAACATCTTCCGATGGGAAAAGGCCACCCGCCTCTTCCTGCGCACGCTCGAATTCCTCTGGCAGGAAGGCCACACCCTGCACCGCACCCACGACGAGGCCCACGAGGAAGCCCTGCGCATCCTCGACATCTACGTCGACTTCGTCGAGAACGACCTCGGGTTCCCGGTCATCGCCGGGGTCAAACCCGAGAGCGAGAAGTTCCCGGGCGCGGTCCAGACCTACTCCATCGAGGCGCTGATGCCCGACGGCCAAGCCCTCCAGGCCGGCACCTCCCACGACCTCGGCCAGCACTTCGCCGAGGCCTTCGACATCCGCTACCTCGACGAAGACAACACCGAGAAACGGCCGTGGGGAACGAGTTGGGGCGTGTCCACCCGGCTCATCGGCGGCCTGATAATGGCCCACGGCGACGACAAGGGCCTGTTCCTGCCGCCCCGCGTCGCCCCGGTCCAGGCCGTCATCGTGCCGATACTCTTCGGCAAGAACGACGAAGAAGTCATCGCCAAGTGCCGCGAGGCCCTCGGCCTCCTCTCCGCCTTCCGGGTCAAACTCGACGACCGCAACCAGTTCACCGCCGGCTGGAAGTTCAACGAATACGAAATGCGCGGCGTGCCCCTGCGCATCGAGATCGGCCCCAAGGACGTCCAGAAAGGCGGGGCCGTGCTCATTCCCCGCGACGGCTCGGGCAAACGCTTCATCCAGTTCGCCGACATCGCCGCCGAGGTCGGAAAGGCACTCGACGACGTCCAGCGCGGGCTGCTCGAACGCGGCCGCGCGTGGATGCAGGGCGCCACGTCCGACGCGGCCAGCCTCGACGAATTCAAGACCAACCTCGCCGCCAAACCCGGCCTCGTCCGCGTCCACTGGTGCGGGTCACAGGACTGCGAGAACAAGCTCATTGAGGAAACCAAGACCACCCCGCGCAACATGCCGATGAGCGAGCAGTCCGACCCCGGCCACTGCATCGTCTGCGGCAAAGACACCACCACGCGCATCTACTACGCGCGGACGTACTAGACCGGCTGACGGCTCACGGCAGAAGGTTCGTCATTGCGAGGCCGCTTGGCGGCCGTGGCAATCTCACGCGAAGACCGCCACGCTTCGCTCGCAAGTCTCCGTGGGGTGTGCGGCCCCCGTACGGTCCCCCGGCGGCCCCGGGGCCGGCCTCCAGCCGGGCCTCGAACAAGGCCTTCAATCAGGCCTAAAACCAGGATTTAGATGAGGTTATGAGCCAGGATTCGAAAGAGGATTCGAGTTGTGCCTTGAGACGTGCCTTGAGTTAAGACATCGACCGTGTTTTGGCGCAGGCTATCAGCCGGGCTTTGGGCAACGGTATGGCCGACGATATGCACCAGGCCATTTGCCAGGCCTCTTTGCCGGGTCTGACCTAGGCCTTCAAGCCGGCTCTGAGGTTGGCCTTCAGTTTGGCCTTGAGCTTCGGCACGAACGACCAGCCGAACCGCCCGACGACCGGCTGCCTGGACTCAAGCGACAGCAACCAGCGCACGGCCTTGGCGACCTCCTCGTTCGCTTTCGCGGCTCTCCGCTGACCGGAACCGGTCGCCAACTCGCCCAGCTTCCCGGACTCGGCTTGGATGATTGGGGCCGGCTCGAACCCGGTGCTCGCATCGCAGCTTGCTTCGGCCATCGCCACCACCATCGCCACCGCCGCTGACCGAAGGCTCAAGTCCCGGCCCGCCGACAGCCTCAGCGCGCGACTCGCAAGACAGCTCAGCTTCGCGATCGAACCCACGCTCACGCCGACGCTTGCCCGCAGGCTCACACCCGACCTCGCCTCAGTGCTCGCCGCCTCGCTCGTCCAACACCTGTCCTACAGGTTGACCCCGTGGGTCACTCCCCCCTCTATATGTGGTGTCAGACCGCCGTTCCCAACACGCCCCGCCCGCCCCAATCCCGCCCCCTCGCGCCATCCGACCTCCCTCCGGTCTCCTGTTCCGCACGTCGCACCCGCCACGATGCCCTGTCCTCCCCGGTGTCTTGGTAGAGGTCTGGGTTAGTGTCGGCTCAAACTCAGCCCAAGTTCTCGGGCCGAGTCAGAAGCAGTATCCGGCGGCCGTAGAAACGGCCTGATTCACCAGTCTCTCAGGAATCCAAACCAACGGACCGCTTCGGCCACCTCTCCTCTCTGGCCGAGTCCAGAGTCCAAAGTCTAGCGTCTAGTGTCTCCCCTCAACTTGACAGCCTCCGGCCACTTCCTACAATCCGCCGTATGGAACGCGCAAGCGTTAAGGGAACCCCTGCCGGCAGCATCCCGCCCGGCCGCACACTGCACATCAATCGGAAGCGTGTGAATCCGGAAGTGTCCCGAGTTTTCCGAGTTTTCCAGGGTCGGGCAGGCAGGCGCGGTTGGGACGAGGGGGGGCAACCACGACATCTCCCCAATCCGCCGCGCAGTCGCGGAGAAGGACGCGCCTGGCAGGACTCGAACCTGCGGCCATCGGATTAGAAATCCGATGCTCTGTCCATCTGAGCTACAGGCGCTTTCGGGCGAGCGGCGGGCAGACACTGGACCATAGACTCTAGACAGTAGACTTCAGACAGCGAACCTGAAGGACAGAGTCCACCAGAGCGAGCCCGAAGTGGCCCGATGTCCACAGTCCGGACTCTAGACATTGGACTTCAGACACTAGACTCCGGACAGATGTCCAACGTCTAAGGTCTATGGTCTAAGGTCTCCTCTAACGTCTATCCTCATTCCAATCGGGGAGACAGGATTCGAACCTGCGACCCCCGCGTCCCAAGCGCGGTGCGCTAACCGGGCTGCGCTACTCCCCGAAACACACTAGACTGTAACAGGGCCGCCAAAGGCTGTCAACCAGCCGCGCGGCCCCTGAGGAGATCAACCACCTGCCGCATCGCCCGGGCCCGGTGGCTGATTGTCGACTTCACCTCGAGCCCGAGCTCGCCAAAGGTCTGGCTGTGGCCGTCCGGGATGAACAGCGGGTCATACCCGAACCCGGCCGACCCGCGCGCGTGAAGGCTGACCTTGCCTTCGCACGCGCCCTCGAACACGGTCTCCGCTCCGTCCGGGTCAATAAGGCACATCACGCACTTAAACCGCGCGTGGCGCCGCTCGTCCGGCACCGCGATAAGTTTGGCCAGCAGTTTGCGGCACCGGTCCTTGTCCGTGGCATCCGGCCCGGCATAGCGGGCCGAGAAAACACCCGGCTCTCCCCCGAGCGCGTCGACCTCCAGCCCCGCATCCTCGGCCACGGTCCAGGTCCGGCTGTGCTCGAACGCCGACCGCGCCTTCAGCCGCGCGTTCTCGGCGAACGTAGCCCCGGTCTCTTCGACCTCGGGAGCGAGCGGGTACGCGTCGAGCATCACCGCTTCCCAGCCCGACCCGTCAAGCAGGGACTTGAGCTCCGCCAGCTTGCCCGGGTTGCGCGTAGCGAGCAGCAGCTTCACAGGTGCCTGGCCAGCTTCTTATTCGCGGCAATCAGCGCGAGCAGCGCCTTGATGCTGTCGAGTCGGGACCGGTCGGCCACGAACACCGCGTCCCCGGACCGCACGATGACTAAGTCTTTCACGCCCAGCGCCGCCACCAGCCCGGAGTCCGAATCCACGATGCAGCCGGTCGTGCCCTTGCCCACGAACGCGCCGTCGCAGTGGTTGCCCGCTGCGTCAGGCTTGATGTGGCGCTCAAGCGCCAGCCACGACCCGACGTCGTCC
>JAWOHG010000205.1:0-7426 GCA_046485245.1 bacterium
GCCACAACAGCCGACGCCGCAATCACCACAACCTCAAGTCCCAAAGCCCGGGTAACAGTCGACACGTCCATCGGTCCTGCAATGAGCACAACTGGCCGGATTTGTGCCGGCACTATTCGGCGTCCCTGTGCCTGGACAACACCCGGCCCAACTGCCCGGACAGCCGTTGGCCCGACCGCCGGTCCCAGCGCGGGAACAACTGCCGGCACGGCGACGAGCACGATGCGCTGTGCAACTCCCGGGCCAACAGGCCTGACTCTGAGCGATGCAGCACCAAGCCCGCGTCCGCAGGCTTCTGCCGCCCCTTAGGCGGGCCGGTCCCGACCCCCAAAGGGCAACCCGACCACCCGCCCCAACAGAAGACCCCGGGAGCAGCACGTAACTTTAGTGTTTTCAATACTTTATCCTGCTCGAACCCGACCGCGCACGTCGCCGGCATCGGCTGAGCTAAAGCACGTCAAATCAATACTTTGCGCTGCAAGTGCTAACCCTGGCGGCGCGGCCTGTTCGCGGCGGCCGGCCGCAGGCCATCCTTGACATACTTGAGGTCGATGCTATATTAGCGTAGTTATGGGGTTTAGGCCTGAACCCGAACTCTCTGTTATCGTCCCGGCGTACAACGAGGTCGAGAACGTCGGCCCGCTGCTGGAGGAACTGGCCGCCAAGCTGGGCCGGTCGTTCGAGGTCATCATCGTGGACGACGGCTCGACCGACGGGACATTCGCGGCGGCGCAGAAGCTGACCGCGCAATACCCGTTCCTGTCGGTGCGCCGCCACGCCGCGAACCAGGGCAAGACCGCCGCGATAGTGACCGGGATGGAAGCAGTGCGGGGCGAGTTCGTCTGCGTGCTGGACGCGGACCTGCAGTTCCGGCCCGAGGACGTGCTGGCCCAGGTCGCGAAGCTGCACGAGGGCTATGACCTGGTTACCGGGCGCAAGGTCGGGCATTACGAGAAGCGGCTGGTCTCTTCAATCTACAATTCGATGGCGCGCGCGATGTTCGGCCTGAAGGTGCGCGACATCAACGCGCTGAAGACGTTCCGCCGCGCCGTGCTGGCCAACGAAATCCTGCGCAAGGACTGGCATCGCTACATCGTACCGCTGGCCCGCTCGCGCGGGTTCCGCATCGCGGAGATACCGGTCCAGCTCCGGCCGCGACTGCACGGCGAGCCGAAGTACTCGGGCCGGGCGCGGATACTCGTCGGGTTCTTCGACCTCATCGCGGTGGCGTTCCAGCTCTCCTTCATGCGCAAGCCGATGCTGTACTTCGGCACGCTCGGGATGGCTTCGCTCGGCCTGGGCTTTCTCGTCGGCCTTGCCGCGATAGTGATGCGGCTGTTCGGCCACGGGTTCCGGCCGATGCTCTACCTCGTCATCCTGCTCGTGCTGGCCGGGATTCTCTTTTTTGCCGCCGGGTTTTTGGGCGAGGCGCTGGCCGGGGTCAACGACCGCATCGAGCGGCTGGAACGGCTGGTGCGAGATTCGCGCCGCGACGGGCGCGGGCACGGGGAGCAGTGATTGGCTTCTCGCCTGAAGTCTTTACTGAGTACCGCCCTGCGCATCGGCCTGTCGGCCGGCCTGCTGGGCCTGCTCGGGTATCTCTTCCGCGACAAGCTGGGCGATTCGCTGGCCCTCATCCGGCGCGCTTCTCCCGGCTGGCTGGTGCTGGCCGCGCTCTGGTACGCGGTGTTCGTGCTGGTGTCGTCGTGGCGCTGGAAGATACTGCTCGCGGCGCGGGGAATGCGTTTCTCGACCTGGTACCTCGCGCGGGTGTTCACGATATCGCTGTTCTTCTGCAAGCTGTTGCCGACCTCCATCGGCGGCGACGTGTTCCGCATCGCCTACACCGCGGGCGAGGGCCGGACCGCGGACGCCTTCTCGGCGACGCTGCTCGACCGGCTCATCGGGTTCTCGAGCCTGATGTTCCTCGCGGTGGTGGTGGCACTCGGGCTGTTCGCATCGAGCGCGCAGTCGCGGGCTTTGGAGCTGACGCTGGGCGGACTGACCCTGCGCGGGCCGGCCATCATCGGCCTCCTGGTCGCCGGGCTGGCCGCGCTCGTGCTCCTGACGCTGGTGTTTTTCTCCGACACCGCGCACCGGCTGGTCAACCGCGTGTTCGGCCGGGTGCGCGTCCTGAAGCTGGGCGAGCGGCTGGACAAGGCGTTCGACGCGGTGAAGGCCTATCGCAACGCGCGCTGGGCCCTGGCCCTGAGCTTTGCCACCGGCATCGCGGTGCAGGCGACGCTGGCCCTGTCGTGGCACTCGACCGCGGCGGCCATCGGCGGCACCGTGCCGGTTGCGTATTACCTTGTCTTCATCCCGCTGCTCAACGTCGTGGTCAACATTCCGACCATCGGCGGCCTGGGCGTGCGGGAATGGGCCTACGTCCTGTTCTTCACGCCGGCCTGGCTCACCGGTCACCTGACCGCCGAGCTGGCGCTGGCCGCTGCGCTGTTGTTCCTGGCGCTGGACCTGTTATTCGCGCTGTCGGGCGGCGTGCTGTTCGCCGTCACGCGGCGTCACAAAGTCGCGGCCGCGGGCATGCCCGAATCCAGAACGGCCGCGGGAGGTAAGGAGGACCGCAGTGTTACCGGTTACCAGACCAAACATTGAAGGCATCCGGCCCTACAAGCCGGGCAAGCCGATCGAGCAGGTAGTCCGTGAGCTCAGGCTGAAGGGGACCGTCATCAAGCTGGCGTCGAACGAGAACCCGCTCGGGCCTTCACCCAAGGCGATGGCGGCGATGCGCAAGCACGTCGGCGAGATGCACTACTACCCCGAGGACTCGGCCTTCTACCTGCGCGAGAAGCTGTCCAAGCAGTTCAAGGTCGATATGGACTCGGTGATGATCGGCAACGGGTCGGTCGAGCTCATCCTCTTCGCGGCGCTGACCTACCTGAACCCGTCCGACGAGATGATAATGACCCAGGGCTCGTTCATGATGGCGCGCATCGCGGCCGCGGTCACCGGCGCGCGGGTCGTCGACGTGCCGCCGCACGAGTACACCCACGACCTCGAGCGAATACTGGAGTCGGTCACCGACCGCACGCGGATAATCTACCTCGACAACCCCATCAACCCGCTCGGCACTATCGTCGAGAAGAAGGAACTGGACAAGTTCATCGAGAGCGTGCCCGAACGCGTGCTGGTCATCATCGACGAGGCCTACGCCGAGTACATCACCTCCCGCGAGTACCCGCGCTCGCTGGACTACTACAACGCCAACCGCAACGTGTTCATCCTGCGGACCTTCTCCAAGGTCTACGGGCTGGCCGGGCTGCGGGTCGGCTACGGGTTCGCCCGGCCGGAAATCGTCGCCTCGATGATGAAGGTGCGCCTGCCGTTCAACTCCAGCCGCATCGGCCAGGTCGCGGCGGCGGCGGCGCTCGACGACAAGCTGCACGTCAGCCGCAGCCGCAAGCTCGTCGAGGCGGGCAAGAAGCTGTTCTACGCCGAGTTCAAGCGACTGAAGCTGTTCTTCCTGCCCAGCCACGCCAACTTCGTGTTCGTGAACTTCGCGGTCGACGCGCAGGAGATCTTCGACGGCCTGCAGCAGCGCGGCGTCATCACCCGGACCGTGCGCGAGTACGGCTTCCCCAACGCCCTGCGCGTCACCGTCGGCACCGAGCCGCAGAACAAGCGGTTCATCAAGGCGCTGAACGAGGTGCTGGCGGGCAGAGTGAGTTAGCCGCCTCGCGCTCGACGCCCTACGCTCCACGCCTGACGCATTACGCCGGACCCTCGGGTCCGGCGTCTTGCTTGCGGCGTGATGCCTGAAGCGTCGCGCGGCTAGGGTTTCACCTGGCCGTAAATCCGCGCCTTGGCCAGGTCCATCACGCAGCGGAACCCGAGCCAGGTCGAGCCCTTAATCTCCGGGTCGATGCCCCAGCGGCAGGTGGTGCGGCAGAACGCGGCCGAGTTCTTCCACGAGCCGCCGCGGATGGCCTTGCCGAAGTTCTCCCAGTTGCCGGTGGTGAATTCCCAGACGTTGCCGGCCATGTCGTCGCAGCCGGCCGGGCTTCGGCCCGAGGGAAACTTGCCGACCTCGGTGGTCATCCCGGCGTTCCACTCGCGGGAGTTGCAGTTCTTCAGGCCGAAATCGTCGCCCCAGGGCCAGCGCCGGTGGTCGGTCCCGCGCGCGGCCCGCTCCCATTCCTCCTCGCTCGGCAGCCGCTTCTGGGCCCAGCGGCCGTAGGCCTCGGCCTCGCGAAAACACAGGCCGACGACCGGGCGGTCGGGCGCGTTCCACGGCCGCTCGTTCCAGTAAAGCGGCGGCGCGTGCCCGGTCTCCTCGATGAACAGCGCGTACTGGGCGTTGGTGACCGGCCGGCGGTCGATGTAGCAGTCGCGGATAATCGCGTTGCGCGGGGAAAGCTCGGTGCCGAAAATCGGGTCGGCGGGTTCGTTCAGTTCGGCCAGGGCCTGCCGGACGTCGTCCTGTCTTATGCCGAACCGGAACGCACCGCCCGGGACAAGCACCATCTCCCCTTTGTCTTTCGACGTGTGTATCACCCTCGGTAACATCACAGCGAATATAGCGGCGGTTCGGGGAAAATCAAGCCGGCCGCAGGCGGCGCACCAGCTTGTACAGCTCGAACGGCACGATGCCGGCGATGCCGGCGCCGAGGCAAAGCAGCAGGTCGTCGGCGTGCAGGACCCCGAACTTGAACAGGTCGCGCAGGAACGGTACGTACAGGACCAGCCCGAGGAAGACGGTCGCGCCGCCGCAGACCCACCACAGCGCCCGGTTGGGCCGCCAGAGCGACAGGAGCAGCGGGCCGGACCACGAACGGTTGGAGAGTATCAGCCCCAGGTTCGCGACGATGAGCGTGGTGAAGGTCAGGGCGCGCGCCTCCAGCTCGCCCCGGCCCCGCCAGTAAGTGATGCAGTACACTGCCAGCACCACCACCAGCACGACCATACCCTGCAGGATGCTCCAGGTCACGGTGCGCCGGTCGAACAGCGGCTCGTCGGGTCTCCTCGGCCGCCGGCGCATCAGGTCCGGCTCGGCCGGCTCGGACTCGAACACCACCGAACACGCCGGGTCGATGATGAGCTCCAGGAATACGACGTGCACCGGCAGCAGCACCAGGGGCCAGCCGAAGAGCACCGGCAGAAGCGACATCCCCGCGATGGGCACGTGCACCGAGAAGATGTAGGCGATGGCCTTCTTCAGGTTGTCGAGGATGCGCCGGCCCTGGCCGATTGCCGCGACGATGGTCGAGAAATCATCGTCCAGAAGAACCATTGCGGCTGCCTCGCGCGCAACGTCGGTGCCCCGGCCGCCCATCGCGATGCCCACCTGCGCGCTTTTCAGCGCCGGCGCGTCGTTCACCCCGTCGCCGGTCATAACGACCACCTCGCCGGTGCGCTTCAGCGCCTCGACCAGCCGCAGCTTCTGCTCCGGCACGACCCGGGCGCAGACGCTGACCGTGCGCACGCGCTCCTCGAGCGCCGCGTCGTCCAGCGACTCCAGCTCCGGCCCAGTCAAGAGCCCCGCCCCGTCAAGTCCGATGCGGCGGGCGATGTTGAGCGCGGTGAGCGGGTAGTCGCCGGTTATCATCACGACCCTGATACCGGCGGCGCGGCAGGCCTCGATGGCGGCGGGCACGTCGGGCCGGATCGGGTCTGAGAACCCGACCAGCCCGACCAGTTCAAAACTGAACTCGTGCTGGCCCGGCGGCAGCTCGCTCTTTCGGAACCGGGCGCGGGCCACGCCCAGCACGCGCAGGGCGTCCTCGGCCATCGGCTTGACCAGCTCGGCCAACCGGGCCTGCGCCGCCGTGTCGAGATGGCACAGGTCGCCAATGGCCTCGGGCGCGCCCTTGGCCGCGATGACGTAGTCCTGGCCGTCGGGCGAGCGCCAGACCCGCGACATCGCCAGCAACTCGCGCGACAGCGGGTATTCACGGACGAGGCTCCAGTCGGCGTGCAGGTGCTCGGTCGAGCCCAGGGTCTGCTCGCCCAGTTCGCGCAGGGCCCGTTCCATCGGGTCGGTCGGCACGCTCGAGCCGGCCAGTATCGCGTACTCCATCGCGAGGTGGCAGGACTCGGGCAGCGCGGTCACGGTCGCCGGGTCGACTTCGCAGAAGCTTTCGCCGCCCCACAACCGCGCCACGCTCATCCGGTTCATTGTCAGGGTGCCGGTTTTGTCCACGCACAGCGCGGTGGTCGAGCCCAGCGCCTGGATGGCGTTGACCCGGCGCGTCAGCGCGTGCCGCCGCGACATCCGCCACGCGCCGAGCGCGAGGAACACGGTCAGCACGACCGGTATCTCCTCCGGCAGGATTGCCATCGCGAGCGTCAGGCCGGCCAGCAGGCCGCCCAACAGGCTGCCGCGGGTGAACACGTACGATACGACCACGAGGATGCACAACCCCAGCCCGGCCAGGGCCAGGTTGCGTACCATCCGCCGGGTCTCCTTCTGCAGGGGCGAGTCCTCGGTCTCGAGCGTCGCGAGGGCGCGGCCGATGCGGCCGAGCTGGGTTCCCGCGCCGGTCGAGCGGACCACTGCGAGACCTTGTCCCTGGATGACGAGTGTGCCCGAGAACACCGCCGACGTGTCGTCGCCGCCCGGCGGCGCGAGCGGGCAGTCGACCGGGCCGGGAATCTTGCGCACGGCGGCCGACTCGCCGGTCAGGAGCGACTCGTCGACCTCGAGGTGGCTCGAATCGACCAGCACCGCGTCGGCCGGCACCCGGTCGCCCTCGGCCAGCACCAGCAGGTCGCCGGGCACGACCTCCCCTCCGGCGATGCGCACCTGAACGCCGTCGCGGATGACCAGCGCGCGGGGAGAGGACAGATCACGCAGGGCGGCCAGCGCCCGCTCGGTCTTGCGCTCCTGGTAGAGGGTGATGCCGATGACCACGCCGACGAAACCCAGAAGCATCAGCGCGTCCTGCACCTCGCCGAGCACGAGGTAGACCACGCCGGCCGCGATGAGCAGCAGGAACATTGGCTCGCGCAGCACCTCGAAGACCGTGCGCAGCAGCCCGCGCGCCCCGGCTGACGGCAGTTCGTTCGGCCCGTGCTCGCGCAGGAGCCGCGTGGCCTCGGCCGCGGTCAGGCCGATGTTACCGGCCTTCACGGCCGGCTCCCGGCGCCCGACGCTTGACGCATTACGCCGGACTCCCGGGTCCGGCCTTCTGCTTGTTGCGTGAAGCGTGAAGCGTAAGGCGTCAGGCGTGAAGCGTAAGTCGTCAAGCGTGGCATGTCAAACCCGCGGAGCGATGCGGCGGAGCAGTTCCTGCGCACAGCGCTTATCCATCGGCACGTTGCCGTCGCCGCAGCGCGCCGACAGCACGCAGGCCGGGCAGCCCTCGTCGCAGCCGCACTCCTCGACCAGGTCGCGCGTGATGCGCGAGAGCCGGTCGAACTCGGGCGAGGTCACCGCGGTCTCCATCCACGCCTACGCCCACCTCGACCA
>JAWOHG010000235.1:0-5169 GCA_046485245.1 bacterium
GCCGGGTTTGTTGTCGACTGCAGCCGATCATACTCTCTCTCTCTCTCTCTCTGTTGTCAAGTGCTGCACTGCCGTCGCGAACCCCCATTTGGCCTGACACGGTGGTCACCAGCAGATGGTGGGTGACCCGCCAGGCCACAGGTTCGACACTATCGCCGGGGGCGCACATCGCGCCCCCGGCCCTGTCTTGGCCGTCACCAGATTGACAACGCGCCGGGACGGGGCGATACTGCCCGCCGATGAAGACCATCGGCCTGCTGCTCATCTCGAACATCTTCATGACCTTCGCGTGGTACGGGCACCTGAACTACCGCGACAAGCCGCTGATGCTGGCCATCCTCGCGAGTTGGGGCATCGCGTTTGCCGCCTACTGCTTCCAGGTGCCGGCCAACCGCATCGGGTACGGCCAGTTCACCGGGGCCCAGCTCAAGACCATCCAGGAAGTCATCACGCTGGTCGTGTTTGCGGTGTTCTCGGTGCTGTACCTGAAGGAGCCGCTGCGCTGGAACTACCTTGTCGGATTCGCGCTCATCGCCGCGGCGGTGTTCTTCATCTTCCACAAGTGGTAGCGCCGAGGAGGAAACTCCAAGCCCCAACGCAACTCTCACCGGCTGTTTGACACCGCCCGCGTCACCTTCTACAATTCCTCTGCGATGAAGAAACAGCGCAAGCAGGTCCACGAGTACGCCGCCGTCTTCGAGCCCGACGAAGAGCGCGGCGGCTACACAGTCTATATCCCGGCGCTGCCCGGCTGCATCTCCGAGGGGGACACGTTCGAGCAGGCAGCCGAAAACATCAGGGAAGCGGCCGAGTTGTACCTCGAGGTGATGAAGGGTCGCCGGGCCGCCCCGGCCCGCAATGGTACCGGCTTCGTCATCGCGCCCGTCCGCGTCACCGCCTAGGCTTCGATGACCAAACTGCCCGGCGTCACGCCGCGACAAGCGTCGGCGGTCCTGCTCAAGGCCGGATTCGAGTTCGTGCGCCAGCGCGGCAGTCACCGCATCTACGTGAAGGGCGAGGCCGCAGTCGTCGTGCCGTGGCACGGCAGGGACCTGCGCAAGGGCACGCTGCGGCAGATAATCCGCCAGTCCGGGCTGACGCCGGCCGAGTTCGTCCGGCTGATTCCCTAAGTCACCGCAGCCGTGCTTTCCCCCGCGCCGGCTCCGCTCTCTTGACCCGCCCGGTTTTTCGGGCATAGTCAGCACTGAATGACTCGACTTCCTGAACTCGAATACCGCATCCTGGCCGCGCTGGAACCGGGCCGGGCCGCAGCGGTCGCCGACATCGTCGCGCAATCCGGCGCTGACCAGTCACTGGTGATGGCCGGCGCGACGCTCTTAAAGGAGCGCGGGTTGGTGAGCATCGAGGAGACCGCGCAGGAAGAGCTGAGCCTGACCGATGAGGGCCGGGCCGCGGCAGCGAATGGTTTTCCTGAACGGGCGGCGCTGATCGCGCTGAAGGCTGCGGGCGGCGCGGTCGGGTTCGCCGAACTGCCGAAGCTGGTGAACAAGCCGGACACGCGGGCCGAGGTGAAGTGGCTGACCAGGAAGGGCTGGTGCAGCCGCGACGCCGGCGTGCTGGCCGTGACCGAGAAGGGCGAGGCGGCGCTTCTGTCCAAGGGCGCGGACGAGCTGCTGGTCGAGAAGCTCGCGACCGTGGCCAGCGCGACCGAGTCGGAGCTGGCCGGGGCCGGGCTGGACGCCGCGGCCGGGCTGGAATTGCTCAAGGGCCGCAACGAGCTGCTGAAGCGCAAGAAGCGCGTGACCCGCTCAGTCGAGCTGACCGCGGCGGGCGCAACGCTCAAGGCCGCGGGCATCGAGCCGGCGGTCGAGGTGACGCAGCTTTCGCCCGAACTGCTGGCCTCGGGCAAGTGGCGCGAGGTGACGTTCAAGCGCTATGACCCGGGACTGGCGACCGGGCCGCGGTACCCGGGCAAGGAGCATCCGCTGCAGCGGGTGGTGGGCGAAATCCGGCGGGCGTTTCTCGAGATGGGTTTCGAGGAAGTCGCCTCGCCGGCCATCGACACCGCGTTCTGGGTATTCGACGCGCTGTTCCAGCCGCAGGACCACCCGGCGCGCGAGATGCAGGACACTTTCTACATGGCCGAGCCGAAGAGCGGGCGGCTGCCCGACGAGCGGCTGGTTGAAACCGTCAGGCGGACGCACGAGGACGGGGGCGACACCGGCTCGACCGGCTGGCGCTACAAGTGGGACATCGAGAAGGCGCGGCAACTGGTGCTGCGCACGCACACGACCGCGGCGTCGATACGCGCGCTGGCCGCGAACCCCAGGCCGCCGCGCAAGGTGTTTTCCATCGGCAAGACTTTCCGGCGCGAGAACACCGACCAGACCCACCTCGCCGAGTTCATGCAGATCGACGGCATCATCGTCGACGAGAAGGCGACGCTCGCGTCGCTGTTCGGCACGCTCGAAGCGTTCTACAAGAAGATGGGCGCCGAGGACGTGCGGTTCCGGCCGTCGTTCTTCCCCTACACCGAGCCGAGCGCAGAGGTGTTCGCCAAGATGGGCAGTCTCGGCTGGGTCGAGATGTGCGGGTCGGGGATTTTCCGGCCCGAGGTGACGCGGCCGCTGGGGTGCTCATCGCCGGTGCTGGCGTGGGGCGGCGGGGTCGAGCGCATCGCGATGCTACGGTTCGGCCTGGACGACATCCGCAAGCTGTACCTCTCGGACATCGACTGGCTGAGAGAAGCGAGGCTTTGCCAATGAGGACCGGGCAAGTGCAAAGTGCAAGCTGCAAAGTGCAAAGCGGGGCGGTATGCCGCTGGTAAGCGTACCGACCGCGACGCTGAAGCGGCTCATCGGCCGGAGCCTTCCGCGCGAGGAACTGGTCGTGGCCCTGCAGGCGCTGGGCAACGACGTCGAGGACGTGGTCGAGGTGAAGCTGTACCGCTGCGAGGCCTGCCAGCAGGTGACCGAGGTGCTGGACCTTTCGAGCTTCAACGGCGCGTGCGGCTGGTGCGCGAGCAAGCTGGTTGCCGAGGCCGGCACCGCCGAGGTCATCCGCATCAGCCTGCTGCCGGTGCGGCCGGACATGTTCGACGCGGCGGGGCTGGCGCGCGCCCTGCGCGGGCACTTGGGCATCGAGACCGGGCTGCCGGTCTACCGGCTCGAACCGTCGGGCCTGCGGGTCAGCGTGAAGCCGGGGCTTGAGACCATCCGGCCGCACATCACCGCCTGCGTGGTGCGTGGGTTGGTGATGGACGACGAGACGGTCAAGACCATAATGAAGATGCAGGAGAACCTGCACTGGGCCTTGGGCCGGGACCGGCGCCGGGCGTCAATCGGCGTGTACGACCTGGACACGGTCGAGCCCGACTTCGAGTACGGGCCGGTCGAGCCGGACGGAGCGAAGTTCGTGCCGCTCTTCGGGATGCCCGAGGGCAGGGTCGAGGTCACGCCGAAGGAGATTCTCGAGCGCCATCCCAAGGGCGTCGGGTACAAGCACCTATTGGAGAAGTTTGACCGCTACCCGCTGCTGTCGGACGCGGCAGGCAAGGTGCTTTCGATGCCGCCCATCATCAACAGCGAGGACACGCGGGTGACGCCGCGCACGCGCAACCTGCTGGTCGACGTGACCGGGCCGGACCACAACGCCATCACGCGAACCATCGCGGTCATCGCCTGCGGGCTGGCCGACCTCGGGGCCAGGGTCGAGAGCGTCACGGTCACGTACCCGGACGGCCGCAAAGAGACGACGCCCGACCTGCAGCCGCAGGTGATGAGCATCGACCCGGCCGCGGTCGAGGCGCTCATCGGCGTACGGGTGCCGGACATGGCGGCGGTGCTGGAGCGGATGCGCTACGGGGCGCGGCCGGAGGGCGGCAGGCTGGCGGTGGAGATACCGGCGTACCGGGCCGACATCATGCACGAGTGGGACGTGTTCGAGGACGTGGCCATCGGCTACGGGTTCTCAAACATCAAGCCGGAACTGGTGCCGACGATGACCGTGGGCAGCGCCCAGCCGGTCGAGGAGTTCTCGGTCAATGCCCGGCGCGTGATGACCGGGCTGGGGTTCCTGGAGACGATGACCCCGGCGCTGACCAGCGAGCACGAGCACTTCGAGTTGCTGCGGGCCGCGGTGCCCGGGCAGCGCGTGCGGCTGGCCAACCCCATCAGCGTCGAGCAGACGATGGCGCGCGAGCAGCTGGTTACCGGGCTGCTGGTGACGCTGCGCGCGAACACGACGCGCGAGATGCCGCAGGCGATATTCGAGTGCGGGGACTGCTTCTCGCTGGACCCCGGCGCCGAGACCGGCGTACGGACCACGCGACGGCTGGCCGCGGCGATTGCCGGGCCGCACGCCGGGTTTGCCGACGCCAAGCAGGCGCTGGAGACGCTGGCGCGGGAGTTGGGCGTGGAGCCGCAGTTCGCCGCGCTGGACTCGTCCGCGTTCATCCCGGGCCGCTGCGCCGCGGTGCGAATCGGCAAGCGGCAATCGGCAACCGGAGATTTGCTGTGGGGCCTGGTCGGCGAGGTTCACCCCGAGGTGCTGGAAGGGTTCGGCATCAGCCAGCCGGTCGCGTTGCTTGAGGTCGACCTGGGCGCCGCGCTCAATGGAGGACAGAATGCCTAAGTGCCCGCATTGCGGAGAGGTGATCGCGGCCGGGCAGGAGCGCTGTTTCGCCTGCGGCCAGTCGGTGAAGCACGGCCGCCGAATGCGCAAGTCGCCGCTGAGCGGCCCGCTCATCATCGGCGCCGCGCTGCTGCTCGTCGCGGGCGCGGTGGGGACTGTGGTGATGCTCACCTCGCACAAGAAGCAGGACGCGAAGGCGGCCCAGGAAGAGGAACTCCGGCGCGTGCAGGATTCGGTGCGCGCGGCCAACCGGGCCCAGCGCGAAACGACCAAGACCGTGCGGCGCGACGCGACCGTGAGCCGGCTGGTCAGGGAGCTGGACGAAGTCGACGACCGGTTCCAGATGGTCAAGCGGCAGGTCGTCGTCGGCGACGCGACACCGGAACAGCAGAAGCTCATCAACGAAGTCCAGTCGCGGCTCGGGCAGCTCCGTTCGGCCGCACAGGGCGCCACGCTCAAGCCCGAGGGCGCGGAGCGGGACCAGGCAGAGGACGCTGTCCGTGATGGGCTGCGTGAAGTCCGCTCGACGATTTCCAAGCTGACGCGGGCGCCCAAGAACAAGCCGGCGCCGGCGAA
>JAWOHG010000273.1:0-17211 GCA_046485245.1 bacterium
GCCCGGCCGACCACAGCTACGGCATCGCCGTGGCCAAGCTCGCCGGCCTGCCCTCATCTGTCATCCGCCGGGCCCGGCAGGTCCTGGCCGGCTTCGAGCGGTGCGAGGCCGACGGCGTGCTGCGCCTGTCCGGCGTCACCCCGCCGGGCCTGCCCCTCGCCGCGGACCGCGACCCCGAGGACCCGGTGCGCTCGGAATTGCGCGACATCGACCTCGACAAGCTGTCCCCGCTCGAGGCGCTGAACCTGCTCGCCCGGCTGCAGCGCGCGGCGCGGGAGAACACGAAGCCCGACGCCTGACGTCGCCCCGAGCTCCACGCATCACGCTCAACGCAGTACGCCCGGCGCGGCTCCGGCGTGAGGCGTAACGCGTCCGGCGCATCGCGCGCTCTCTCGGTATCCTTGACCCTCGGGGGCGCACAAGTATAGTTCGACATCATGAAGATAACGATGATCGGGACCGGCTACGTCGGGCTCACGTCCGGCCCCTGCCTGGCCAAGATCGGTCACGACGTGACCTGCGTCGACAACGACCAGGAGAAGATTGACGTCCTCAACAAGGGCGGCATGCCCATCTATGAGCCGGGCCTGCACGAAATCATCCGAGAGACGGTCGCGGCCGGCCGGCTGCACTTCACGACCGACATCAAGTCCGCGGTCCGGGACTCGGTCGCCTGCTTCATCGCGGTCGGCACCCCGCCGCGCGACACCGGCGAGCCCGACCTGACCTACGTCGAGAACGTCGCCCGCGACATCGCTGAGAGCATCAAGGACTACCACGTCATCATCGAGAAGTCGACCGTGCCGGTGCAGACCGGCACCTGGGTGCGCAAGACCATCGAGCGCTACAATCGCGGCCGGACGCCTTTCGACGTCGCATCCAACCCCGAGTTCCTGCGCGAAGGGTCGGCGGTCGGCGACTTCCTGAAGCCCGACCGCATCGTCATCGGCGTTGAGAGCGACCGGGCGCGCGAGGTGATGCTCGAAATCTACGCGCCCATCGACGCGCCCAAGGTCGTCACCGACCTCGCCTCGGCCGAACTCATCAAGCACGCCTCCAACGCGTTCCTCGCGATGAAGATATCCTTTGCCAACGCGCTGTCCGTCATCTGCGAAGCCTCGGGCGCCGACGTCCGCCAGGTCGCCGACGGGATGGGCCAGGACAAACGTATCGGCCGGGCGTTCCTCGACGCCGGCATCGGCTACGGCGGGTTCTGCTTTCCCAAGGACCTGCGCGCGTTCATCCGCATCGCCCACGAACTCGGCTACGACTTCAAGCTGCTCGAAGAAGTCGAGGCGGTCAACGAAGACGCCAAGCGCCGCTTCGTGCGCAAGATCCAGGGCGTGCTCTGGAACCTGCGCGGCAAGAACATCGGCGTGCTCGGGCTCGCGTTCAAGCCCAACACCGACGACATGCGCTACGCCCCGTCCATCGACATCATCGCCGCGCTCGTGGCCGAGGGCGCCAACGTCCGCGCCTTCGACCCGCAGGCGACCGAGCGCGCCCGCAAGCTGATTCCCGGCATCACGTTCTGCGAAAAGGCCGAGGACGTGTGCCGCGACGCCGACCTGCTCGCGGTCGTGACCGAGTGGCCGGAGTTCAAGAACCTGGACCTCGCGCAACTGAAGGGGCAGATGCGCCTGCCCATCATCTGCGACGGCCGCAACCTGTTCGAGCGCGCCGAGGTCGAGAAGCTCGGCTTCACCTACATCGGGGTCGGCCGGTGAGGGCACTGGTCGCGGGCGGCGCCGGCTTCATCGGCTCCCACCTCTGCGGCTACCTGCTCGAGCACGGGTTCGACGTCCTCTGCGTCGACAACCTGCTGACCGGCTCCCGCCGCAACGTCGCACACCTCGCCGGGAACAGGGGCTTCCGGTTCCTCGAGGCCGACGTCACGCGCCCGCTGCGCGTCACCGGCCGCGTCGACGTGGTCTTCGACCTCGCCTCGCCCGCGTCGCCGCGCGACTACCTCGCCCTGCCCATCGAGACACTCGACGCCGGGTCGCTGGGCACGCGCAACCTGCTCGAACTGGCGCTGCGGCGCAAGGCCGTGTTCGTGCTCGCCTCGACGTCCGAGGTCTACGGCGACCCCGAGGTCCATCCCCAGCGTGAGACCTACTGGGGCAACGTCAACCCCATCGGCGTCCGGTCGGTCTACGACGAGGCCAAGCGCTTCGCCGAGGCCCAGGCCGCGGCCTATCACCGCCGGTTCGGCCTGCACGTCCGCATCGCCCGGATATTCAACACCTACGGCCCGCGGATGAAGCTCGACGACGGGCGGGTCGTACCCAACCTGATTCACCAGGCTCTCACCGGCCGGCCCCTGACGATTTACGGCACCGGCCGCCAGACGCGCAGCTTCTGCTACGTCACCGACCTCGTCGACGGCCTGTTCCGGCTGTCGTCGTGCAACGAGCTCGGGCCGGTCAACCTGGGCAATCCCGGTGAATTCACCATCCTGCAATTCGCCCACCTCGTGAAGAAGCTCACGCGCTCCCGCAGCCCGCTCTGCTTCGAACCCCTGCCCGACGACGACCCGCGCCGCCGCCGGCCCGACATCCGCCGCGCCCGCCGCCTGCTCGGCTGGCGCCCGCGCGTGCCGCTCGCGACCGGGCTGAGGAAGACCATCGACTGGTTCGCCGCCAACCGGCCGTGAACCACTGCGCGTGATGCGTCCAGCGTCAGGCGTCGAGCGGCCGCCCCTCGGCGTCGGCATCATCGGGCTCGGCCGCTGGGGCCGCAACTACGTCGCGACGCTGGACGAGACGCCCGGCTGCCGTCTCGTCGCGGTCGCCGACCCTGCCGCCGGCGACGCGCAGCACGTCGCGCGCCGGCACTCGTCGGCCGAGGCGATGCTTTGCTGCGCCGACGTGGATGCCGTGGTCGTCGCCACGCCCGACGCGACCCACTTCGACCTCGCGCTGTGCGCCCTCGAATCGGGCCGGCACGTGCTGATCGAGAAGCCGATGGCACTGCAAACCACCCACGCGGAGCGGCTTGTCACAGAGGCGGCGCGGCGCGAGCTCGTCCTCGCGGTCGGCCACACCCCGCTGTATCACTCCAATCACCTGCGGCTGCGCGCGGCCTGCGCTGCGGCCGCCGGGCCGGCCGAGCTGCACCTCGAACGGACCTCGCGCGGCCCGGCCGAGCCGACGTCGTCGGTGGTCTTTGACCTCGGGCCCCATGACCTGGCCATAGTCATCGCCCTCCTGGGCCTACCCCTGGCCCTGCGCGGCGAGCATCTCCCCGACTCGGCTGCGCGGGCCGCATTCGCGTGGCAGGCCGAGTTCGACGACGGCTCGACCGCGAGCGGCCGGCTGGCCTGGACCGACGCGCCCGCGAGCCGGTTCGTCGAACTCCTCACCGCGCACGGCACGCAGCGCTTCATCGAGACATCAACCCCGCACGAGCTTCCCCTGTCCGCACTCTGCCGCGACTTCATCGATGCCTGCATCGCCCGGCGCGCACCGAGGAGCGACGGCCGCCTGGGCCTTGCGGTCACGCGCTCGCTGGCTGCGCTGGAGCGCTCATCAGCGCTCGGCGGTTCCTGGCAGCGGCCCGCACCGGCACGGCCGGAACCGGTGGCCGCGTGAAGCTCAGCGTGCTCATCCCGGTGTACAACGAGGAAGCCTCGGTCGCCGACCTCATTGAACGCGTGAAGCAGGTGCCGGTCGATAAGGAAATCGTCGTGGTCGACGACTGCTCGCGCGACCGGACCCGGTCGGTGCTGCAGGGCATCGACGGCATCCGCGTGTTCCACCACGACGTCAACCGGGGCAAGGGCGCGGCCATCCGCACCGCGCTCGCCGCCGCGACCGGCGACGTCGCCCTCATCCAGGACGCCGACCTCGAGTACGACCCGGCCGACTACCCGGCGCTGCTCGGGCCGTTCCGCGAGCGTCGGGTCGACGCGGTCTACGGCTCGCGCGTCCGGGGCCGGGGCGAGTTCCTGCTCCTCAGCCGGCTCGCCAACTACTTCCTGACATTCCTGACCGACCTGCTCTTCGGCGGCCGCGTCACGGACATGGAAACCTGCTACAAGGCCATCCGCCGGCCGGTCTTCCAGTCGCTTGACGTCAAGGCCGACCGTTTCGAGATCGAGCCCGAGGTCACGGCCAAGCTGCTCCGCCGCGGGCACCGAATTGTTGAAGTCCCCATCAGCTACCGCGCCCGCAGGGCGGGCAAGAAGATCGGGGCAAAGGACGGGATAATGGCCTGCTACTACATCGCCAAGTGGTACGTCGCATGACGTGCCGCGAATGAGCTGACACCAATGGCAACCGACATTCGCCGATCGAGCGCCTTCAACGCCGAGACCCCCTACGCGGTCGAGCTGTCCGGCGTGTCCCGGTTGTACGGCGGTTCGTGGCCGGCACTGACCGAGGTCGACCTGACCGTGGACAAGGGCGACTTCGTCTTCGTCCTCGGTTCGACCGGCGCGGGCAAGACCACGCTGCTGCGCCTGCTCTACCGCCAGGACCTCGCCGACAGCGGCACGGTCCGCGTCCTGGGCTACGACGTCGACGCGATGAGCGAGCGCCGCGTGCCCGAACTCAGGCGGCGCATCGGCATCATCTTCCAGGACTTCAAGCTGCTGCCCGACCGGACCGTCTACGAGAACCTCGAGTTCGTGCTCCGGGTCATCGGCACCGACGCCGCGCTCATCCCATCGCGCATCCAGGACACCCTGGGCCGCCTCGGCCTCGTCCACAAAAAGGACTCCTTCCCGGCCCAGCTCTCCGGCGGCGAGCAGCAGAAAACCTCCATCGCCCGCGCCCTGGTCAAGGAGCCTGAGCTCGTGCTCGCCGACGAGCCGACCGGCAACATCGACCCCAAGGCCTCCGCCGACATCCTCAACATCCTCAAGGACATCAACTACGCCGGCGCCACCGTCGTGATGGCGACCCACGACGCCGACCTCGCCGAGCGCACGCGGCGCCGGCGCGTCACGCTCGACGCCGGAAGGGTGGTGCGCGATGAAACTTGATCACATCCTGCGCGAGACCGCTCGCGGCATCAGCCGCAACCGCAGCCAGTTCCTGCTCTCCGCCGCGGTCCAGGCCATCTGCCTGACCCTGCTGTCGATCTTCGTCGTGCTCACCGCCAACGTCACCGGCCTGGTCCGCAGCGCCGGCAAGCGCGTCGAGCTCTACGCCTTCCTCGACGAGAAGGCCGACTCCGCCTCGGTCCAGTCACGCATCGCACTGCTCACCGGGGTCAGCGCCGCCCGGTTCGTGTCGAAGGAAGAAGCGCTCGAGGAACTCCGGACCGACCTCGGCCCGGATTCCGGCCTGGTCTCGACGCTGGGCGAGAACCCCCTGCCGCCGTCGATTCGCGTCAACATCGCCGGCGGGCTGTCCACCGCGCCGCTCGTCGGCGACATCGAGAAGAAGATCGCGCTCATCCCCGGCGTGACCGAGGTCTGGTCCGGCCGCGAGTTCCTCGCCCGGCTGGACAGCGTGATGCGCACCGTCCTGCTCCTCGACGCGCTGATACTCGTCATCGTCTGCTGCTCGGTCGCGTTCATCGTATTCCAGACGGTCGAGTCCTCTATCGTGTCCCACCGCCACGAAATCGAGATCATGGAACTGGTCGGAGCGCCGCGCGCCGCCGTGCGCCTGCCCTTCGTCATCGAAGGCGCGATCCAGGGACTGCTGGGCGGCGCGGCCGCCTTTCTCCTCGTGTTCGCGCTCTACCGCATCCTGCGCACCGCCCTGTCGGCGCCGGTCTTCCCCTGGTCCACGGTCGCGGCCGTCGACCTCCTGCTCGGCACCCTGCTCGGCCTGCTCGGCGCAATCATCGCCCTCGGCACGGTACAGCGCCCCCACGCGACCCGGGCCAAGCCCCGCACCCGCGAATGATGCACGGCAGGGCCACCCGCGATCGTCGATCTTCGATTTCCGATTGCCGATTGATTGGTGTCCTTTGTGTCCTGGTATTGGGTACCTCGCTCGTCGCCCAGTCGCTTGACCTTGAGATAACGCAGCAGCAGCGCCGCCTCGAGGAGCTGCGCGGGCAGATCGAGGAGGCGCGCCGGGCAGCCGTGGCGCTCGGCTCGCGCGAGGAGGCCAGCCTCGCCAAGCTCGAGAACATCGAACGCCAGGTCACGCTGACGCGGCGCTACCTTGCCGAACTGCGCTCGCAGTCATCCGCCCGGACGCTCGAGATCGCCTCGGTCGGCCGGCAAATCCGCGAGACCGAGGCGCGCGTCACCGAACTGCGCACCGCCATCGGCCGGCGACTGGTCCGCATCTACAAGTACGGCCGGGTGTTCCCGCTCGAGGCGATGCTCGGCACGCGCTCGCTGCCCGAAGTGCACCGGCGCTCGCTCTACCTGCGCTGGATCGCGCGCGCCGACGCCCGCGCGGCCGACGAACTGAAGGCGCTGACCGTTCAGCTGAGCGCTCAGCGGGCTCGCCTGCTCGCCGCCCACGGCGAGCTTGAACGCCTGCAGGCCGAACAGCGCCGGCAGGAAGCGGCCCTGCTCACCGCGCGTTCCACCGAAAGTGCGGTGCTGCGCTCGGTCCGCTCCGAGAAGTCCTCGAAGGAAGCGCTCGCGCTCGAACTCGAGCAGTCCGGCGCCCGGCTGCAGGCGCTCATCGCCGAACTCGAGCAGCGCCGGGCCGCGGCCGAGGGCGAAGCCGGGACCGACCAGATGGAGGCCCTCAAGGGCAAGCTGCCGTGGCCGCTGAAGGGCGAGGTCATCGCCGGGTTCGGCTCCCAGGTTCACCCCAAGTACAAGACGCGCACCAACAACCTCGGCATCGACATCAAGGGCGATTCCGGCGCCGCGGCCTTCGCGGTCGCGCCGGGCAAGGTCGCCTACGCCGACCGCTTCCTCGGTTACGGCAACCTCGTCATCGTCGACCACGGCGACGGCTTCTACACGCTGTACGGCAACCTCGCCGACATCGACGTCTCGGTCGGCAGCCCGGTCTCAACGGCCAGCACGGTCGGCAAGGTCGCCGACTACCTCCACTTCGAACTGCGCAGCCAGGGCCGGCCGCTCGACCCGGGCGGGTGGCTGCGGCCGTGACCCCGGCCCGATGCGCTCCAGCGTGAGCCGGCAGCCCGCGCCCGCGGCACCCGGCTCGTACTTCGCCGGGCTGCTGGGCCAGGAGCGCGCGGTCCGCGTCCTTGACCGCACCGCCGCCTCGGGCCGGATGCCGTCGCTGCTCTTCGTGGGCCGCCACGGCGTCGGCAAGCGTACCGCGGCGCTGATGTTGGCCCAGGGCGCCAACTGCGCGGCGGCCGGCACGCGGCCCTGCGGCGAGTGCCGCTCCTGCCGCACCATCGCCGCGCTCATCCACCCCGATGTCCGCGTGCTCTTCCCGGCCGCGCAGAGGCGCCGCGAGGACGAATCTTCCGAGACGCCGGACCAGCCGCTCGACACGCCCGAACCGTTCGCGCTCGGCCGTCGCCAGCCCGCGCCGAACCCGTCGCACCTGATACCGATCGCCGCGATTCGCTGGCTGCGACGCGAGATGGCGCGGCCGCCGCTGTCGGCCCGGCACCGCTTCTTCGTCATCCTGCACGCCGACCGGCTGCGCGGCGAGGCGGCCAACGCGCTGCTCAAGACGCTCGAGGAGCCGCAGGCCCAGTCGAGCTTCATCCTCACCGCTGCCCAGCCCGGCATCCTGCCGCCGACCATCCGCTCCCGCTGCCAGGTCGTGCGCTTCGGCGACATCCCCGAGACGACCATCGCCGACTGCCTCGTGCGCAGCGCCGGCGCCGACCCGGCCGCGGCCCGCACCGCCGCGGCCCTGGCCGACGGCTCGCTCGGGGACGCGTTCCGCCACCTCGATTCGCCGGAAGCCGCGCTGGTCCGACCGGCGCTGGACTACTTCCTCGAACCCGACGCCGCCGGCTCGGACCGGCTGCTGGAAACGCTGGATGAAGTCAAGGGTATGCCGCCGGTCGCGGTGCTGAACACGCTGCTCTTTCTGCACCGGCAGGCCCTGCTCTGGCGCCTGGGCACCGGATCGAGCTTCCTCGAGGCCAACCCCGCGGTCCGCGGCGTGGCCGAAGGACTGGAACCGGGCTACCTGCGGCGGGCAATCCGGCACCTGCTCAACCGCCTGGACGACTGCCGGCTCAACGTGCCGGCGGAGCTACTGGTGTATTCGGTGCTGGTGGCGCTGCGCCGCCCGGCGCAGAAGCAGCGGGCGGCCGCGGGCTGACCGCGCCTAGTTGCTGTCGCGCCCGGCCACGACCAACTGGCACAGGACCGCGTACCGCTTCGGCCCGATCCCGCTGACATTCCGCAGTTCGGTCACCCTGCGGAAGCCGCCGTGCGCGACCCGGTACTCGATGATGCGCTGCGCCAGTACCGGCCCGATGCCGGGCAGCGCTTCGAGCGCGCTCGCCGAGGCCGAGTTCAGGTCGAGCGGGCCGACCGGCACGGTGTCGAGCGCGAGCACGGCGCTGTCGACGGCCACGGTGTAGGCGTCCGGCCGCGGCCCGGCCAGGCGCCGCCAGCCCGTGACTGCGGCGCCGACCGCGAAGCAGGCGGCCAGAAACAGCAGCACGGCCCGCTCGCGCCCGTTCACTAGAAGCGAAACAGCACCCAGAGGTTGAGGTCGACGGTCTCGGTCGTGACCGGGGTCAGGCCCTTGCTGTGGCTGTAGCTCGTGTTCAGGCCCGCCTCGATGCTGCGCGAGAACCGGTACGATGCGGCGAGCGTGCCGCCGTAGGAGTTGTCGTTCGACAGGTCGGTCGAGTCGACCGGCAGCCCGAGCGTGTCCCAGGCGACCAGCGTACCGACCGTGTTGGCGTAGCGCATTGTAGCGTTCAGCGTCAGGTCCGAGGAAAACTTCAGCCGCCGCAGCAGCGGCAGCTTGATGCCCTGCGGCGCCGAGAAGGAGTAGGAGACCGATGCGTTGCCGCCGCGGGTGCGCGTATCGGTGACGTTGCGCCGCAGGCCGTTCTCGCTGAGGTAGTTGGTAGCGGCGGCGGTCGAGTAGTTCGCGGACAGCGTCGTGCTGATCTTCTTCTTCCAGGTAGTCTGCCACGACAGCAGGGGGCTGTAGTCGGCCGTCAGCCGGCGCGTCCGGCCGATCATCGCGAGACTCTCCCCGCCCTCGAAGGCCAGCATCGTGCCGCCCTCGTCGGTCCGGCGCCGGAAGGTCGTCGAGAGCTTGGAGTCGGTCGCGTACTTCTTGAACAGGTTGTGCACCTTGCCCAGCGACAGCTGGACGTCGGGCCAGGTCGAGCTGCGGTCGAGCACCACGCTGCTCAGCAGGCCGTTGACGTCGCGGCCCTGCGACCAGTCGTAGCCCAGCCGGGCGGTCAGGTCGCCGACCCGCGCGCCCGACGACAGCCGCACCGCGTTGCGCAACTCGCGCGCCACGCTCGATGGCGGGCGGGCGCTGTCGGTCGCGAAGTTGTCGGTGAACCCGAGACGGTAATGCCACGGCGCCCGGTCGGCGACCCCGAGCATGTCGCTGCCGCGCGATATCGTGTAGCTGGCGTCGAACGGCTCGAGCGAACGCGAAAGGAAATTCGCCGCGCGGCGCAGCCCGTCGACCGGGCGCGGCCGCGGTGCGGGCGGCGACGCCGGAGCCGGGACGGTATCGCCCCCGGTCGCTGCGCCGGAGTCCGGAGCCGGTGTCTCGCCGGCTTCCTCGCCGGGGACCGACGGCTGGGGCTGCGGGCTTTCCTTGGGCGGCTGCGGCTCCGCGACCACCGGGCGCGCGGCCGCCCTGGGCGCGGGCACCTTGCCCAGCAACTCCGGCAGGTCCAACCCGAGGCTGACGTCGAGGTCGCCCGAGTTGGCCAGGTTGCGGTAGTCGGCGTAGGTCGCGCCGGTCTTGGGCCGCTCGTCGTTGTAGTCGCCGCTGTAATCGACCCCGGGCGTCAGCCAGTCGCCGATTTCCATGTTGTACGACGCGTTGAAGCTGTGGTCCCGACCCGCCTCGCTGCCCAGCCGCAGGAACCACAGGCTGTCCGGGTTGGGCACCGTGAGGTCGCGCTCGCTCTCGTCCGAGTAGTCGAAGCTCAGGTCCTCCAGCGGCGAGTACTCGACCGAGAAGTCGGTGTTGAGCCCGTTGCCGCGCAGCGTGTCGGAACTGAAGGTCGTGTCCGGCCGCAGCCGGGTGCTGCGCACGTTGGTCTGCTTGCCGTTGACCACGCCGTACCTGATTCCCTGCGGCACCAGCGCCAGCTCGTCGTCGCCGAGGTCGATCTTCACGTCCGGGCTCACGCCCCACGACCACTGCATCGTCCGGGCGAAGGTCGAGTCCTGCGACAGCAGCAGCTTGTTCTGGGCGCGCCGCTGGCGGTACGAGAACGCCATCGCCTCGACCGTGTACTCCAGCGCAGTGCTGCCCGAGCGCTGCTTGCGGACGTTGTCCAGCGCGATGTCCTCGGACCAGCCCGAGGTGCGTAGCGAATCGGCCCGCGCCTCGGCCAGCTCTTCCAGCCGCAGGTCGCTGTACAGCGGCGAGAACTTCGGCAGGTCGGACAGCCGCGCCGTCGAGTAGGAGAACGGGATGACCAGGCCCCAGTTCTGCGGCAGGAGCCGGTCGACGTTGACCTGCGCGGCTAGCCCGAGATTGTTGCCGTACCCGCCGGTCTTCACGCCGCGCCCCTCGCTGAAACGCCGGAAGTTGGGGTCGGAGTAGCTGTAGCTGACCGCGACGTTGGCGAAATCCGACAGCGCCAGCGCGGCGCGGGTCTGGAACCCGTAGCCGGGATCGGAGCGCACGCCGGAAAGCCGGAGTTCGTCGAACCAGATGCCGCCCGACACCCTGCGCTCGTCCGGGTTGTCGATGCCCAGCGCCGTGTAGCGGATGTCGGACAGCGAGGGCTGGCCGCGCACGCGGTACCGCCCGCTGCCCCAGGTGCTGCTCTGGGCCTGCCGGGCCGAGTCCCGCGCCGACTTGAGCGGGGGGAAAGAGTCCAGCGGCACGACGAACTCGTACCAGCGGCCGTCGCGGCCCGGCACGACCGTGCCGTTGGCGATCGTGTCCGCGAACTCGTAGTAGTTGGCCGTGTCACTGCCCAGCCGCAGCACCCAGCCCATCCCGTTGCCGTCGTCGTGGACATAGATGCGCACGTCGGAGTAGTCCCGGTAGTCGTCGCGGTCGGTCGCGCTCTTGCCGGCCAGCGCGCGGCGGTTGCCGTAGAGGTTCTGGTACCCGAAGAGCAGGCCCGGGTCGATCTCGAAGTCGCCCGCCGCGTTGCGCTTGGGCTCGACCGGCGGCACGTAGCTGGTGTCGGTCTTCTTCGATACCTCGGTGACCCAGATTTTCTCGGTCGTGTCCACCGGGATGATGTTTGTCGGCCGCAGGGGGCCGACCGTCGGGTTGATCCAGCTCGAACCGGTGAACTCGAGCGAGTACAGGTCGATGGTGTCGGCCCCGTCGAATCCCTCGAACCAGACCCGCACCGTCTTGATATCCTCCCACTTCGGCGCACCGGTCGCCGGGAAGAGCAGCGAGTCGTGCAGGCTGACCCGGCAGAGCTGCCAGCCGTTGCGCAGGGTCGTGAAGTAGCGCTCGTCGCCCAGCTCGACCTCGCACTCGAAGTAGTGGTTGTAGCGCGAGAAGCCGTTGCGGTCGAGGTCCTCTGAATCCAGGCGGTTGTTGCCCTCGGTGCCGTTGGGATTGGTGTCGGTGTCATAGTCGTCGTTGCCGTCGTCCAGCGTGTCGCCGCCGCCCCAGGCCGAATCAGCCCCGGCAATGGTGTCAAGGCCGGTGTCCTCGCTGTAGTCGTTGAGCTGGCCGTTGCCGTCGCGGTCCTCGGTGTTCAGCCGGCCGTCGTAGCCGACGATGGCGCCGGCGCGGTTACGCCGCGGCGCGTCCTCGTCGATGCTCATCCCGGCCGTGACGTGGATGATGCCGCGCCCCCGCCGCGTCTTGAGCACGAACTGGAGGTTCTCGACGTCGCGCAGGTTCATCCCGATCTGGGCCGCGTTGGTCATCAGCCCGGCCCAGGCATCCGCGTCGGCGGACGGGTCGAACAGCACGCGCATCAGGCTCGGCACCTCGTCCTCCAGGTCCGGGTCGTCGCCGGTGTAGGGGCCGAGGAAGGTGTCGGCGCGGAAGGGCGGGTTATACCAGCGCAGCGGCACGCGCGCGAAGTCGGCCGTGTCCCGGTCGGCCGGCACCGAGGCGAAAGACCAGAGAATCGAGCTGAGCACGATGCTGCGGTTGATGTTCGTGCTGCCGAAGTCGTCGAGCCAGGCGCTGCCGCGCGTGTTCGGGTCGGGGAACGACACCGCGCCCTCGGCCGAGGCCGACGCAATCACCGGGGCAGAAGCGCGCAACAGCGGCAGGCCGTCGAGGAACGCGGCCGCGGCGTCCGACGACAGCGAGTAGCTCGCGTCCGCCTCGGCGATGGTGCGGGTGAACGGCTCGCTGCCCAGCACCGGCTTTTCCTCGCCCGTGCCCTCGCTGCGGTAGAACACGCTCGCCCCGACCTTGCCCCGCTGGCCCAGCGGCATCTCGGCGCGGGTGCCCAGCACCGCCTTCTGCGCGATGGAGAACAGCGGCCGGTACTCGTAGGAGACGCGGATGTCGGCGTCGGCCGGCAGCGAACGGACAAAGGTTATCACGCCGGACCTGTAGTCGACGGTATAGTCGGTGCCGCGCATCCACTGCGCCCCGTCGACCGTGACCTTCTCCGACCCATCGGTGATGTCGGGCTGGCCGAGGTAGTACGAGCCGACCGCGCTGGAGTACTCGACCACGATGTAGTAGCGCCGGCCCTCGTTCGACTGGAGCTGGGACGGGTCCTTGCGGTAGATGACCCGGTCGCGCACCGACAGCGCCGTGGAGTCGAACGGCCGCTCGCCCGGGAACCAGATGAGCCCGCTCGACGGCTGGAACTCGGGGTACTGCACCTTGCCGTCGCCGTCCGGGTCCAGCCCGAGTATCTGGGTGAACTTGACCCCCGAGTTCGCGCCGGCGGTGTCGGCCTCGGGGTCCTGGCCCGACGGCAGGTCGAGGTAGATGCGCAGGTCCGAGAGCGTCACGTCGGACTGGGGCAGGGAGTAGACGTTGCGCCGCTCGTAGTCCCAGGTCGCGGACAGCGAGTCGGAACGCTCCGGTTTGAGCATCGCGACGACCAGTGAATCCCGCCAGTTGAACCCGCCCACGGTATCTTCGGCGGTGTACGCGACGAACCCGGCGACGTCGTTAGCGTCGAGGCTGGAGGAAAACTCGATGATGTTGCCCGGGTGGATGAAATAGTCGCGCCCGAGCGTCTTCAGCTCGAAGTCGCCCGCAGCCCGGTCGTAGTTCCAGGTCGGGGGCACCGAGTCCGGGTGCTCAAGCAGGGTGGTTGCGATCCCGGGCTGGGACGCCTGGTTGTTGAGCGGGTTTTTGTCGTCGAGGTACACGCGCAGGGTGCGGATCGAGCCGTCGACCGGCACCTGGAAGAACCGCCGCGCCACGTACTGGGAAGCGCGCAGGGTATCGGAGTAGGTACGCCGCCGGCCCTGGAAGCTCTGGCTCTGGCTCTGCGACTCCTCGCGCGAGGCGATGGCGTAGACGTCGACCCCGGCCAGCTTGCCCTTGGCCGACGCGCCGAACAGCCCCTGCAGCGCCGGCAGGTCGCCGGTGTAACCGGTGCCGGGTATCGACAGCCGCGTGTCGCCCAGTTCCACCGACTGGATTATCTCGTCCTCGGTGCCGGTGTAGCTCAGCTTGACCTTGTTCTTCGCCTCCTCGCGCTCCGAGTCGTGGTCGATGTTCACCTTGGTCCGGTCGCCGATGGAGCCGTTCAGCGTCACCGCCAACTGCTGCTCCAGCTTCAGCTCGGGCAGCAGGCCGGTGCTGCGTTCGAGGTAAGTGCCGCGCTGGAACGTCTGGCGACCGCCCATCGTGATGCGGTCCCGGCCCGAGATGTCGATGCGGCTGCCCTCGCCGAATATCGGCAGCCTGGGCAGTTCGATGTCGGGGATGAGACCCGAGGCATCGGCCGCCAGCTGCCGCTTCTCGCCCTCGCGCCGCGCCTTGTCCTGCCAGCCCTGGACGTACTGGCTGCCGATCTGGTATTCGAGGAACTCCTCAAGCGGCATCACCCGCTCGATGCCGAGGAAGTACTCGCCCCGCCAGCGCTCGAGGTAGACCGTGCCCGACTCGTAGTCGACCCGCGGCACGATTTTCTCCGGCTCGTAGAGCGACTGCGCGCGGGCGACCGCGGCCAGGAGCACAAGGACACCGATGACGCAGAGCAGCCGGCGGTTCACCGTGCTATCGGCAATCAACATCTGTCAGTCGAAGATGCTCAGAAACCGCCGCCCCAGCCCCGCCGCGTCCAATCCCGCCTCGGCCAGCAGGACGCCGCGCGGCGCGTGCTCGATGAAGCTGTCCGGCAGGCCGATGCGCGTTACCCGCGCCCTGCTGCCGGTCTCCTCCGCCAGCCGCTCGACCGCCTCGCCGAACCCGCCGCTGAGTACGTTCTCCTCGACGGTCGCGACGCGCTCGTACCGGGCCAGCAGCCCCTCGAACAGCTCCCGGTCCAGCGGCTTGACGAAACGGGCATTGACCACGCCCAGGTCGAGCCTGCCCTGCTCGGCCAGCGCCTCGGCTGCGGCCAGGGCCGCGTTGGCGCAGACGCCCGCGGCCAGCACGCAGCCGTCCTTGCCCGTCCGCCAGACCTCGGCCCGCGCGTGCTCGATCGGCGCCGCGCTGTCGCGGCACCTGCCCGAGCCGCCGCGCGGGTAGCGGATGGCCACCGGCCCGTCGGTCCGCCCGATGGCGTACTCCAGCATCAGCCCGAGCTCGAGCTCGTCGGCCGGCGCCAGCACGGTCATCCCCGGTATCATCGACAGGTACGACAGGTCGAACGCGCCGTGGTGCGTCGGGCCGTCCTCGCCGACCAGCCCGGCCCGGTCCACTGCCAGCACGACCGGCGCGCACTGCAGCGCCACGTCGGCGACAAGCTGGTCCACCGCGCGTGTCAGGAAAGTCGAATATAGCACGACCACCGGCCGCATCCCGGCCCGGGCCAGCGCCGCGCCGAACGCGACCGCGTGCTGCTCGCAGATGCCCACGTCGAAGAACCGGTCCCGGAACTGCTCGCGGAACTCGGTCAGGCCCGTGCCCAGGCACATCCCCGCGGTTATCGCGGCCACGCGCGGGTCCTTATCGGCCAGCCGGACCAGCGTGCTGCCCAGCTCGCCGGTGAACGTCCTGCCGCCGCCGCCGCCGCAGGCCTTGCCGGTCACGACGTCGAACGGCCCGGTCCCGTGGAACCGCTCCGGGTTCGCCGCCGCCGGGTCGTAGCCCCGCCCCTTGCGGGTCACGACGTGAACCAGCACCGGACCGGGCAGGGCGCGCGCGCTCCGAAGCGTCTCGATTAGCGCAGGCAGGCTGTGGCCGTCCACCGGCCCGAGGTAGCGGAACCCGAGCTCCTCAAACAGGATGCTCGGCACCAGCAGGCTCTTCAGTCCCTCCTGCAGCTTGCGCGCCGCGAGGCGGGACTTGCCGCCGAGGTCGCTCGGCAGGTGCCCGAGCAGGTTCCAGGCGTCGGCGCGCAGCCGGTTGTACATCTTCCCGGTGATGACGCGGTTCAGGTACATCGCCATCGCCCCGGTGCTCGGCGCGATCGACATCTCGTTGTCGTTCAGCACCACGGTCAGGTCCTGCTTCGACGACCCGGCGTGGTTCAGCGCCTCGAACGCCAGCCCGGCGACGACCGAGCCGTCGCCGATGACCGCGACCGCGCGCCGGTCATCGCCGCGCAGCCGGTTGCCGACCGCCAACCCGAGCGCGACCGAAATCGAGTCGCCCGAGTGGCCGGTGTCCCACGTGTCGTACTCGCTCTCGCTGCGCTTGGGGAACCCGGCGATGCCGCCCTGCTGCCGCAGCGTGGCGAAGCGGTCGCGCCGGCCGGTCAGTATCTTGTGCGCGTAGCACTGGTGCCCGACGTCCCAGACGAGCTGGTCGCGCGGCGTGTCGAACACGCGGTGCAGCGCGATGGTCAGCTCGACCACGCCCAGGCTCGGCGCGGTGTGGCCGCCGGTACGCGCCGTGGTGTCGATGATGAGCCGGCGGATTTCGGCGGCCAGCTCATCGAGCTGGCTGATGCTCAAGTGCCGCAGGTCGGCCGGCGAGTTGACGGATTCCAGCATTGCCATGTCCTACGACTTGCGCTCGAGCAGCAGGCGCGGGAACCCGGCCAGCAGCCGGTAGCCCGGCCCGAGCCCGGCCAGCAATGTCTCGGCCCGCTCGGCCGCGGCCTCGGCCCGGCGCCGCGTGCCCTCGATGCCGTAGTGCCCGACCATTGTCAGCCGGCCGTCGTCGCTCTGCTGCCGCGCGTCGAGCAGGTCGTCGGTCATCTGGAACAACATCCCCAGCTCGACCCCGGCCGCCCACAGCGACTCCTGCTTGCGGATGCCGGCCCCGGCCACGGCCGCGCCGGCCGACATCGTCGCCGCGATGAAGTCCGCGGTCTTCTTGCGCTGCAGCTCGCCCAGCCGGCGCGCGCTCGCCCCGGCGTCGGCCTCGATGTCCAGTGCCTGGCCGCCGGTCATCCCGGCCGGCCCGATGGCGCGGCTGATGATGGCGACCGCGCGAATCTTGCGCGCCGCCGGCGCCGGGCTCTCGGCGAACGTCTCGAACGCGAACGCCAGCAGGCCGTCGGCCGCCAGTATCGCGGTGCCCTCGTCGAACCGCCGGTGCAGGCTCGGCCGGCCGCGCCGGAAGTCGTCGTTGTCCATGCTCGGCAGGTCGTCGTGCACGAGCGAGAACGAGTGGATCATCTCGATCCCGGAGCAGAACGGCAGCACGTGCGCGTCGTCGCGCCCGCCGGCCGCGCGGAACGACCACAGCGCCAGCACCGGCCGGATGCGCTTGCCCGGCCCGAGCGCGGCGTAGCGCATCGCCAGGGCCAGCCGCGCCGGCACCTCGCGCCCGAACCGCAGGATGCGGTCCAGCTCCTTGTCGATCAGCTTGCGGTCGGCGGCCAGCGCCGCCCTGATGTCCGGCACCTTCACGGTTTCCCTCCCACGTTCTCGGCCGCGGCCACGGTGTTGCACAAAAGCATCGCCACGGTCATCGGCCCGACCCCGCCCGGCACCGGCGTTATCGCCGATGCGCGCGGCGCCACCGAGGCGAAGTCGGCGTCGCCGACCAGCCGGCAGCCCTCCGGCGTGTCCAGGCGCGTGATGCCCGCGTCGATGACGACCACGCCCTCGCTCACCATCTCGCCGGTCACCAGCCCGGCCTTGCCCGTCGCAAGCACCAGTATCTCGGCCGTGCG
>JAWOHG010000035.1:0-6667 GCA_046485245.1 bacterium
GGTCATCATCACTCCTTGACTTTGAAAATTTTAAACGTAAATTCCCGCCGAGACGGTTTTGTATTATATTTTTTATTCCTGCTCATTGGCAATACTTCCCAATACCGTGGTCCCGCCTTTGACCTTGTTTCCTTTGGCCACACTCAACCGGGTTTCAGCCGGAAGATAGACATCCACACGGGAGCCAAAACATATCAAACCCATTCGCTGTCCACGTTTAACCTCGTCCCCCGGCTGGATATTGCAGATGATTCGACGGGCGATAAGACCGGCAATCTGGACAAAACAAATGTTTTTCCCTTCCACGGTTTCCACAATCACGGCATTTTGTTCATTATCCTTGGATGCTTTGTCGAAACCGGCATTAAAAAATTTGCCGGGGTTATAGATGATATTTTTTACAATGCCTTCATGGGGAACCCGATTGATATGTACATTAAAAACCGACATAAAAATGCTTACTTTCATGCACGGACCCTCCACATAAGGACTTTTCTCTTCATGCCCGGCAAAAAGAACTTTCCCATCCGCAGGAGACACTATGGCATTTTGATCCACGGGAATTACCCGATCAGGGTCTCTGAAAAACAAACAGATTGAAAATGTCGCCAAAAGTCCTATCAGCGCAAGTGTTGTCAATCCTAATAAAGCAAAAACGGCTGTGGTAAAGGCTGCCGCAAAAATAAAAGGGTACCCGGCCTTTGCCACGGGAAATGCTGTCTGTCCCGGTGCGTCACTCCATATAAATTTATTTGTCATATCAATCTCTTTACCTTTTGTTTTCCTGCAACACAATAAGGGTATTCGTCCCGCAAAAAATCAACAAAACAGCGGATCAAATACCCTCTTTCGAAATATAAAGTTATTATTTGTATCAGAAATTATTATTTTTTGTCAACGATTACTGAAGGTTTTTAACCTTTGAAAAATAGCCGGCGTTGTTTGAGCGTGATTTTTTTAATTCACTCCATCTATACAAACTCGGTTCCTGCTTTTGAGACAACACTTTCTTTGATATCTTCTATTGAAGTAATCACTGCCCTTTTACCGGTTCTTTCTAAGAACCTGACAGCCGCTTCCACCTTCGGCTGCATCGAACCCACTCCAAACCGGCCCTGATGAATATATCGATCCGCCGATTCTTTTGTCATCTGCCGGATCAATTTTTGCTGAGAGGTTCCTGCTCGAAGAAGAGGGTCGGTACGCGGTCACCTACACGGCCTATTCTCCGGCCGGCCCGGCGGTCGCGCTGGCGCTGACCGAGGACTTCCGCAGGTTCGAGCGGCTCGGCGTGGTGATGCCGCCCGAGGACAAGGACGCAGCACTGCTGCCGCGCCGGATGGGCGGCAAGTGGCTGATGATTCACCGGCCCAACACCGGCCTCGGCGCGAGCATCTGGCTGGCCGAGTCGCCCGACCTCGTCCACTGGGGCCGGCACCGGACGATGCTGATCCCGCGGCGCGGCGCGTGGTGGGACGCGAACAAGATCGGGCTCAGCGCGCCGCTCATCGAGACCGAGCGCGGCTGGCTGGCGTTCTACCACGGGGTGCGCCAGACTGCGGCCGGGTGCCTGTACCGGCAGGGGCTGGCGTTGTTCGACCCCGCCGCGCCGGACAGCTGCCTCAAGCGCAGCGACGAGTGGGTGCTCGGCCCGCGGGAAGACTGGGAGCGGGTGGGCGACGTCGGCGACGTGGTATTTGTCTGCGGCACGACGCTTGCGGACGACGGCGATACGCTCAACGTCTACTACGGGGCGGCCGATACCTGCATCGGCCTCGCGCAGGGCCGCGTGTCGGAGTTGCTCGCCTGGCTCGACGGCCACAGTGTGGGCGAGTGCGTCGGGGTCGCCCATTGACGGTTGCCGAAGTCCGGCATTTGACGCGGCTTGACCTGTTTCTATAATCCCGCGACGTGACTGACACTCACCAGACCGACTTCCCGGCCAAGTACGACCCGGCGCCGGTCGAGCAGAAGTGGTACCAGTCCTGGGAGGAGAGCGGGTTCTTCACCGCGAACCCGGCTTCGCCCAAGCCGAAGTTCTCCATCGTCATCCCGCCGCCGAACATCACCGGCTCGCTGCACGTCGGGCACGCGCTGAACAACTCGCTGCAGGACGCGCAGATACGGTTCAAGAAGTTGCAGGGCTACGAGACGCTGTGGCTGCCCGGCACGGACCACGCGAGCATCGGCACCCACACACACCTGGACCGCGCGCTGGCGGCCGAGGGCACCGACCGATTCAAGCTGGGACGGGAGGAGTTCCTCAAGCGCGCCTGGGCGTGGAAAGAGAAGTACGGCACGCGCATCGTGGAGCAACTCAAGCTGCTCGGGTGCGCCTGCGACTGGACCCGGCTGCGGTTCACGATGGACGAGACCTGCTCGCGCGCGGTGCGCGAGGCGTTCGTGCGCTACTACGAGGACGGGCTGATTTACCGGGGCACGCGTATCGTCAACTGGTGCCCGCGCTGCCACACGGCGGTGTCCGACCTCGAAGTGAAGCACAAGGACACGGGCAGCCACTGGTGGTACATCCGGTACCCGTTCGCCGACGGCAGCGGGCACGTGGTGGTCGCGACGACCCGACCCGAGACGATGCTCGGCGACACCGCGGTCGCGGTGAACCCCGGCGACGAGCGGTACACGGGCATCGTCGGGCGCAAGCTCACGCTGCCGCTGGTCGGGCGCGAGATACCGGTGATTTCCGACGAGTTGGTGCTTGCCGAGTTCGGCACCGGCGCCGTGAAGGTCACGCCGGCGCATGACGCGACCGACTTCGAGATGGGCCGCAAGCACGACCTCGAGTTCATCACCGTCATCGACGACAACGCGCGGATGACCGACAAAGTACCGGAGCAGTATCGCGGCCTGTCGCGCGAGGAATGCCGCAAGCGGGTGGTCGATGACCTCGAGACGCAGGGGTTGCTCGAGAAGATCGAGCCGTACAAGCTCAGCGTCAGCACTTGCGAGCGGTGCGGCACGACCGTGGAGCCGCTGGTGTCGGAGCAGTGGTTCGTGCGGATGGCGGAACTGGTGAAGCCGGCAATCGAGGCGGTCGAGTCGGGCCGCATCAAGCTCATCCCGGAGCGTTGGGCCAAGGTCTACCTCGAGTGGATGTACAACATCCGCGACTGGTGCATCTCGCGCCAGCTCTGGTGGGGCCACCGGATACCGGTCTGGTACTGCGAGTGCGGCGAGACCATCGTCAGCCGCACCGACCCGGCAGAGTGCCCGAAGTGCGGCTCGAAGAGCCTCAGGCAGGACGAGGACATCCTCGACACGTGGTTCTCTTCGGCGCTGTGGCCGTTCTCGACGCTGGGCTGGCCCGAGAAGACCGCGGACCTGGCCAAGTTCTACCCGACGGACTTCCTGTCGACCGCGCCGGACATCATCTTCCTCTGGGTCGCGCGGATGGTGTTCTCGGGGCTGCGGTTCATGGGCGACATCCCGTTCTCGCGGGTCTACTTCCATTCGTTCATCCTCGTCGAGTCCGGCGAGCGGATGAGCCGGTCCAAAGGCATCGGCATCGACCCGGTGGACATGTTCCAGAAGTACGGCACCGACGCGGTGCGGTTCACGCTCGCCTACCTCGAGAGCCAGTCCCAAAGCTACCGGCTGAGCGAGAAGCGGTTCGAGTTCGGCCGCAACTTCGCCAACAAGGTCTGGAACGCGGCGCGACTGCTCCAGCCGCACATCGGGCCGGAAGCCGCGGCGGCCGAGCGGCCGGCGCTTGACCCGGTGGACGAATGGATGGTGAGCCGCTACAACCGCACGGTCGACGCGGTGACCCGCGGTCTCGACAACTGCGCGTACTCGACCGTCGCGGCGCAGCTCTACGAGTTCTTCTGGCACGAGCTCTGCGACTGGTACCTGGAATTCGCCAAGACCCGGCTGAAGGCGGACGACCCCGGCTGCCGCTGGACCCTGTACCACGTCCTGCGCGGCACGCTGCAGATGCTGCACCCGTTCATGCCGTTCATCACGGAAGAGCTCTGGCACCGGCTGGGCTATGCCGCGGCCGGTTCGATAATGCAGTCGCGCTGGCCGGAGCGGCTCGACGTCGACGAGGGGCAGACCGGGCTCGTCGAGACGATGCGCGAGATAATCGTCGCGGTGCGCAACATCCGGGCCGAGATGAACGTGCCGGCCAAGGCCGAGGTGCCGGTCATCGTGCAGCGGGCCGAGCCGGCCCTGGCCGAGTTCCTCAGGGCGCGCGAGGCGCTCGTGCGCGAGGAGGCCGGCGTGTCGGGGCTCGAGTTCTCGGACCGCCGGCCGGCCAAGTCCTCGCTCGCGGTCGTGGCCGGTTGCGAGGTGCTGGTGCCGCTCGAGGGCATCGTGGACTTCGACCGCGAGGCGGAGCGCATCCGCAAGGAAGTCGAGGAACTGAAGCGGCTGGTCGGCGGCATCGACGCGAAGTTCGCCAACCCGGACTTCGCGGCCCGGGCCAAGCCGGAAGTGGTCGAAGCGGAGCGGCAGCGCCGAACGGAATTCGCGGCCAAGCTGGCGCGGCTCGAACGCCAGCTGGCGAGCTGGAGGTAACCCGATGCGGTCAATCTGGAGCAGTTCGGGCTGGGCGCTGTTCCTGCTGCTGGCGGCAGGTTTCCTGTTGTTCTACAATTTCGCCCACGTGCCGCGGGCCGAAACGGTGACCCGCCAGCAGAACGAGATAGCGATGTGGCTGGGCCAGGTCGAGGCGCTGACCGACAGCCTGCGCGGGCTGCAGGCGGGCGCCGACACGGCCCTCAACGTTTCGTTCACCTGGCCCGAGCTGTTCGCCGCGGGCGATGACCCGCAGGTGAGCAAGGAGGGCGAGGCGGCGCTGCGCACGTACCTGCCGACCCTGCAGTCGAGCCTCGGCCCGATACTGGTCATCGGCCACACCGACAGCGGCAACCGCGGCCGGTTCACCGGGACGTGGGAGCACGGGGCGGCGCGCGCCGCGGCCGTGGGCCGGGCCCTGCTGGCGCTGGGTATCCAGCCCAACCGCGTCACTGTCATCAGCTCCGGCGAAACGCAGCCGGCCGGGGACAACAACACGCCGGACGGAAGGGCCGGCAACCGGCGAGTAGTACTGGTCCTGCTCAAGCGATGACAATCCGGGCCTGTCTTCTGGCCGCCGCGCTGGCGGCGCTGTGCCTCGGCCAGCCGGTGCCGGCGGACTCGGCCGACGGCCTACGGCTGACGGCTGACAGCCGGGCAGCCGACAGCAGCCGGAAGTCACCGCGCAAGTCACCGGGCCTGGCGATGGCGCTGTCGCTTGTGGTGCCGGGCGGCGGGCAGGTGTACACCGGGCATTACTGGAAGGCCGCGCTGTTCGCGCCGGCCGAGCTCGGGCTGGCTTACCTGGCCCTGCGGCGGCACAGTCTCGCACGTGAGGCCCTGGACAGGGGCGACACGACCGCGTACCGCGCTCACCGCGACTGGCGGACCACCTGGCTGTTCTGGACCGGGACGGTCGTGGTGTTCTCGATGGCCGACGCCTACATCTCGGCCAAGATGTTCGGCTTCGAGCGCGAGAACCGGTTCGCCGCCGGTGCGGGCGGCGGACGGGCCGGGCGAATGCAGAATGCAGAGGGCAGAATGCAGTGGACCCGGCGGGCAGGCTTCGAACTCGGCCCGAACCGGGCCGGTCTGGTGGTGGATTTCTAACATGGCTGACTTCATCCTGTTTGCCGGACGTTTCCGCCTCGGCGACGCCCTCGCCGCGGTCACCGAGCTCGCCGGGGCCGAACCAGCGCCGAGCGCGCCGTTCGGCGCGCCGCCGACCGTGACCGCGGCCTGGGGCGCGGCGTGGTGCTACGGCAACCGGCTCGAGATTGCCCGTTCCAGCAATCACCCCGCGGCCGACCCGGAGTTCCGCAAGCTCGGCGACATCCGTACCGACATGGCGATGTTCTACGTCGCGGCGCAGGACCGGCCCGGGCCGCGGGAGATGCTGCCGTTCATCCGGCGCGAGGCTGACCGGCAGTGGGCGTTCTGCCACGCCGGCAACCTGCAGCACCCGGAGCGCATCCCGACGGGCGGCCGCATCGTCGACGGCCGCAACCCGAGCGAGCGGCTGTTTCTGCACGTGCTGTCCGGTCTTGACCCGGAGGACCCGCTGCCGTCGGTCGAGAGCGCCCTGGACCTTCTGCCCGGCGAGCCCGACCTGAACTTCCTCTTGCTCAGCGCCGATATGTTGGTGGCCAGTTGCCGGTACACCCCGCCCGAAGCCGGGCCGGCCGCGAGCGATGACGTGCCCCCGGCCCCCGACCTCATCCCGCCGCTCCCCGAGCGCCCGATGCCGGGCTTGTGGTTCGGCACCGGCGAGTCGGTGCGCATCATCTCGACTCGCCAGGTCAGCACGGCCGACGTCGCCTGGGACGCGATGGCCAACGGCTCGGTGTTCACCATCAGCCGCAAACGCTGGGAACTTTAGGGCGAAAGCCAGACGCCAGACGCCTAACGCCAGACGCCCAACGCCCAAAGCCCAAACCCCAACCCCTCGCCCCCCCCGCTCCTCGTCCCTTGAACAGTAAACGACCGCGAAGGCGGTCGTCCTGAGCGAAGCGAAGGACCTCACGCGGACCAGCCGACCGAAGGCGATCGACAATCGAAAATCGACAATCGGAGATCGAAGATTGGCCGGGGGCCAGGGCGCAAAGCCCAACGCCCAAACCCTCGCCCCTGG